>JAAFHU010000020.1:0-9821 GCA_013297645.1 Actinomycetota bacterium
GGCGCACCACGGCTCGGTCAGCAAGGAGCAGCGCGCGATCATCGAGGACGACCTCAAGTCGGGGGTGCTGCGCTGCGTGGTCGCCACCTCGTCCCTCGAGTTGGGAATCGACATGGGGGCGGTCGACCTGGTGATCCAAGTCGAGAGCCCGCCGAGCGTCGCCAGCGGGCTGCAGCGGCTCGGCCGCGCCGGCCACCAGGTGGGCGAGGTCTCGAAGGGGGTCATGTTCCCGAAGCACCGGGCCGACCTGCTGCACACCGCGGTCGCGAGCGAGCGGATGCTCTCGGGGCAGATCGAGGCGATCAGCGTTCCCAAGAACCCGCTCGACATCCTCGCGCAGCAGACCGTGGCGGCCGTCGCCCTTGAGCCGGTGCAGATCGACGAGTGGTACGACACCGTGCGGCGCAGCGCTCCCTTCGCCACACTCCCCCGCAGTGCATACGAGGCGACCCTCGACCTGCTCAGCGGGCTGTACCCGAGCGACGAGTTCGCCGAGCTGCGGCCGCGCATCGTCTGGGACCGCGTCGCCGGCACCCTCACCGGGCGGCCCGGTGCGCAGCGGCTGGCGGTGACGAGTGGCGGAACGATTCCCGACCGCGGGCTCTACGGGGTCTTCATGGTGGGCGGTGATCCGTCTACCGGGGGCATGCGTGTCGGCGAGCTCGACGAAGAGATGGTCTACGAGTCCCGGGTGAGCGACGTCTTCGCGCTCGGCACGACCAGCTGGCGCATCGAGGACATCACCCACGACCGCGTGCTCGTCTCGCCCGCCTTCGGGGTTCCCGCCCGGGCGCCCTTCTGGAAGGGCGACGGGCTGGGCCGGCCCGCCGAACTGGGCAAGGCGATCGGGGCCTTCTCGAGAGAGCTCTCGACGGGCTCGAGCACCGGGGTCGCCGAACGCCTGCACAAGGCAGGGCTGGATGACCGGGCCGCCACGAACCTCATCGCCTTTGTCGCCGAACAGAAGGCCTCGACCGGGCAGGTTCCGACCGACACGACGCTGGTGGTCGAGCGCTTCCGCGACGAGCTCGGCGACTGGCGCGTGATCTTGCATTCGCCATACGGGATGCCCGTGCACGCGCCGTGGGCGCTGGCGGTCGGCGCACGCATCCGCGAGCGCATCGGCGTCGAGGGCGCGGCGATGGCGAGCGACGACGGCATCGTCGTGCGCATCCCCGACAGCGATGCCGAGCCGCCAGGGGCATCCCTCTTCGTCTTCGAGCGGGACGAGCTCGACCAGCTCGTCACGAGCGAGGTCGGGGGCAGCGCGCTGTTCGCATCGCGTTTTCGCGAGGCCGCGGCGCGCGCGCTGCTGCTGCCCCGCTACAACCCCGGCAAGCGCTCCCCGCTCTGGCAGCAGCGCCAACGGGCCGCCGCACTGCTCGAGGTCGCCTACAAGTACCCGAGCTTTCCGATCGTGCTCGAGACGGTGCGCGAGGTGCTGCAAGACGTCTACGACCTACCCGCCCTCACCCTGATCACGAGCGAGATCGAGAACCGCACGATCCGCATCGTCGAGACCGAGACCGACGTGCCCTCCCCCTACGCGCGCTCGATGCTCTTCGGCTACGTCGCGGCCTTCATGTACGAGGGGGACTCGCCGCTCGCCGAACGCCGCGCCGCAGCACTCTCGCTCGACCCGACCCTGCTCGCCGAGCTGCTCGGCCGCGCCGAGCTGCGCGAGCTGCTCGACCCGGGCGTCATCGAGCAGACCGAGCTCGAGCTGCAGCGCCTTACCCCCGACCGCAAGGCGAAAGACGCCGAGGGCGTGGTCGACCTGCTGCGCCTGCTCGGCCCGCAGTCGCTCACCGAGATCCAGGAGCGCTCCACCGGCGGCAGCGACCAACTCGACCAGCTCGTGCGCGCCAACCGCCTCATCGCCGCCACGATCACCGGCGAGCTGCGCTGGGCCGTCGCCGAGGATGCCGGCCGCCTGCGCGACGCCCTTGGCACCCCGGTGCCGATCGGCGTGCCGGTGGCATTCCTCGAGCCGGTGGCCGACCCGCTCGGCGACCTCGTCGCCCGGTATGCCCGCAGCCATGGGCCCTTCACGACGCAGCAGGTCGCCGAGCGCTTCGGCCTCGGCACGGCGGTCGTCGGTCAGGCGCTGCGCAAGCTCGTGGGTGAGCGCCGCATCGTCGAGGGGGAGTTTCGCCCGGGGGCCTCGGGCAGCGAGTGGTGCGACATCGAGGTGCTGCGCCGCCTGCGCTCCCGTTCGTTGGCGGCACTGCGCCACGAGGTCGAGCCGGTGGACGCCGCTACCTACGGCCGCTTTCTGCCGGTCTGGCAGAACGTGGGCTCCAAGCTGCGGGGCGTGGACGGCGTCGCGCAGGTGGTCGACCAGTTGGCCGGGCTCGCGCTGCCGGCATCCGCGTGGGAGTCGCTCGTGCTTCCCGCCCGCGTTCGCGACTACTCGCCCGTCATGCTCGACGAGCTCATGCTCACCGGCGAAGTCAGCTGGGCCGGGCAGGGCGATCTGCCGGGCAACGACGGGTGGGTGAGCCTCCACCTCGCCGACTCGGCGAGTGTCACTCTGCCGGGGCCAGGGGACGTGCAAGAACGGACGGATCTCGAGACGTCCATTCTCGAAGCCCTCGCCGGCGGCGGCGCCTTCTTCTTCCGCCAGCTCGCGCAGGCGGTCGGGTCCACTGACGACAAGAGCCTGCAGCAGGCCCTGTGGGAGCTCGTCTGGGCCGGCCTCGTCACCAACGACACGCTCGCGCCCCTGCGGGCGTACCTCGGGGGCCCCGTCGCCTCCCGACAGCGCGCGCCACGGGTTCGCGCCTACCGCGGCCGTGTCGGACTTCCGTCGGTTGGCGGGCCCCCGTCGGTCGGCGGCCGCTGGTCGCTGTTACCGCTGGGCGGAACGGACAACACGATCCGCGCCAAGCAGATGGCCGAGCAGCTGCTCGAGCGGCATGGCGTCGTGACGCGCGGAGCCGTGCAGAGCGAGGGGGTGCGGGGCGGCTTCTCGCTCGCCTACCGCGTGCTCAGCGGCTTCGAAGAGACCGGTCGCGCCCGCCGCGGCTACTTCATCGAGGGGCTCGGCGCTGCCCAGTTCGCGACCGGTGCGACGATCGACCGGTTGCGCGGCTTCACGAAAGACGGCATCGCCACCCGGGACGAGCCGAGTGTCGTCACCCTCGCCGCGACCGACCCGGCCAATCCCTACGGCGCCGCGCTGCCCTGGCCGTCGCAAGAGGGCGGGCACCGGCCGGGTCGCAAGGCGGGGGGAATCGTCATCCTCGTCGACGGCGCCCTGACGGTCTACCTCGAGCGCGGCGGCAAGACCGCGCTCGTCTTCACGGACGACGTGGCGGTGCTGCAGCTCGCCGCCACCGACCTCGCCCGCGTCGTGCGGCAGAACCTCGGCAAGCTGCGCGTCGACAAGGCCAACGGCGACTTCGTCATCGGTACGCCCTTCGGCGATGCGCTCCTCGCGGCCGGCTTCCTGTTGAACCCGCAGGGGCTGCGCCTTCATGCCTGAGGTGCTGCATGCCTGAGGGCGATACCGTCTACCTCTCGGCGAAGAACCTCAATGCGGCTCTCGCCGGGGCGGTGGTGACGCGCTGCGACATTCGGGTTCCGGCCTTCGCCACGGTCGACCTGACCGGCGAGGTGATCGAGGGGGTCGTCAGCCGGGGCAAACACCTGCTCATGCGGATCGGCGACTTCAGCATCCACTCGCATTTGAAGATGGAGGGCAGCTGGCACCTGTACCGCCCCGATACGAAGTGGTCGCGGCCCGAGTTCCAGGCGCGGGCGATCATCGGCACGGCGGAGTGGGTCGCGGTCGGCTTCTCGCTCGGCACCCTCGAGGTGTGGCACCGCGACCAGGAGTCGGAGCTCGACTACCTCGGACCCGACCTGCTCGGACCGGACTGGGATGCCGCGCTGGCCGCCGCGAACCTGCGGCGCGACCCCGAGACCCCGGTCTTCGTCGCCGCCCTCGAGCAGCGCAACCTCGCCGGCCTCGGCAACGAGTACGCCAACGACCTGCTCTTTCTACGCGGCCTCAACCCGTGGCGCCCGGTGGGCACGGTCGACGTCGATGCGCTGGTGAGCACCGCATTCCGCGTGATCAACCTCAATAAGGACCGATCGATCCGCTCGCTGACGGGCGACCTGCGGCCACGCCAGACGAGCTGGGTGTACGGACGGGCGAACCAGCCGTGCCGGCGATGTGGCACCCGCATACGCGCGTCGCAGCTCGGGCCAACCCCGCTCATCCAACGGGATGTGTACTGGTGCCCGCGGTGCCAGCCCGACCTCGAACGGGGGCGGGTGCAGCAGTAGACCGACCGGTAGGGTTGCGACGAGCCACCGACCGATTGGACCCCATGACCTACTCCACCGACCTGCCGCCCGCTCCCATCGAGGACGCCAACCGCGGCACTGTGGTCGCTCTGCTGACGATCCCCGCCGGCATCATCGTCTGGACGCTCATCTGGAGCATCGGCTTCGTCGCCTCCATCGTCACCTTCGGTGTGGCGCTGTTGGCCACATTCCTCTATCGCCTCGGGTCCGGCGGGATGATCGGCCGTGCCGGCGCGATTCGCATCACGGTCATCACCCTCGTCACCGTCGTGCTGTCGATCATCGCCGGACTCGTCGCCGACGTGGCCATCGGCATCGGGCAGGTCGCCGGCATCTCACCGATCGAGGCGCTGTCGTACCCCGGATTCGGCGACATCTTCGGCCTCTACCTCTCGAGCGGCGACGGCGGCCTCTACCTCTCGCTGGGCATCGCCGTGCTGTTCGGCATCCTCGGCTGCTTCAGCGTGCTGCGCAATGCGTTCCGCGCGACGGCGGCACCCGCAGCCCCGCCGGTGCAGACGCCCTGGCCGACTCTGCCCGCCGACCCGAAGGCCGACCCCTTCGCCGGCGAGAAGCCGGCCGACCCCACTACGCCACGCTAGCCCGCAGCCGCGGGAAGACCTGCTCGAGCGCGAGCGGCGCTATCTCGAGCTGCGTGTCGTCGAGCGCCACCCAGCGCAACTCCGCGATCTCGGCCGAGGCGACGGGCGTCTGCTCGATGGCCAGGGCATAGATGTCGCAGTCGACGGTGTGCCCGGCTTCGTTGGCCGCCGCAGCGGTGAAGCGGCCCCAGTGGTCGAAAGTCGCAGGATCGACGACGAGCGCGAGCTCCTCGAAGAGCTCGCGGGCGAGGGCCGCGTCAGGCAGCTCGCCGGCTTCGAGTTTGCCGCCCGGCTGCATCCATGCGGATGTGCCCTGCTTGCGCACGAGCAGGATGCTGCCTCGCCCGTCGACGATCACCGCGGCAGCGATGCGGATGACGGGCATGCGCTCACCCTAGATGACGCAGTTGCCGGCGCTCCAGACTTTGACCGTCGTGGTCGCGGGAGCACTGGTGTTTCCCGCGGCATCTCGCGCCACGAGAGTGAAGGTGACATCTCCCGTCGGCGTCGACTGTGCCGGGTTGAACGCGAAGGTCCAGCTTGCGCCGCTCGACATCTGCCCCGACCCGCTCTCGACACCCGTCCAGCTGATGAGCACGCCCGTCACCGCGACATTGTCGTTCGCGACCACGCTGATGGTCGAGACGATGTCGCAATAGTCGGCCTCGCTGTCGGCGGCGAAGACCTCGGAGGGCGACCGCGAAGCACCCCCGAGCGTCGGGCCGGTGGTGTCGGCAGCAGGGGCGACCGGAGCCGGTGCCGGGATCGCAGTGGGTGTCGCCGTCGGCTCGGCGGTCACCCTGGCCGAGACCGTGGGCGTGGGCGACTCGGTCGGCCGTGCACTGTCGATGTTGAGAACGGGCGGGGCGATTGCAGCGGGCACGTCGGGGGCGAATGCTCCGCTCGCGCCAAGGGCGCCGCCGAGCACACCGAGCACCACGGCAAGCGCGAGGAAGGGCCAGAACCATCCGCGGCCGGCGCTGAATCCCGAGGTCGCGGCGGGAGTGCCGGTGTCGCCAGCAGCCATACGTGCTCGTATCGCCTCGACGACACCGGCAGGGTCACCTGGTTCTGCAATGCGCGCGAACGACTGCCGCAGCACGTCATCGATGTCAGTCATGGTGATCCTCCTTCCTCAGACGTGCAGCGAGCGCTTTTCGCGCCCGGTGCAGCTGGGTCTTCACGGTGCCTTCACTGACACCAAGTCCTTCGGCGATCGTCTCGACCGACTGGTCGAGCAGGTAGTGCAGGGTCGCCACCTGCCGCTGCTGTGTCGGCAGCTGCATCAACGCATTCTTCACATCGATGTCGAGCGACTCGACGACGTCGTCCACTCCCTCGTCGACGTGGCCCAGTTTCGCGAGTGCCCGCTGCTCTGCCCCCTGCCTACGGTACGCGTCTCGCACGCGGTTGCTCGCTACCACGGTGATCCACGCCGCGACGTTCTTCACCGGCTGCTTCGGCGGGCTCGAGATGTACCCGAGGATCGCGTCTTGCACGGCATCAGCCGCGCCCTGTCGGTCGCCCGTGATCAGGCCGACCGCGGCGACCACCTTCGGGTACTCGTGCGCGACGAAGTGGTCAAGGTCGAGCTGCGCCCTCACCTCTGTCTGCACGCTCACCTCGTCTCGACGCACACCGCTAGCTAATCGGTTGACAGGCCGGGTCAAAAATGGGTGTTTTCACCCGTTTTTTGCTCGCTGACAACGTACAGGGAGCCGGCAATCCGAGGCAATCGCCGCGACCGAGATTCACCGGTCGGGTCTCACGACCATCCGGCGCGTCGGCAATTTCTAACTGTTGTTCTTGTTCCAGCGGATCGCGTAGACGAACAGCACGCCCGCACCGATCGCGATGCCCAGGGCCACGGCGAGCGGGGCAGCGATCTTGAGGGTGTCGAGCGAGAAGAAATCGAGGTCGAGGCGGATGTCGTCCTGCAGGAACAGCGAGCGGATCCACTGCGAGGTTCCGAGCCCGCCCGCGATGAGCGCGACGCTGATGGCGCTGAGGGCGACAAGGAAGGGGTTGGGCTTGGCGCGGGAGACGGCCTCGGCCTCGGCGTCGCCCACCGGGGCCACCTCGGCCTCGACTCGGGCGGACTCGAGGGCCGCCTTCGCCGGGTTGCTGCTTCGGGTCTTCTTCGGGGTGACCGGCGCCGCCTCGAATCCGGGCTGGAATGCCGGATCGAACCGCGGGTCGAAACTGTCGTTGCTCATCCTTGTGCCTCGCTTCCGTTCGCGAGCCTAACGCCTGTCGGCGTCGAGCCATAGGCTTGCGGCTGCGGCCGGCTGAATGAAGGACGCACGTGCAGCACACCCACCAGGATGCCGTCGACGCCCTCGCCCGGGCGCGGCGCAGCTATCTGCAGGATTGGCATCCCATCCTCGCGGCCGTCGAGGTCGCGCCCGGGGAGTGGGTCATGACCGGCGACCTCGGCCGCAAGTACGGTGTGATCCGGCTGCTCGAGATCGCCGGCGAGCGCGGCTACCGCGCGGTCACCTGGGCGGAGCGCAGCGAAGACCGCCAGCTGATCGGCTACTTCCGCACCCTGCGGGCCGCGGCCGGGGCCACCCACCGCCAGTGGCTCAGCGGCATGAGCCCGATCGGGTTCGCGCCGGACCCGTGGAGCGTGGCGCGCTAAACCCCGCCCGCGAAGTCCGCCGCCCGAATCTGTAATGTGACGATGCGCTCCTCGCGCGCCGCTTCTGCGTCGAAGCCGATGTAGGCCATGGGGGGCAGCTTGCGCACGTTCGACGAACACTCGAAGTTCGCGCAGATGAGGGTGCCGACGACGTTGCCGTGGCGCCCAGCGGCACCCGATCGGCGGGCGGTGTACAACACGACGTCGTTGGGCAGCGTGACGTCCTGGCACCAGGAGCACTGCGCCCGTGATCGTGGACCCGCCTCGGCCTGCCTGAGCATGACGCAGACGAGGCCGTCGTCGGTCTGCACAGCGATGTAGGCGCGGCGGGCGATCTTGCGATCGCGCCAGCCGAGGTAGTCGAGTTTCTCGAAGTCGACCGACTCGAAGTCGTCGGGCAGCGACAGGTCGTTGACCTCCTTCTTCGACGCGTTGACGAAGGATTCGCGGATGGTCTTCTCGGTTACAGCAAGCATGGTCGTTTCTTTCGGATAGTAGGCGTGCAGAATCGACGCGCATCCGGGTGGACGCGCGGGGGCGCGACTACGTGATGCCGCCGAGAGAGACGCCGGCAACCTCCTTTGTGCTGTACACGGTTGTCAGCCTACGTCGCGGCGGTAGGGTCGAGACCGTGCGCCGAATACTGCTCCTGCTACTGGTCGGCGCGGTCGGTGGATTCCTCAGCGGCATGTTCGGCGTCGGGGGCGGCATCGTCATGGTTCCGCTGCTCGTCTGGCTGATCGGCCTCGACCAGCGCCACGCGGCAGCGACCTCGCTCGTGGCGATCGTGCCGTCGGCCGTCGCCGGGGCGATCCAGTACGGCGTCGCCGGCCATCTCGACCTGCTCGCCGGCCTGCTCATCGCCGCCGGAGGAATCGGCGGCTCGCTTGTCGGCACGCGACTGCTCAAGCAGCTGCCGCTCGGCTGGCTGCGCTGGCTGTTCATCGCACTGCTGCTCGTCACCGCGGTGCGGCTGTTCTTCGAGGTTCCTGTGCGGGGTGAGGGATTCGAGGTCTCGCCCGCCGCGGTCGCCGGGCTGCTGGTGCTCGGCCTTGTCATGGGCGTGGCCAGCGGCCTGTTCGGAATCGGCGGCGGGGTGATTGCCGTGCCGGTGCTCATCGCCCTCTTCGGCGCGAGCGACCTGCTGGCCAAGGGCACGTCACTGCTGGCCATGATCCCCACCGGGCTGACCGGGTCGATCGCGAACACGCGCAACGGGCTGGTGCGGCCGAGGGATGGCATCATCGCGGGACTCGCGGCGACGGCGTCGTCGTTCGGCGGGGTGGCTGTTGCCTTCCTCATGACGCCGCAGCTGGCATCCGTGCTGTTCGGAATCCTGCTGGTGCTGGCGATTGGCCAGATGGTGTTCCGGGCGATTCGGGATCGCTAACTGACCTACGGTTGCACAGTGAGCCTCATCCGATTCAACGACGTCGCCGTGCGATTCGAGAACCAACAGATCCTGCGCGAGGCCTTCTTCCGCCTCGAGACGGGCGATCGGGTCGGACTCATCGGTCGCAATGGGTCGGGCAAGTCAACGATGCTCAAGCTGATCCTCGAGCAGGTCACCCCGGACGAGGGCACGGTGTCGGTCGAGGACGGGCTGCGCATCGGCTACTTCTCGCAGTTCTCCGAACTCAACGGCACGCAGACGATCACCGAGGTGCTCGAGGGGCTGTTCGACGAGATTCACGCGATCGAGGCCGAGCTCGCCAGCATCGACGCCGCGATCGCGCAGGGCGACGATCTTGACGCCCTTATCCTGCGCCAGTCCGAGCTATTCGAGCAGATGGAGCGTCTCGACGGCTGGGATTACCAGCGCCGCATCGACACCGCCCTCACTACCCTCGGCTTCACCGAGGAGCACCGCAGTATTCCGATCGACGATCTGTCTGGCGGATGGCGCAACCGGGCCGCCCTCGCCAAGATCGTGCTCGAAGACCCCCAGGTGCTGCTGCTCGACGAGCCGACCAACTTTCTCGACGTCGCGGGCGTGGAGTGGCTCGAGGCCTGGTTCCGTGCCTTTAAGGGCGCCGCGATCATCGTGTCGCACGACCGGCGTTTTCTCGACACCGTCGTCACCCGCATCATCGAACTCGAGAACTTTCACCTGCACGAGTACCCGGGCAACTTCGAGCAGTACGTCGTGCAGAAGCAGTTTCGCCTCAAGACCCTCGAGGCGCAGTTCGTGCATGAGTCGGAGCTTCTCGCCTTCGAGTCGGAGGGCATCGCCGACCGGCGCGAGGCAGCCAAGGCCGCCA
>JAAFHU010000020.1:9831-23721 GCA_013297645.1 Actinomycetota bacterium
CTATGGCGGCCTGCACATCAAAGGCGTGCTGGCCCGGGTCGAAGGCCTCTCGAAGAGCTACGGTGACCGCACCCTGTTCAGCGGCCTGCACTTCGAGCTGCGCCGCGGCAACCGCATCGCCGTCATCGGCGCGAACGGCAGTGGCAAGAGCACCCTGTTGCGCGTTCTGCTGGGAGAGGAGAAGGCGGATGCCGGCGAGGTCGCCTGGGCCAGCGGCGCCCGTGTCGTCAGCTACAACGAGATGCTCGACCAGCTCGACGACGACGACACGGTCACGCATGCCGTCAACGCGATGCCCGACAGTCTCGCCCTCACGGCGACCCGCAAGTCGGTCGCGCGCTTCCTCTCGATGTTCCAGTTCAGCGAGGCGGAGCTGAAGCAGCGCATCGGCGGGCTCAGTGGAGGCCAGCGGGCCCGGGTCGCGATGGCGCAGTGCCTGCTGAGCGGTGCATCCGTGCTGGTTCTCGACGAGCCGACGAACCACTTGGACCTGTCGAGCACCCAGGTGATGGAGCGCGCGCTAGCGCACTTCCCGGGCGCCGTCATCGTGGTCAGCCACGACCGCTTTTTCACCGACAAGATCGCGAACCGCTACCTCGTCTTCGACGGCGGGCAGATCGAGGTCAGCGCGGCGTAGCGAGGGCGGCGAGCTCGGCGCCGGTGAGGCGCTGCGTCGTCCACTCGCTGAGGGGTGTGACGCCGAGCGAGCGGTAGAAGCCGATGGCCGGCTCGTTCCAGTCGAGCACGGTCCACTCGAAGCGCGCATAGCCGCGCTCGACGCACAGCGCGGCGAGCGCACGCATCAGCGCCTTGCCGTAGCCGCGCCCGCGCTCGCTATCGAGCACGTAGAGGTCTTCGAGCCAGATGCCGTGACGGCCCGTCCAGGTCGAGTACGTGATGAACCACACGGCGATGCCGACGATCTGGCCGTCGCGCTCGACCACGTGGGCGAAGGCCCGCGGCTCGGGGCCGAAGAGAGTGGCGGTGAGGTCGTCGACCGTGTTGTCGACGGCATCCGGCTCGTTCTCGTAGACGGCCAGAGCCATGATGCAGGCGAGGATGCCGGGCTCGTCGCCGGGGCGCGCCCCGCGCAGCAGGGCACCGTGGGAGAGGATCATGCGTCCATCTTCTCAACCGCGGGCCGCAGCGCGTCGAGCGGCTCGATGCGCAGGCCGGCGAGCACCCCTCGGGGCTGCCGCGCGTGCGCTAATGCGCCGTAGCAACCCACTGCCGCGCGGCCTCGAAGTTTCGCTCCGCCTCGACGCCGAGCTCAGCGCTGCGCTGTCGCACCTGCGCGCCGACTGACGCTCGCTCCTCGATGAGCTGGATCACCCGGTCACCCACCACGCTCGGGTCGAAGGGCTGGTTGATATTCACGCTCCACTCTGCGAGGCCGAGCATCGCGGCGAGCTCTGTCACCTTCACGTCGTAGGCGAGCACATACGACGGAACCCCGAGAATCGATGCCATGACGATCGCGTGCAAGCGCTCGCTGACCACGAGGTCGCAGCTGCCGATGAGTCGGGCGGCGTCATTGTGGGACGGCAGTTCGTGCCGTACGAAGGGAATCGAGGGAACGCGCGCGGCGAAGGCGTCGAGAATCTCTGCGTCGTCGTGGTCCTTGAAGCCCGCCTGCATCGGCAGGGCGTGCAGCTCGATCGGGTGCGACGCGTTCACCTGCTCGAGCGCTGCCGCGAGTCCCTCGAGGAACGGCTCCCAGTTGTCGGGGTTCTCGATGTCGAAGTTGAGGTTGAGCGCGACGCGCAGCGCCGTCCCCGAACCGGCGGCCGGCAGGGCAGCGTCGCCGAGGAGAGCACGCGCGTCTGCAGAGAACACCGCATCGGTGGCGCGCACCGGCTCGATGCCAATCGACTGGCAGGTCGCGAGTGAGCGATCGTCGCGAACGGTGAGCAGGTCGACCTGCGAGAGGATCATGCGCGCGAGGCGCAGGCCTCGGGGACTGCGCACGGGCCCGACGCCGACGTTGAGCATCGCTATCGGCTTGCGCGCGATGCGGCGCGCGAAGGTCACGATGGCGAGGATCATCAACAGCGTCGAGTAGCGGTTGCGCCCGGTCGACGCGTAGAGCTCCTTGATGATGGACCCGCCGCCGAAGACGAGCAGGTCGCAGCGCAGCAGCGCGCGGAGCAGCGTGACCCGGTCCCGGGCGGTATCGATGACAGTGGCAGAGAAGCGACCCGCGAGCTGGGCTCGGGTGAACTCCGGGTCGTAGCTGTTCACGACGTACTGGTGCTCGGCGCCGAGCTGGGTGAGGAAGGTGTCGAGCAGCAGCTCGTCGCCGATGTTGTACTGGCCGTGCGTGCCGAGGAACACGATCCTGCGTGCGGTGGTCGTCATGGCGAGGGCTCCTTCGTTGGTGATTGCTGTGGTTCGTCGATCTCATCGGGGCGCAGGCGAGCTCTCCACCGAACTATCAGGGCGCTGGCGATGAGCAGCAGCACGGTGAGCACAACTCCGAGCCAGCTGGACCCGACCACGCCGCCCTCGGGGGGCGCGAGGTCCTGAACATCTGCGGCGGCGAGGCTGAGCAGCTCGTCGGCGGTGAGGTTCGCGTGCTCGGGGTTGGCTGCAGGATCGACGTAGCCGTCGGTCGTGCCGGTGCTCTCGGTGCGCTCCGAGCATCCGAGCAGGCTCGGATCGGTGATCGGGGTCACGGTAGCGGGAAGCTCCAGTGCCTGGTACTCCGCCTCCGGCACCATCATCACGCCCTCGATGAGCATGGGGTTGGTGTCCGTCTTGTCGAACGAGAAGGTGTGGTTTCCGGCTGCGGCATCGACCACGCCGAGGTCCTGGTAGCTGTAGCCGAAGTTGACGGGTACCAGCTCGTCGGGAATCGCGGCCTCCAGGTCGGCGACCGACATCTCTGAGGTGTCGGCGGCCACCCGGTCCGTCTTGTAGACATCGTCGGTCGGGAACATCTTGAGATTGGCGCTCGGCGATCGCAGCTCGAAGGTCTCGTCGACGTCGAGCGTTGGCGCGGTGATGTGCACGCTGTTGGCGGTATTCGCCGTGCGAAGCAGAACGCGGTACTGGCCCGCCGTCTTGACCGAGACCGGCACGCTGAAGTTGGTGGCTCGCGGCACACCGATGAACGATCCGCGCAGAGTGCCGAAGACGCCCGGCGTGATCATCTCGGTGCGGTTCCACTTGGTGTTCGAGAAGAGCAGGAACGACCGGAACATCGGTGAGAGGTAGTAGTTCGACGCGACCACGTCGGGGTTGAACGCGAACATGCGCGAATCAGGACCGGACACCGCATCCGGGTGGTTGATCATGTAGAGGTCGAGCGCCGACGTGTGCACGTCATCGGTGAGCAGCTGAATCGGCGCATCGGCGGCGATGCTCGTCGGATCGAAGTACGGGGTGTACTCGAACTTGTAGCAGCGGCTCAGATTGCGGTGGTTGAACACGAGGTTGAGGTAGCTCTGCCAGCTGGAGTCCACGAGCAGCACCGGGCGGTTGGGCTTGGGCTGGTCGGTGATCTCGTAGAGCGCGTAGCTGTCGTTCTCGTAGCGCAGCACGACGTCGTCGCTCAGCCGCTGCAGAGCCGGCTCCACGTAGCTCTCGACATCGGGGAGGTACTCTGCGCCCACCCCGTTGTTCGAGTGGATCTTGCGGTTGACGACGATGTAGCGCACCTGGATGTCGCGCGCCTCGTTGATCCACCAGTCCTGTTGGTAGTAGAGCCCTCGCAGGATGAGGAAGAACTCGAACTTGTTCTTCACATCGCCCGTGAGTCCGTAGTAGTAGCTGGGCTTGTCCAGGTAGTAGATGAAGAACTTGTCGATGAACTTGTGATCGATGCCGTTGGTGTCGGCTACGAGCTTGGCGGTCTCGGTCGGCGGCAGCACGACAGTCTTGCCTTCCGGCAGGTCGTTGAGAACCTGCTTGAGCGCCTTGAGGTCGTCGAGCGGGAACGGGGAGAGGAACCCGGCCATGTTGCCCGAGGCAAAGACAGTGCGGTAGGGGTCATTCGACCAGAAGGGTGTGAAGAACACCGCCCCGATACACGCGGTCGCCAGCACCCTGGTGACAAGCGCTGATCGCGCCTGCGTCTTCGCCGCGCCGCTGCTGCGGGTGCGGGCTGGACGCGGCTTCGCGCTGCGCAGTCGAACGGCGATCGGCCGCGGAAAGGCGCGGCGGATCACTCCGGATGCGCGCGACGCGGGAGCACCCCCCGCGGCCCCCAGCCACCGCCCGCTCACCGCGTCGATGAGAAAGGCCAGGGTCAGCGACATGATCAGAGGTGCCAGCATGAAGAGGATGAGCTGAAACCGGTGGGGGAAGCGCAGAATCTGAACGACCGTGCCAGCCGCGGTCACGACGAGGTTGCCCAGCGCGGAATGGCTGTCGTTCGCCGTGATCGCCAACGCCGCCAGGGTTCGGTGAAAAGTGGGAAACCACAGCGGCTCGCCGTACCCGATCGTCGCCCACATCGCGAAGCCGATGGCGACGTAGAGGACTCCGAGCAGCTGCCGGTGCGGTCGTGTTCTGAAGAGGCGGCGACGCACAGCCGGGATGGCCAGGGGCACGAAGAGCAGCAGCGTGTAGACGGCATCCGGGTACCGCGGCACCTTGGCGAGATAGTCGCCGAAGAGGATTTTGTCGGTGATGCCGGCAAGATCCCACGAGAGCTCGTGCAGCCACGAGACCGAGGCGTCCTGGATGAAGTAGAAGTCGCCCGGCACCGTATCGGTGAGATTCGACACGCCGGCGAGGGCGACGTATTTCACGAAGAGCGCGTAGGGAATGAGGGTGATCAGCGCGTACATCGCGAAGGCAAGAATGGATCGCCCCGTGATGGTGACGGCGAACCGCCCGAACCACGCGCGAAGCCGCCGCACCCGCCCCGACTCGGTCACCAGTCGGCGGATTCGCCGTGGAAGCGAGCGCGCGCGCCCGGGCCCGCCGTGCCGAATCCAGTTGCCGATCTCGCCGACGAGCAGCGTGACGATCGTGATGGCGAAGAAGAGGCTGAAGAGAATGAGGTAGTGAATAGCCGGGTTGAACAGCGTCGCGAGGCTGGCGATCGCCATGTAGCGCTTCCACCGTCGGCCGGCGAAGAGCAGCGCGTAGAGCATCCAGAGCGCCGAGATCGTCATCAACACGAGGCCGAGGATCAGCGTGTAGAAGTGCGTGATCTTGGCGTAGACCATGATCAGGTAGATCAACGCGACGGGAAAGAACGTCGCCAGATAGATCGCCTGGCTCGACAGCGAGGTGAAGACCTTGTCCATGAACCGCGCGACGGTGAGGTAGGCGACCCAGAACAGGCTGGGGATCACCAGGAGAATCGCGAAGGGCAGCACCGGGTAGTAGCGGAGCCAGGTGGTGAGGAACGCATATCTCACCCGGAACTCGTACCCGTTGACCAGTTCATTGAACTGTCCGGCGGCCTGGTCGAGCAGCTGACTGTGCCAGTTGAAGAAGGGCACGAGTTCGTCGCCGGCGATGACCGCGTCGCCGCGCAGCACCGCGGGAATCGCGGCGAGCACGTCACGGAAGATAATGAACGAGGCGACGTAGAAGACCGCGCCGGCGAGCAGCGCGATGGTCTTGGTCGAGAGCCCGGCGGTCCCTTCGGGCCGTGCCGCGATCGGAGGATCGGCGGCGGGCACCGCCGGCTCTGCACCGCCAGCGCGCCTACGCATCCTCGTGCGCCTGCCGGTCGATGGCGCGCACGGTGGCCTCTAGCGCGTCCCGCACCGCGACCAGCAGGGACGCGTCATGGGGGGCGTCGACGGCGACGGTCTCGACCGCGAGGCAGCACTCGGCGAGGTCGGTAGCTCCGATCATGAGGCTGCTGCCGCGCATCCGGTGGGCGATGAACCGCAGGTTGCCTCCGTCGCCACTGGAGTGCGCCCGCTCCAGCATCGCCAGATCGTCGGCGGTACGCACCACGAAGGACCGAAGGATCTCCGCTTTCATCTCTGGGCCCAACTCGTCCAGGATGCCGAACGGACGCTCTTCGGCGCTCGGCTCGGGATCCCAGGGCTCCACCTCCACTGCGACGAAGGCCTGACGCAGATCCTCGCTGGTGAACGGCTTTGACACGTAGTCGTCCATGCCGGCGGCGAAGCAGGAGTCCCGATCGCGAACCGTGGCGCTGGCGGTCAGTGCGACGATGCGGGGCTGTCGGATCGAGGCGCCGGCGGCGCGGATGCGGCGGGTAGCCTCCAGTCCGTCCATGGCGGGCATGTGCACGTCCATGAGAACCACGTCGTAGCGTCCGGATATGACCGCCGAGACGGCGGCGCCGCCGCTGCCGACGACATCGACCGTGTGGCCGAGCTTCGTGACCAGCCGGGTGGAGAGCAGCTGCAGAGACTCGTTGTCTTCCGCGACGAGCACGCGAAGCGGTTCGTCGCTGCGCGAGACGAGCCGATCGTCGAGCAGCTCGCCCTCGGGGGCGGACGCCTCGGCGAGGACTATCTCGAACCAGAACCTCGACCCCTCGCCCGGGGTACTCGACACCTCGATCCGTCCCCCCATGATGCCGACCAGGGATTGGCAGATGGTGAGCCCCAGCCCCGTGCCCCCGTGCACGCGCGTGGTGGACTCATCGGCCTGGGTGAACGGCTCGAAGAGCCGGGCGAGTTGCTGCTCGGTGATTCCGATTCCGGTGTCGGACACCTCGAACCGCACCGAACCCGCGGCGTGACCCCGGCTGACAGCCAGCCGCACCTCGCCGCTAGACGTGAACTTGACGGCATTGCCCAGCAGGTTGACGAGAACCTGGCGCAGGCGGGTGGGGTCTCCGCGAACGAACCGGGGGCAGTCCTCGGCGTAGTCGGCGACGATGGGCACCTTCTTGCTCTGCGCCGCGAAGGACAGCACCGTGGCGCTCGCCGTCACGAGTCGAGCGAGGTCGAAGCGGCGGTTCTCCAGCTCGACCGCGCCCGCCTCGATCTTCGAGAAGTCGAGGATGTCGGTGATCAGCTCGAGCAGCAGGGAGCCGCTGAGCGAGGCCTTCTCCACGTAGTCACGCTGGGTCTCATCGAGGTCGGTGTCGAGCAGCAGCTCGTTCATGCCCAGCACCGCGTTGAGCGGAGTCCTGATCTCGTGGCTCATCGTCGCAAGAAAGTTGGCTTTCGCGTTTGCGGCGTCCAGTGCCTCGTCGCGCGCGCGCTCGAGTGAGACGCTGAGCAGAAGCTCGCGTCGGCGCAGCCGCTCGGCCTCGGCCACCGAGATGAGAAGCCTGAGGATGGCGATGCCCAGCGCACCGAGGGCGAAGTACTCGGTCACGAACGAGACCCGGTTCACCACGTTCGCAACGAGAATGACGAGCGCGCACACGGAGAAGATGGCGGGGGCGAAGACGATGCCGCGCGATGGGGTCGATGCGTTGACCACGGCCGGTCGCGCGACCCACGCACCGGCAGCGGTCACCAGCGCGGCGAGCGGCCACAGCACGTCCGCGGGCTGCCCGAAGGAATAGGTGCCGCTGCCGAACGCCGGGCTGAGCACGATGTTGGATACCGACATCAGGAGCGCCGCAGTGAGGAGCAGCCACCAGCCGATACCCGGCCGGTGGTCGAGCGCGGTGAGCGCCCCGATTAGTACGGCCACGAACAGCATCGGGGCTGCGGGGTAGAGCAACTCGATAAGGGAGCCGCCTTGGAGCGCCTCGCCGGGCGAGATCGTCAGGAACGACACGATCGCGAGCAGGCCGAGCGCAGCGATCACCCCGTCGAGCCAGACCGAGACCGAGGTTCGGGTTGCCCGCGTGCGGATGATCAGGCCGAGTGCGACAAAGAACAAGACTACGAAGCCGACATAGAGGGCCTGCGAGAGTGGCGCGTTGGGCTGGGGGGATCCCGGGGCGACAGAGAAGGCCTCGACGGAGTCGCCCGCGACCAGGCAGAGCAGGCCCAGGCTCATCAGCACCCACGGAGGGCGCTCGCGCGGAACCAGGATTGCCCGTGCGGCGACCAATGCGGCGGCGGCGAGCTCGATCCCGATGTAGTTGAGGCTGTTCCACCACCACGCGCCGTCCGAGGCGGGAAGCAGCCAGAGCGAGACGCCGTATGCCACCGTCTCGGCGAGGAGTACGGCAAAGACGACGATGAGAGCGCGCAACCGTGCTCCGTCGACCAACCCCGACATCCTCGGCATGACCAGCGTCACGACTCACCACCTCAGGGTCTCCGCGCTCAGGCTAACCTCTGGTTCTCGCCCGACGAATGCCGCGTGTTCGCAAAACGAACACGTCGCGCGAGCACCTCCTCGAGCCATGATGCCGCGGGCTTATGCTCGGGCAAAAGCTCCCGGCGCAGTGAGTGTCGAGGCGCAGAAGCAAGGTGTGGACGTGCCGGCTCCTGCCCCGGGAACCAGTAGAGCAACCCGGGGGGGCGCGGTGAAAACACGAGAGGCCGCCGCACGCGCGCAGGCTCAACTCGTGTCGCGCCGGCTGCGCATCGGGGTGGTCTCGGCCTTTCCGCCGAGCCGCAACAGCCTCAACGAGTTCGGCTACCACCTCGTCAAGCACCTCTCCCGGCTCGACGAGGTCGAGCAGGTGATCGTCTACTCCGACATCACCGACGCGGGCGATCCCGAGCCGATGGACCGCGTGACCTTCGTGCCGTCCTGGCGCTTCAACGGCATGGGCAGCCTTCGCACCCTGCCTGCCGCAATCGCCCAGACCCGACCGGACGCCGTGGTGCTCAATCTGCAGTTCGCCACCTTCGGCGACCGCCGCATCCCCGGCGCACTCGGGCTGTTGATACCCGCCGTGCTGCGGCTGCGCCGCGTGCCGACCCTGCTCGTGCTGCACAATCTCGCGGACAACGTCGACATGAAGGATGCGGGCTTCGCCGGCTCCGCCGTGACGGCACGGCTGATGACGCTGGCCGGCCGCATCCTCACCCGAGCCCTGCTGCGCGCCGACCTCGTCGCCCTGACCATCCCGCGGTACGTGGAGTTCCTGCAGGCGAGCTACGGCGCGAAGAATGCGATCCTCGCTCCACACGGCAGCTTCGAGGACGTGCCGGTGCCGTCCTTCGATGTGCCTCCTGGACCGCGCGCGATCATGGCCTTCGGCAAGTGGGGCACCTACAAGACGGTCGACATGCTGGTCGACGCCTACCGTGAGCTGCTGCGCCGCGGGTACGACAACATCCGGCTCGTTCTGGCCGGCACTGACAGCCCCAACTCGGCCGGCTACATGGCGGCAGCCGCAGCGCGGTACGCCGACATTCCCAACATCGAGTTTCCCGGGTATATCGCAGAGAACGAGGTGGCGCCGCTGTTCCTCTCGTCGAGCGTGGTCGCCTTCCCGTACACGTCGACGACCGGTAGCTCCGGGGTGCTGCACCAGGCGGGGGAATACGGTCGGGCCGCTGTGCTGCCGCGCATCGGCGATCTCGTCGACATCATCGAAGAAGAGGGATTTCGGGGCGTTTACTTCGAGCCGGGCGATCCGCTGAGCCTGGCCGACGCCATCGCCGAGGTGCTCGACGACCCGGCGAAGCAGGCACAGCTCGGGCGGCGCAATTTCGCCGCCGCCACCGGCATCCCGATGTCGGAGGTCGTGCAGTGGCACGTCGCCCATATTGAGCGACTCCTCGCCAAGCGGGCCGCACGATGAGTGCGAACGGCGACCACTCCACGAGGACAACCCGGTCACTTGTCGGAGGCGGCACGGTGCTCGCCATCGCGATGCTCGTCTCCAACGCCGGCAACTACGTGCTCAACCTGTTCCTCGGCCGCGTGCTCACGCCGGCGGAGTTCTCCGATGCCAACCTCATGGTTACCTTCCTCTTCAGCCTCACCTCGATTGCCCTCTGCCTGCAGCTCGTCGCCGCGCGGTTCATCGCGCGGTCCGACGAGAACGGATACCCGGGCGACTCCGACCAGCTCGCCCGGCGACTGCGCTGGGTAGCGCTCGGGGCCGGCATCGTCACCGGGGCGGCGCTCGTCGGAGCGGCACCCTTCTGGTCGAGCGTCTTCCACACCGCGTCGCCCGAGCCGTTCATGATTCTCGGCATCGGCGTTCCCTTCTGGCTGGTGCAGGCGGTCGGCCGCGGCGTCATGCAGGCGAGACTGCTGTTCTCACCGCTCGCGCTCTCGTTCGTGGTCGAGATGATCGCCCGGCTCGGGCTAGGCATCGTGCTCGTCACACTCGGGCTCGGCGTCAACGGGGCGACGATCGCCCTCACTGCCTCGTTCATCGTCACCTGCGCGATCGTGACCGTCACCAGCCGCTCGCGGAGCACCGTGATGGGAGACGGAATCAGCGGCAGCGAGGTGCGCGCCTATGCCGCCCTCGTGTCGATCCTGCTCATCGGCCAGATCATCGCGAACAACAGCGACATCTTCGTAGCCAAGGCGACCTTCACCCCCACCGACGCCGGAATCTACGCGGCCGTCGCGCTCGTCGGCCGTGCCGTCTTCTTCCTGGCCTGGTCGGTCGCCACCGTGGTGTTCCCCGTGGTCGCCCGACGGCACGCGGCGGGCCGAGAGTCGTCGACCGTGCTCGGGGGCGGAATCGTCGCGGTACTCGCCATCGGCGCCGCCTGCTCGCTGGGCGCCCTCTGGCTCGGCGGACCGGTGCTGGGGGTTGTACTCGGACCGGCATACGCGCACCTCTCGCTTCCCCTGGCCGCCTATGCCGCCATGACTACCCTTTTCGCGATCGGCAACCTCGTTGCGAGCTACCGCCTATCGCAGTCGCGGGTCACCGAGTCGTGGCTACTGCTCGCGGCATCCGTGCTGCAGCTCTCGCTGCTGCTCATCTGGCATGACGGCATCACCACGCTCATCGCCGTGCAGGCGATCGCCATGGGCCTTCTCGTCGTCGTGCTCGCGGCGCGCGCGCTCGCGGGCCGCATGCGGCAGCCTGCTCGCGCATCCACTCCAGAACCAGAAGAGGTGTTGTTATGACCGAGGTGACATCCGCATACCGCGCCTACCGCCAGTGGGTGACCGAGCCCCTTGAGGGACCACCGGTGGTCTCGGTGGTCATTCCTGCCTACAACGAGGAGTGGAGAATCCTGCCGACGATCGGCGCCATTGCAACGCACATGAGCTCGCGCGGCGAGCCGTGGGAGCTGATCATCGCCGACGACGGTTCGACAGATTCGACGGTGGCGCTCATCCAGGACCTGCGCTTCGCCAACCTGCGCCTGCTCATCGCCGAGAAGAACGCGGGCAAGGGCAACGCCGTTCGCCGGGGCATGCTCGCGGCACGGGGCAGCGTCGTGCTCTTCGCCGATGCGGACCAGTCAACCCCGATCGAGCAGTTCGACCGTTTGAACGCGCTCATTCACGAGGGCTTCGATGTGGTCGTCGGGTCGCGCGCCGCCGAGGGAGCCGAGGTGAGCGGCAAGAGCCTCTCGCGCCGCATCCTCAGCGGAGGGCTTCGCATCGTCGTGTCCAAGGGCTTCGGCGTCAGTGTCTCCGACACCCAGTGCGGGTTCAAGCTCTTCACCGCCGACGCGGCGAAGACGCTGTTCAGCATGCAGATCGTCGAAGGCTTCTCCTTCGACCTCGAGGTTCTCTACCTCGCCCACAAGCTGGGCTACCGCACCACGGAGGTGCCGGTGGAATGGATCGACGCCCCGGGCTCGACCGTCGACGCCGCGAAGGTGAGCATGCAGTTTCTGCGCGACCTCATGCGAATCCGCCTGTTTGATGCGCGTGGTCGGTACCAGAATGTAGACAGCCAGGCCGCTACACGCGGCGCGCGGGCAGCCGTTGCCGCGAACGAGAAGGGAACACGTGCATGATCATCCGAACCGAGAGCGGCCCGTCGCTCAGTATCGTGCACCTCGTCGGCCGCTTTGACGCCCACGAGGCCGAGGGCTTTCGCCGCACCGTCGAGCCGCTTCTCAGCGCCGAGCACAATGTGCTGCGGCTCGACCTGTCCCAGGTCGCGTTCGTCGACTCCACGGCGCTTGCCGAGTTGGTGCGCCTGCAGAAGGCGGCCAAAGCGCTCTCGGGCGAGGTTATCCTCGTCGAGCTCTCCGACCCCGTGCGCGTGATCCTCGAGATCACCGACCTCGCAGGAATCTTCACGACAGAGAGCACGTCGGCGGAGTCGCCGTGAGTGTGCGCACGCATTCCGCGGACACGGCCACCGAGCTGACCTCGGTCGACGCAGCAATCGATCTGCTCGCCGCGCGGGCCGGCGCGCATGAATCCGACCCCACCACGGCACAGCGGGCCGCTGCCATGGTGCGCGACTCGATCCACGAGTTCCAGTCGATCCAGGGCGAGCTCACGGGTGCACTCGTGGCCAGCCACGACCGCATCCTCGCGATGAAGTCTCTCGCCCAGATCAACGTTCAGGGTATTGCGAGCGATCAGAGCATCGGACTGCTGCTCGAGAAGGCCCTGGCCCTGACCTCGTCCACGCTCGTCGTGCTCTTCGACGGGGGCGCGGTTGCGGCAACCGCCGGTGACACCGACGACCTGGCGGCCTCCACTGCCATCGCACTGCGGGGCATTGCCGATGCACCGAACGACCTGCTCCGCAATGCGGCCGCAGACAGCGCGATGATCTGCACGCTCGACCCCGACGGACAGGCAGAGCGCTATGTCGGCTTCTTCCGCCCCGGGCGCCCATTCTCGACCACCGACATCCCGCTCATCGAAGCGGTTGTCTCGGCGCTGGGACTCATGCTGGCCTTCACCGAGTTGCACAAACGAGAGCTCGCGCAGGCCGCCGTCGAACGGGAGCACCAACTGGCATCGGCGCTGGCGCAATCGGTGATCACCGATCGCCCCCCGAAGTCGGCGTCGATCGATATCTTCGCCAAGACGGTGCCCGCGTCACTGACCGGGGGCGACTTCTACGTCTTCGGCCAGACCGACGGCTCGATCTGGTTCGCGGTCGGCGACGTCGCCGGCAAGGGGCTGCCTGCCGCGATGCTGATGACCCGCGCGGTCGCCGCGTGCCGCGTGGCATTCCTCGCGCACCGCGACGCCTCGGTCGTCGACGTCTTCGCCCGCATCGAAGACGAGCTCTTCGACCACCTCGATGACGCCGGCGTGTTCATCACCATGGCGGTCGGGGTCGTCACCGAGAAGGGACGATCGGTGTCGATCGTCAACGCCGGCCATTCTCCCCTTCTGCGCGTGAGCGCAGGGAACGCAGAGACCATCGGGCCGTCGGTGCCGCCGCTGGGAGTCGTGCGACACCGCATCCCGACCGTGACGAGCTTCGTGCTCGAGGGGGACGACTGCCTCGTGATCGGCTCCGACGGGTTGGCCGAGCAGTCCGACCCCTCGGGAGCGATGTTCGGCTACAGCCCGTTTCGCGACCTCTGCCTCACCGCGCCGTCGATGTCGTCCACCGCTTTCGGCACGTCGGTGTTCGACGTTCTGCGCGACTTCGCGGCCGGGAGCCCTGCCTCTGACGACTCGACGCTCGTCGTGCTGCGGGGCGCGGCGGTGCAGCAATGAGCGTGCTCGCCGAGTCGGAGCTGCAGATCGAGGCGAACGCACTCGCGGTGCGCGCCGTCGGGGAATGGCTCACGGCGTGCCTCGCGGTGCTGCAGCCGCAGACCGGTTCCGCCCTCTTCGCGCGCGCAGAGCTCGCGGTGCACGAGGCCTGCATGAACGTGATCGACCACGCCAACCTGCCCGGTGGCAGCACGCTGGCACTGGCTCTGGCGTTGACGGACGAGAATCTCACCGTGCGCGTCAGTGACTCGGGCGAGCCCTTCGACCTCGCGGCGGTGCCGATCCCCGATCCGCATGTTCTGCAGCCTCGGGGGTACGGCGTCAAGATCATCCGCGCCCTGGTCAGCGATCTCAGCTATAGGCGACTGGAGTCTTCTAATGAACTCTCACTGCGATTCGATTTCGAGGTGGAGGCATGAGTAATCACGACGCCGCCCTCGCCATCACCGTCTCCCCCGCCGACGG
>JAAFHU010000200.1 GCA_013297645.1 Actinomycetota bacterium
TTAACCCCGGCTCCTCGCGTGGCGCCATCCAGGCCAACTCCCCCAGGGCGGAAACGCAGCAAGGGTAACCGGGCTCTGGCGGGTGCGCGAGGGGTCCTTTCCATTTCCGGCGGGACCTTCGGCACCTCCCGCTCAGGTCGCGCCAATACAGTGGGCGTGTGGCCGAATCGATCTACATCACGTCTGCCGAGGGGCACTCGGGCAAGTCCTCCGTCGCGCTGGGGGTTCTCGACACCCTCGTCCACGAGGTTCCGCGGGTCGGGGTGTTCCGGCCGATCGCGCGCAGCATCACCGAGCGCGACTACGTGCTCGAGCTGCTGCTCGCGCACGACGGTGTCGACCTCGAGTACGACGAGTGCGTCGGCGTCACCTACGACGATGTGCACCGAGACCCGGATGCCGCCCTGGCCGTCATCGTCGAGCGCTTCAAAGACATCGAGGCCAAGTGCGACGCCGTCGTCATCGTCGGCAGCGACTACACCGACGTCGGCAGCCCGACCGAGCTCAGCTACAACGCGCGCATCGCGGCCAACCTCGGCGCCCCCGTGCTGCTCGTGCTCACCGGCCGCAGCATGGACGAGTCGCGCGGCCGCACCGCCGACGAGATGCGCCAGATCGCCGAGCTGAGCATCCCAGAGCTCGCCCTCGCCCACGCCAGCCTGCTCGCGGTCATCGTGAACCGGGCGGACGAGGGGGCCGAGACCGCGATCAAGACCGACGTTCCGGTGTGGGCGATCCCCGAGAGCCCGCTGCTGGTCGCGCCGACGGTCGGCGCCATCCAGGAGGCGGTCGAGGGCACGCTGCTGCGCGGGGATGAGGCGTTGCTGCAGCGCGAGGCCATGGGCGTGGTGATCGCCGCCATGACCGTCGACAACGTTCTGCTGCGCCTGGTGGAGGGCGGTGTCGTCGTGGTTCCCGGCGACCGCTCCGAGATGCTGCTCGCGGTTCTCACCGCTCACGCCTCGGGCACTTTCCCCTCGCTCGCCGCCGTGGTGCTCAACGGCGGCTTCGACCTGCCGCCCCAGATCGTCCGGCTCATCGAGGGACTCGACGACGAGCTGCCGATCATCACGACCGAATTCGGCACCTTCGCCACCGCGCAGCGCATCGCGCAGACCCGCGGGCGCCTGGCCGCCGACTCGCAGCGCAAGCTCGACACCGCCCTCGCCCTCTTCGAGCAGAATGTCGACGGCGCCGCGCTGCTGCAGGCCCTCAGCGTCGGCAAGAGTGACGCCGTCACGCCGCTGATGTTCGAGTACGCGCTCATGGAGCGGGCGCGGGCCGACCTCAAGCACATCGTGCTGCCGGAGGGCAGTGACGACCGCATCCTCCGGGCTGCCGGAACGCTGCTCAGCCGCGGGGTGGCGACGCTGACGATCCTCGGCGACGAGGGCGACATCCGCGCTCGTGCCGCCGGCCTCGGTGTCGACATCGCGGATGCGACCGTGCTGAGCCCCACAGACCCCGACCTGCGCGAGCAGTTCGCCGTCGAGTACGCGCGGGTGCGCGCTCACAAGGGCATGACTGTCGAGGAGGCGCGCGACATCGTCACCGACGTGAGCTATTTCGGCACGATGATGGTGCACCTCGGCCTCGCCGACGGCATGGTCTCGGGCGCTGCCCACACGACCGCCCACACGATCAAGCCGGGCTTCGAGGTGATCAAGACGCGGCCGGGGGTGAGCGTTGTCTCATCCGTCTTCTTTATGGCTTTGAGCGACCGCGTGCTCGTCTACGGCGACTGCGCCGTCGTGCCCGACCCGACGAGCGAGCAGCTCGCCGACATCGCGATATCGAGCGCCGGCACCGCCGACCAGTTCGGCATCGACCCGCGCGTGGCGATGCTGTCGTACTCCACCGGTGAGTCCGGAGCGGGAGCGGATGTCGACAAGGTGCGCGCCGCGACCGCCCTCGTGCACGAGCGCGCACCCCAGCTGATCGTCGACGGACCCATGCAGTACGACGCCGCCGCGGATCCCACCGTCGGCGCCTCGAAGATGCCCGGCTCGCCGGTCGCCGGCCAGGCGACCGTGTTCATCTTCCCCGACCTCAACACGGGCAACAACACCTACAAGGCGGTTCAGCGCAGCTCGGGCGCCGTCGCCGTCGGGCCGGTGCTGCAGGGGCTCAACAAGCCGGTCAATGACCTGTCGCGGGGCGCTCTCGTGCGCGACATCATCAACACGGTGGCCATCACGGCGATCCAGGCGCAGGTCTCGACGGGTGTGACCCCATGACCGCGATCTTCGTCGTCAACTCCGGCTCGTCGTCGGTCAAATACCAGCTCATCGACGTCGAGTCGGGCGAGGTCGCGCTCAAGGGCACTATCGACCGCATCGGCGACGGCGGCCCGGCCGACCACACGGTGGCGCTCGCCGGCGTGCTCGAGCAGCTGGCCGGCCATGAGGTGGCCGCGGTGGGGCACCGGGTCGTCCACGGCGGGTCGCAGTTCGCGAGCGCGACCGTCATCACCCCTGACGTCGAGGCCGCGATCGAGGGCCTCTCTGCCCTCGCACCGCTGCACAACCCTGCCAACCTGCTCGGCATCCGTGCCGCCCGTGCCGCCCTGCCGAGCGTGCCGCACGTCGCGGTCTTCGATACCGCTTTCCACCAGACCATGCTGCCCGCGGCCTATCTCTATGCAATCCCGGTCGACCTGGCCGAGCAGTACGGCGTGCGCCGCTACGGATTCCACGGGACCTCGCACAAGTACGTGAGCGAGCGCGCGGCCGACTTTCTCGGCCGACCGCTCGAATCGCTCAAGACCATCGTGCTGCACCTCGGCAACGGGGCCTCGATGACAGCTATCGACGGCGGTCGCTCGGTGGACACCTCGATGGGGCTCACCCCGCTCGAGGGCCTCGTCATGGGCACCCGCTCCGGCGACCTCGATCCCGCCGTGCTCGTGCACCTGCACCGCGAGGCGGGGATGAGCATGGACGAGCTGGATGACCTGCTCAACAAGCGCAGCGGGCTGCTCGGCCTCACCGGCAATGGCGACATGCGAGACGTGCAGATTGCCGCCTCCGAGGGGGATGCCGCGGCCATCACCGCGCTCGCCGTCTGGCGCCACCGCATGCGCCACTACCTGGGCGCCTACATCGCCCTGCTCGGTGGCGTGGACGTCATCGTGTTCACCGCCGGCGTCGGAGAGAACTCTGCGCTGCTGCGTCGCCGTTCGCTAGCCGGACTGGAGTTTCTCGGAATCGAGATCGACGATGACCGCAACGAGCTGGAGTCGCGTGCCGAGCGCCGCATCTCGCCTGACGGTGCCGCGGTTGAGGTGCTCGTGATCCCGACGAACGAGGAGCTCGAGATCGCGCGGCAGGCCCTACAGCTGATTGGAACATGACAATCACTCAGACGCTCAAGCCGTCCAGCTCCAACTA
>JAAFHU010000201.1 GCA_013297645.1 Actinomycetota bacterium
ATGATGTTGGCCGCCCGCTGCGCGTCCATCGAGTCCTCGATCGTGCAGCATCCGCGGCTGCCGGTGCGCAGGGTGCCGGGCATGCGGCTGAGCGCGAGGTGCACGCCGACCACCTCGTGGCCGGCATCGACGGCGCGCGCGGCCGCCACGGCGGAGTCGACTCCCCCGCTCATCGCGGCCACAACCTTCATGCAGCCAAGTCTAGGTACCGCTAGAGCCAGTCGATCGCGAGCAGCAGGTCGAGGTCGCTCTGCACGCCGCGCTGCACGCGCTGCACGATCACCCGGTCGTAGTCGCCAAGCCGTGCGATCTCGCCCGGATCAGACAGGGCCTGGATCGGCACACTGGTGAGGTCCTCGAAGTAGGGCCCGTACACCGCGGAGTTGTAGGCGAAGGTCGAGTCGTGCACGATGAGCGTTCGACCCGTGATGAGCGCGGCGTCGCCGGAGCTGCGCCAGCGCTGCACGGTGTAGCCGAGCGGCGTCACCTCGGAGTCGTACTGCGTATCGACCCCGGATCGCTCGGCGGTGACGACCGTCGTGGTCTCGAGCTGTTCGAGGCCCATGAGCAGGAACAGGTCACCGGAGTGCTGCTCCTGCGTCTCGACGAGGTCGCCGGGCTGCACGATTCCCGGCTGCACGCGGTTGAGCAGCTCCACCGCGAACCTGCTGCCGCCCACGTAGTTCCAGTGGCTGTCGCCGAAGAAGTAGAGCTCGTCATCCGAGGCCTCGAAGGAATTCCACGCGGTCATGATGGTGGGGATCGACTCGAGGTAGGCGCGGTTGACGTCGTTGCAGGCGAGGAGGGAGTCCTCGGCCGAACCGAGCTTGTCGCGGTCGATGGAGCCCTTGTCGGGGACGACCGCGAAGAGGAACTCCCGGCCGGCGGCCTTCTGCGCAGCGGCGATCTCGTCGAGGGTCTCGTGAATGTGGAAGGCCTCGAGGTTGGTGCTGCACGCTCCGACGAAATCCTCGGAGAGAAAGGGCTCGCCGTCTTCGCCGAGGTAGACCATGGGCGTCGGGCTGGCACCGAGTGCGAGGGTGGCCCGCGCGATCGTCTGGATCGCGAGCGAACGCAGCCCGAAATTGGTGGACACCGCATCGCGGATCTGGCCGAGCAGCGCGCCGCTCGTGATGCCCTCGATCGAGAGCTGTGGCGCGGCCGGCGGCGCCTTGTTCTCGTCGATGGCACTCGCGGGGAAGAAGAGCGCCACGAGCAGCACGGTCGAGAAGCCGATGGCGGCGATGCGGCCGCGCCTGGTGGCGGAGGGATCGGAGGGAGTCATGGCAGGTCCTAGAACTGGAAGTAGAGAAAGGGGCTGAAGTTCGACCACAGCAGCACGAGCGAGGAGATGACGAACAGCACGATGCCGAGCGGGATGGCGAGCCGGAAGCGGAAGCGCTCAAGCTCGAGGGACGACCGGGTGCCGAAGACCGCCCCGAAGCCGGTCGACCGCGCGGGGCCGATGAGCGAGATGACCGCGATCGCGAGGGCGATGAGCACCGCGGGCGTGAGGCCGGTGATGGCGATGGGGGCGAGGCCGTCGAGAGAGCCGGTGACCATGTTCGACCAGTACCGCCCGAGCTGGTCGGTGGTGGCGGTGCGGAAGGGCACCCAGCTGATGATGATGAACAGCAGCATGAGCACCCGGCGCACGATCAGCAGCCGCTGCGAGTCGCGCAGGCCGGTTGCCCGCTCGATGATGAGCGCCGCGCTGTGCAGGCCGCCCCAGATGAGGAAATTGAGGGTGCCGCCGTGCCAGAGCGAGGTGAGGAGGAAGACGGTCAGCAGGGCGCCGTACTCGCGCAGCACCCCGTGCCGGTTGCCGCCCAGCGGAAAGTAGACATAGTCGCGAAACCAGCGGCTCAGCGTCATGTGCCAGCGCCGCCAGAACTCGGTGACGCTCCACGAGCGGTATGGCTGGGCGAAGTTCTCGGGGAAGTGGAAGCCGAGCATGATCGCCAGGCCGATGGCCATGTCGGAGTAGCCGCTGAAGTCGAAGTAGATCTGCACCGCGTAGAGCACGGCGCCCAGCCAGGCCGTCGCGAGCGAGAGGTCGGTGCCGCCCGCGTTGATCGCGAAGATCTCGCCGGCAAGCCGCCCGACCTGGTCCGCGACGATGACCTTCTTGGCGAGGCCCCAGGTGAAGCGGGTGAAGCCATAGCCGAACTGCGGGAGCGAGGCCTCGCGAAAGCCGTGCAGCTCGTCGCGGATCTCGGCGTAGCGCACGATCGGTCCGGCAATCTGGTGCGGGAAGACGAAGAGGTAGAGCGAGAAGTCGCGCAGGTTGCGCTCCCGCACAATGGTGCCGCGCCAGACATCGATCACATACGAGACCGCGTGGAAGGTGAAGAACGAGATGCCGAGCGGGATGGCGACCGCCGCGAAAGCGTCGCTGCCGGCCGCCCCGGCGAGGGGCGGCAGGTACTTGAAGAACAGGATGGGCAGCAGCAGCACGAGGATGACGGCCGCGAGCAGCACCCGACGCCAGCGCACCGTGAGACGCTGCCAGGGGATCCACCCGGCGGCATAGGCGGCCAGCGTGACGGCGACGAGGATGAGAACCGCCTGCCCTGCGCCCCAGATGTAGAACAGCGCGCTGAGCCCGAGCAGCCAGAACGCCTGGAACCGGCGCAGGCGCACGAGCGCGAGGCCGAGCAGCACGACCGGCAGGAACAGGAAGAGGAAGACCGGGCTCGAGAAGACCACTAGTCGAGACTAGGCGATGCGGGCCCCGTCGCCGCGGGCCGGCTGCGCCTACTGGGTGACGTCGGGGCTGGCGATCTGGAAGGTGACGACGGACTGCCCCTCGACCGAGGCGTCCCCGCCGACGAGGGCGAACCACGGCGCATCGGCCGCTCCCCCGCTCAGCGCCGCGAGAAACTGGCCGCCCTCGTTCGTCTCGTCGTAGCTGGTCCAGCCGGACTGCAGCAAGATCGCCACGATCGTCTGGGCGAGGGTGAGCGAGTCGACCGCCGGGTCAAGAGTGTAGGTGCGGTAGACCACGTAGTAGGGCGGAAGGTCGTCGGCGGCCGGGGCGAGCTGCGACTCGTCGGACACATTGACGATCGAGCCCGGCTCGATCAGCGCTTCGAGCGCGTCGCCGAGCCGGTTGCCCTCGGCAGCGGCCTTCTCCTCGGTCACGACGCCGAGCGCCATGGGCACGAGGTCGGGGTTGAGAACGGCCGCGGGCGCCGGGCTCAGCGTGGGCGCCGGCATCGGAGTCTCGGCCGCGGGGGTCGTGCATCCGGTGAGGGCCAGCACGAGCGCGGCGGAGGCGAAAAGGCGGATGCGCATCCAGCGAGTTTAGGCGAGACCGGCCATGGAGGCCCTGCGAACGGCGCCCGGCAGCGCTGCCACCAGCGCGTCGACCTCCGCCTCGGTCGTG
>JAAFHU010000202.1 GCA_013297645.1 Actinomycetota bacterium
TCGGCAAGAGCGACGACCTGACGGGCCGGCTGGATATCTGGAACGCCGTCATCACCCTCGCCCAGCAGCGCCCCGTGGCCGGCTGGGGATGGGTGAGCTGGTGGGTGCCGTGGGTCGCCCCCTTCGACACCCTCGCCTTCGAGGCCGGCGTGCGCCAGCTGCACGCGCACAATGCCTGGCTCGACATCTTCTTGCAGATCGGCGTCGTCGGACTCATCGTCTTCGGCCTGCTCGTGCTCAGCACGGGAATCCGCTCGTGGCAGATCGCGACCCAGACCGAGAAGGTCAGCCCGACGACGCCCGGCCGCTTCACCGCGATCTCGATGCTGCCGCTGCTGCTGCTCGTCGCGCTGCTCGTGCAGAGCCTCGCCGAGAGCCGCCTTCTCGTCGAGTACGGCCTGCTCACGCTGGTGATCATCACCGTCAAGACCAAGCTGCACGAACGGCCCGTGGTGGCGTAGGTGCCGCGGCCGAACCTCATCCAGTCGCTGAGCGAGCTTCTCGGCTCGCCCCGCTTCACCTCGGCACTGGCGACCACCGCGATCGGCACCGGGATCCTGTCGTGGGCGATCCACAACGTCATCGGCTGGGCCGGGCTCATCGCGATCCTCGCGTCGCTCGTGGTTCTCGCTGCCGGATCGCTGTGGGCGCGGCGCGAGAGCATCGACCGCCTGGCCGTCGTGCCGATCTCGCTGCTCGCCTTCCTCGCGTGGGCGGCCCTGTCGCTCCTCTGGAGCCAGTACCAGTGGGCGTCCATCGGCGGCCTCAGCTCCCTCGCCGCGTACACCGTGCTCGCGGTGTACATCGCGCTCGTGCGCGACACCATCCAGGTGATCCGCAGCTTCGGCGACGTGCTGCGCTTCGTGCTGGTGCTGTCGCTCGCCTTCGAGGTGCTCAGCGGACTGCTCATCGACAGCCCGATCGCCTTCCTCGGCATCGACGCGCACCTCGCCCAGGGCGGCCCGGTCTCTGGGCTGCTCGGCAACCGCAACGAGCTCGGCCTCCTCGCCGTCATCGGCGCGCTCACCTTCGTCATCGAGTGGCGCACGGTCTCGATCACCCGCGGCCTCGCCATCGGGTCGATCGCGCTCGCGTCGATCACGCTGCTGCTTACCCGGTCCCCCAGCGCGTGGGGTACCGCCGTTGTCGCGGTCGTCGTGCTCGGCACGCTCTACGGCCTGCGGCGGGCTCCCGCGCAGAGCCGGCGGGTGCTGCACCTCATCGTGCTCGGGCTCGCCGTGGTCGGCGCGGTGCTCGCGTGGGCGCTGCGCACGCCCATCATCACCGCCCTCAATGCGGGCGGCGAGCTCACCTACCGGCTGCGCCTGTGGCAGGAGGTGTGGACGCTGCTCAAGCTGCACTCCGTCGAGGGGTGGGGCTGGATCGGGCAGTGGAACGATGCCATCGCCCCCTTCGTCTCCTTCGGGCTCGGCAGCGGGCGACCGTCCGCGTCGGCGGTCAACGCCTATCTCGACGTGTGGTTCCAGCTCGGCTTCGTCGGGCTCGCGATCTTCCTGGGCATGCTGGGCCTCGCCTTCGTGCGATCCTGGCTGCTGGCGGCACGCCAGCGCACGGTGGTCTACACCTGGCCGGCCGTCGTGCTCGCAGCCCTACTCACCGCCTCGCTGGCCGAGAGCGGCATCCTCATCGAGTTCGGCTGGATGATCTTCGTCATCTGCTGCGTCAACGCCTCACAGAGCCTCAGCTGGCGCACCGCCCTGCGCCGTCCGCTGCAGCAGGAACCGCTCTAGAACGCCCTCTTCCACACGCGTCGAAGGAAGACGGACTGCGCGGTGACCGAGGCGGTCTCGCCCAGCGCCAGTCCCCACGCCCCACCGGCCGCGCCGTAGAGGCCGCTGAGCACGAGGATCGACGCCGTGCCGACCGCAGCGCCGATGAAGACGCTCGTCATGAACTCCCGTCGCGCGCCGAGCCCGACGAGGGTGATGCGCCCGAGGGTGGTGCCGAGCGCAATGCCGAGGGTCGCAACGCCCAAGCCCAGCGCCGTTGGCAGATCGATGGCGACCGCGGAGCCGAAGAGCACGACCGACAGCCACGGGCCGATGAGCGCGAACGCCCCGAGCCCGCTGAGGCCGAGGGCGCCGTGCAGCAGGAACGACCGCCGCGCGCGCTGTGCGAACTGTTGGCGGTTGTCTTCGACCACCCAGCCCTGCAGGGCGTTGCCCAGCGCTGAGACCGAGTACTGCCCGATGCGGTAGAGCTTGTCTCCCACCACGTACGACGCCGCCTGGGCGACCGAGGCCGTCAGGCTGACGAAGGTGACGGCGAGCGAGTTGTACGCTCCGGCCGCGAGCTCCGTGGCGACGGCCGAGCGATTGGCCAGCAGGATCTCGCGAACCGGCGCGTGGCCGGGGTGGCGCAGGCCGCGCCATCCCATCGTCCACACCGCGAAACCGAGGATGCTCGCCACCGACGCCACGATGAGGAACGCCGGATACCAGAGCACCGACGACGAGACCAGTAGCACCACGGCCGCCGCCAGGGTTGCGACAATGCGCGGAGCGATCTCGAAGACGGCGATGAGCGCGGCGCGCCCCAGGCCGATCATGTACCACGACGATGACAGCCCGGTGAGGACCATCGCGAGGCTCATCAGCGCCCCGACGAGGGCGAAGCCGTCCGGCACCACCAGCGCCGCGATGACGGCCGCGAGAACGGCGCTCGGAACGAAGACCACGAGCCGGGCGCGGATGCTCGACACCAGCACCGCCGCACGGCCCTCGTCGGGGGTGAGGGCAACGAGTGCGGGGCCCACCGTATTGAAGCCGAGGGAGACGGCGAGCGCGAAGAAGCCGCCGATCGACTGGCCGACGGCGATGGCCAGCCAGGCCTCCGCCCCCGCGACACGGGCGAGCAGCGGGAGGAAGAGGAAGGGGGTGATGAGCGAGAGGAAGGGGAGGCCCGCGAACGCGAGCACCCGGCGGGTGAGACCGCGCCCGACGTTGGCGGGAATCGGCTCGGTCATGGCCACCAGACTATTGCCTGTGGCTGACCGGGTAGGATTGCTTTCCGACCGCTCACGCTGCCTTTCGCCTTTCGGAGTTACAACCATGACCGCCTCGACAGGCTACGTGCACGACACCGCCGACGTTGCTGCCAGTGCGAGCATCGCGGCAGGGGCGAAGGTCTGGCACTACGCCCAAGTGCGTGAGAACGCCCAGCTCGGCGAGAACGTCATCGTGGGCCGCGGCGCCTACATCGGCACGGGCGTCGAGGTCGGCGACAACTGCAAGATTCAGAACTACGCGCTCGTCTATGAGCCCGCGAAGCTCGAACGGGGTGTCTTCATTGGCCCTGCCGTGGTGCTCACCAACGACCACTTCCCGCGGGCAATCAACGCGGATGGCACACCCAAGTC
>JAAFHU010000203.1 GCA_013297645.1 Actinomycetota bacterium
GGCCACCTGCCCGAGGGCCACGGGCTGCTCGGCGCGCTCATCGAGAACCCCCACCCGATTCGCATCCCCGAGCTGTCGTCCGACCCGCGCTCGGTCGGGTTTCCCGCGCACCACCCGCCGATGCAGAGCTTTCTCGGCGTGCCGATCCGCGTGCGCGACGAGGTCTACGGAAACCTCTACCTGAGCAACCAGGCGACCGGTGAGTTCAGCGAGGAGGACGAGAGCCTCGTCACCGCGCTCGCCGCGACGGCGGGCATCGCCATCGAGAACGCGCGCCTGTTCACCGAGACCCACCGCAGGCAGGCGTGGGCGGCGGCGTCCGCCGAGATCACCGCCGCCCTGCTCTCGAGCGACGACGTCGACGTGGTCGCGACCCTCGCGACCCGGGTGCTCGCCCTCGCCGACGCCGACGTCGTGTGGGTGCTGCAGGCGAGCGACGACGAGGGCTACATGCGCGTCGACACCGCGCGCGGCATCGACGAGCAGCTGCTCGAGGGCGGCCGCATCCCCATGGCGGCGACGTTGAGTGCGAGCGTGCTCGAAGGGCGCCAGCCGCGCCTCATCGACGACAGCACCGAGTACGACCTCCAGCTCAGCGACGGGCGCGCCCTCGGACCGGTCATGGCTGTGCCCCTGGTCTCGCTCGGCCGCACCACCGGCGTGCTGCTCGTCGGACGCCTCCGGCAGTCCCCCCGGTTCCGGCGCACCGACCTGGAGCTCGCGGCCGACTTCGCGGGCCAGGCGAGCGTGGCGATGGAGCTGGCCATCGCGCGCCAGAACCGCGAGCGCGTGGCGCTGCTCGAGGACCGCGGCCGCATCGCGCGCGACCTGCACGACCACGTCATCCAACAGCTGTTCGCCGCGGGCATGGAGCTGCAGACGGTGGCCGGGGTGACTTCCCCCGAGATCGCCGACCGCATCACGCAGACCGTCGCGGATATTGATGCCAGCATCTCGCACATCCGCACGGTCGTCTTCGCCCTCTCCCGCCCCACCGCCGACCGGCACGCGACCGTGCGCCACCAGATCATCGACCTGGCCAACGAGGTCGCCCCGCGACTGGCGCGCACGCCGAACGTCAGCTTCTCTGGACCGGTCGACCTCGTCATCACCGGCGACCTCGCCGACGACGTCGTCGCGGTCGTGCGCGAGGCCCTCATGAACGTGGTCAAGCACGCAGCAGCAGACACCAGCAGCGTCGAGCTCACTGTCACCGAAAGCGACGTCGTTCTCCGGGTCACCGACGACGGGCACGGGGCGCTGGGCTCCACCCGCCGCAGCGGGGTCTCGAACCTCGAGCAGCGTGCCGTTCGCCGTGGCGGCGGCTTCGAGTTCGCGTCGGACGACGCCGGCACCCGCCTGACCTGGACAGTTCCGATTGGAGAGCCATCATGATCCGCGTCTTCCTCCTCGACGACCACGAGCTGGTTCGCCGAGGAATCGCCGCGCTGCTGACCGCCGAGGCCGACATCGAAGTCGTCGGTGAGGCGAGCACGGCGGCGCAGGCCCGCGCGCGCATCCGCGCCACGCGTCCCGATGTCGCGATCCTCGACGTGCGCCTGCCCGACGGCAGCGGAATCGACGTCTGCCGCGAGGTGCGGTCGGAGAATCCGGAGGTCGCCTGCCTCATTCTCACCGGCTACGACGATGACGAGGCGATCTACGCCGCGGTGCTGGCTGGTGCCGCCGGGTACGTCATCAAGGATGTACAGGGCAGCGGCCTGCTCGACTCGCTGCGCAAGGTGGCCGCGGGCAAGACGCTCATCCACCCCTCCATGAGCACACGGGTGGTGCAGCGCATCACCGATACCCACCAGTCCGATCCCCGGCTTGAGGCGTTGAGCGCCCGGGAGCGAGAGATCCTGCCGCTCATCGCCGAGGGCCTCACCAACCGCGAGATTGGCGAGCGCCTCGGCCTGGCCGAGAAGACGGTCAAGAACTACATCTCCGGCCTGCTGAGCAAGCTGGGGCTGCAGCGCCGCACGCAGGCGGCCGTTCTGCACCTCGAGAACCGCGAGCACCAGGGCTAGGACCTTCGACTCTGTGAGCGCCACAGGCGCCCGCCGTAGCGTTGGGCCATGACAGTCACGGAGTCGACCGAGCTCTCCCGTCGCAGCGACCACCCGCTCTACGCAGTGGATGCCTGGTGGCGCGCCGCCAACTACCTCACCGTCGGCCAGATCTACCTGCGCGACAACGCGCTGCTGCGCCGCCCGCTCGTCGCCTCCGACATCAAGCCGCGCCTTCTCGGGCACTGGGGAACCTCGCCGGCCCTCAACCTCATCTATGCGCACCTCAACCGCCTCATCGTCGCGCGCTCGCTCGAGGTGCTCTACATCGCGGGACCGGGCCACGGCGGTCCGGCCATGGTGGCCAACACCTGGCTCGACCGCACCTACTCCGAGCTGTTCCCGGCGGTCGGCAAAGACGAGGCGGGCATGCTCGCGTTGTTCCGGCAGTTCTCGAGCCCCGGCGGCATCCCCTCGCATGCGTCGCCGACCACGCCAGGGTCGATCCACGAGGGCGGTGAGCTGGGCTACTCGCTCGTGCACGCCTTCGGAGCCGCGCTCGACAACCCGCACCTGATCGTCGCCTGCGTCGTCGGCGACGGCGAGGCCGAGACGGGCACTCTCGCGGCGAGCTGGCACCTCAACAAGTTCCTCAACCCCGAGGCCGACGGCGCCGTGCTGCCGATCCTCAATCTCAACGGCTACAAGATCGCCAACCCCGCCGTGCTGGCGCGCATACCAGAGCACGAGCTGATCGCCCTGTTCCGCGGGTACGGCTACGAGCCGATCATCGTGTCCGGCGGGTTCGACGGCGAGGACCCCATGGCCGTCCACAGCGCGATGGCGGCAGCCCTCGAGCGCGCGGCTGACGATATCGCCGAGATCCGCAGGCACGCCCGGGTCGCGGAGTCGACTACCCGCCCGGTGTGGCCGATGATCATCCTGCGCACCCCCAAGGGCTGGACCGGCCCCCGCGAGGTCGACGGCCTGCCGGTCGAGGGCACCTGGCGTGCCCACCAGGTGCCGCTGGCCCACGTGACCGACAACCCGGAGCACCTCGCCCAGCTGGAGAGCTGGATGCGCAGCTACCTTCCCAGAGAGCTGTTCACCGCCAGCGGCAGCACGGCCAACATTCTCTCGACCATCCGCCCGCGCGGCGACCACCGCATGAGCGCCCTGCCCGCCTCCAACGGCGGACGCATCCTCTCGCCCCTCGTGATCCCGCCGATCGAGGCGCACGAGGTCGCGCCGGGTGCGACGGCCGAGTCGACCCGCCCCCTGGGCGACTGGCTCGCCGACGTGATCGCG
>JAAFHU010000204.1 GCA_013297645.1 Actinomycetota bacterium
CACTGCGGCCACGGCAGGCCCGGGCCGCGGTCGATCTGGGTTCCGATGCTGGCGATGATCGGGGCGAAGGCGATGAGCGGCACCGTCTGGCTGACGACGATCCACGGCAGCAGGCCCCACTCGGCGAGGCGCCAGCGCTGCATGACCGCCCCGAGCACGGCGCCGACGATGACGCCGATGAGCCAGCCGACAGCGGCGATGCCCACGGTGGACAGCGCTGCCGTGACGACCGGAACATACAGCGGCGGGGTGTTGCCCCCGCTCGTCGACTCGAACAGTCGGGCCACCATCGTCCAGATATGCGGCATCGAGCGGTCGTTCGTGCGCGGCAGCAGCATGACTCCCGAGCCGGTCTCGCCCTCGACGGCGCCGACGACGAAGCCGTCTGCGGGGCCCACGAACTTGTAGAGCTCCCAGATTGCGAGCAGCGCGAAGACGCCGACCGCGCCCCACGCCACTCGACGGATCATGCCTTGGCTACGATCGCGTCCTGCAGGGCGGGGATGACCGTCTCGCCATAGACCCGCATCGTCTCTTCCTTGTTGTCGTGCTGGAGGTAGCCGGCGAACTGGTCGACGCCGAGGGCCTTGAGCGCCTCGAGCTTCTCGATGTGCTGCTCTGCCGTGCCGAGCACGCAGAAGCGGTCGACGATCTCGTCGGGCACGAAGTCGACGTGGTCGTTGCCTGCCTTGCCGTGCGAGTTGTAGTCGTAGCCCTCGCGGCCCGCGATGTAGTCGGTCAGCGCCTTCGGCACCGCCGATCCCTCGCCGTACTTCTTGACGATGTCGGCGACGTGGTTGCCGACCATGCCCCCGAACCAGCGGGTCTGGTCGCGCATATGCTCCCAGTCCGTGCCGATGTACATCGGCGCCGCGACGCAGAACTTGATACTCATCGGATCCCGCCCCGCGTTGTCCGCGGCGTCGCGAACGGTCTGGATCATCCACTTCGCGACATCGAGGTCGGCCATCTGCAGGATGAAGCCGTCGCCCACCTCGCCGGTGAGCTTGAGCGCGAGCGGGCCGTAGGCCGCGACCCAGACGTCGAGGGTCGATCCGCGGCTCCACGGAAACTGCAGCTGCGCGCCGTTGTACTCGACCGCGCGCGAGTTCGCCAGTTCGCGGATCACATGGATCGACTCCCGCAGCGTCGCCAGCGTCGTCGGCGCCCCGTTCGTCACCCGCACCGCGGAGTCCCCCCGGCCGATGCCGCAGATCGTGCGGTTGCCGTACATCTCGTTGAGGGTGGCGTAGGTGGATGCCGTGACCGTCCAGTCCCGGGTCGCCGGGTTGGTCACCATGGGGCCCACGATCACCCGCTTGGTCTCGGCGAGGATCTGGCTGTAGATCACATAGGGCTCCTGCCAGAGCAGGTGCGAGTCGAAGGTCCAGACGTGGCTGAATCCATGCTGCTCGGCGAGCTTGGCGAGCGCGACGGTGCGCGAGGCCGGCGGGTTGGTCTGTAGTACTGCTCCGAAGTCCATGTGGTGTTCTCCTAGATCAGGTACTGGCTCAGACCGCGCTTGACGAACTGGCCGTCACCCTTGGCGCCGAGGTACTGGTTGCCATCGACGACGACTTTGCCGCGCGAGAGCACGGTGTCGACGTGGCCGTCGATCTCGAAACCCTCCCAGGCCGAGTGGTCCATGTTCATGTGGTGGGTCTTGCCCTCCCCGTAGCCGATGGAGGTGTGGCCCATCGGGTCGTAGATGACGATGTCGGCGTCCGCCCCTGGCTGAATGACGCCCTTCTTGCCGTAGAGGCCGAACATGCGCGCCGGGGTGGTCGAGGTGATCTCGACCCAGCGCTCGAGGGTGATCTGGCCGTCGACGACGCCCTGGTACAAGAGGTCCATGCGGTGCTCGACCGAGCCGATCCCGTTGGGAATCTTGCTGAAGTCGCCGAGGCCGAGGTCTTTCTGGCCCTTCATGCAGAAGGGGCAGTGGTCGGTCGACACCATCTGGATGTCGTTGGTTCGCAGAGACTGCCACATGTGGTTCTGATGGCCCTCGTGCTTCGACCGCAGAGGGGTCGAGCAGACCCATTTGGCGCCCTCGAACTTTCCGTACTCGTCGCTCTCGGCGCCGAGCTGGTCCTCGAGCGAGAGGTAGAGGTACTGCGGGCAGGTCTCGCCGAAGACGTTCTGGCCGATGTCGCGGGCCGCGGCGAGCTGCTCGACCGCCTGCTTCGCCGAGACGTGCACCACATAGAGCGGAGCACCCGTGAGGTTCGCGAGCATGATCGCGCGGTGCGTTGCCTCCTCCTCCATCTGCCAGGCGCGGGCGACCCCGTGGTAGTACGGATCAGTCTTGCCCTGCTCGAGCAGCTGCTTGACCATGACGTCGATGACCGGGCCGTTCTCGGCGTGCATCATCGTCATCATGCCGGTGTCGGCCGAGACCTGCATCGCCCTGAAGATCTGCGCGTCGTCCGACATGAAGACGCCCGGGTAGGCCATGAAGAGCTTGAAACTCGAGATGCCCTCGTCGGGCAACTGGCGCATGGCCTGCAGTGAGTCGTCGTTGACCTCGCCGATGATCTGGTGGAAGGCGTAGTCGATGGCGCAATTGCCGGCGGCCTTCTCGTGCCAGGCGGCGAGGCCGTCCATGACGCGCTGGCCGTAGGTCTGCACGGCAAAGTCGATGATCGTCGTCGTGCCGCCCCAGGCCGCTGCCCGGGTGCCGGTCTCAAACGTGTCGGATGCCGCGGTGCCTCCGAAGGGAAGCTCCATGTGGGTGTGCGCGTCGACTCCTCCGGGAATCACGTACTTGCCGGTCGCGTCGATCACCGTGTGCGCCGCGATCGTGCCGAGGGGCGTCGTGCCCGGCGCCATGAGCGCCACGATCTTCTCGCCGTCGACGAGCACATCGGCCTCGACCCGGCCGGTCGACGACACCACGGTGCCGCCCTGGATCAGTGTGGTTGCCATGGCTATGCCTTCGGGATCGACGTGTAGGACTCGGGGCGGCGGTCGCGGTAGAACTGCCAGTCGTCGCGCATCTCGCGCACCATGTCCATCTCGAGGTCGCGGATGACGACCTCCTCGGCCGTGCCCGATCCCCGCTCGCCGACGAAGTTGCCGCGCGGGTCGATCACCTGGCTGGTGCCGTAGAAGTCGACGGCGAGGTCGCCGTACTCGTTGTCCTCCTTGCCGACCCGGTTGGGCTGCAGCACGAAGTAGCCGTTGGCGACGGCGGCCGCGGGGCCCTCGACCTCCCACAGCCGGTTCGAGAGGCCCGGCTTGGTGGCGTTGGGGTTGAAGACCAGGTGGGCGCCGTTGAGGCCCAGCTCGCGCCATCCCTCGGGAAAGTGC
>JAAFHU010000205.1 GCA_013297645.1 Actinomycetota bacterium
GAGGACGACTGGAACGACGGCGACCACCGCATCCGCTGCGATATCGCGGTCTCGGCGCTCGACAGCGACTGGAGAGATCCCGATCTCGAGCAGCTGCCCGCCGACCTCGACGACCTGGTCTCAGATATTGACGAGAACCCGCGCACTTATGAGGTGTGCGTGATCGGCGACGGCTACGGGCCCTACGACAGCACGGAGGCGTACTACGCCGACTGCAGCGGCGACGAGTACTTCTGGCGCTACCTGGGCTCGGTCGACTTCCCGGCGGAGTCCACCGACGTCTTCCCCGGCGAGGACGCGCTCTACTCCTATTCCGACACCGAGTGCGCTGCGCTCGGGTTGCGCGGTGAAGAGACGGTGCTTCCCTACATCCCCTCGCCCGACGGCTGGGATCTCGGCTTCCGCGGCATCACCTGCTGGGGGTCCTACCTCGAGACGCCGACCGAGTCGGTACCCATCTAGAGCTCGACCGTCTTGCTCTCGCCGACATCCGGCGGCGTCTTGGTGACGATGGCCTTGACGACTTCGAGTGCGCGAGCGAGCTTCGGCTTGTCGAGGTCCCAGTACTCGACCGAGTCGACGGTCACTTCGAGCAGCGCGACCGACGGGTCCTGGCGCCCGCCCTCGAACCAGGCCTCGGCCCACGGGTTCCAGTACTTGTCGATGATCGCCTGGTCGCGGCTGACCACTGCGGTGCCGGCGAGCGAGAGGTAGCCCTTGGAGCCGCCCACCGAGACGTTCACCTCGGGATGCGTGTCGATATCCGCGGTCTTGGGGGAGGGGTCGTTGGTGAAGAACCAGAGCGTGCCGTCAAAGTCGTCGGCACCGAGCAGGGCGAGCGGCCGGCTGTGCAGGTCGTGGCCGGCGCGGGTCGTCACGATGGCGGTGCGCTCGGAGCCGAGGAGGTCACGGATGGTTGTCATGTCGTCAGTCATGAACCCACCCTGCGCCCCGAAGCCTGAGACAACCCGGGGTTTCGCGAGCGGCCCGAAAGTGCTACTGCTCATATGAGCACTCAGTTGCGCATCTGTTGCAACGCGCCTAGGCTCGACCCATGGATGAGGAGCTGCTTGCCGTGCGCGTCGCGCAGCTCTACTACGAGCAGGACAAGACGCAGGACGAGATCGGCTCGCAGCTGGGCATCTCCCGCTTCAAGGCAGGGCGGATGCTGACGCAGGCCCGCGAGAGCGGCATCGTGCGCATCGAGGTCGTTCACCCCCGCGCCCGCCTCGCGCCGCTGGAGCGGCGGCTCGTCGACCGCTTCGCACTCACCGATGCAGTGATCGTGCGCGACGGGGTGCCGCAGGCCGCCGCCGACTACCTCGCGCAGCTGCAGCCGCGCACCCTCGGCGTCAGCTGGGGCCGCACCCTCGACGCGATCGCCGAGCGGCTGCCCGCGGGCTGGACCGCCGGGGTGACCGTCGTGCAGATCAACGGGGCGATGAGCCCTCGCGGAGCCTCCGACGCCACTGCGACGATCGCCCAGCGCGGCGCGGGATCGGCCGTGCTGCTGCCCAGCCCCGCCATTCTCGAGCAGGTCGAGACCAAGCGCGCGATTGAGGCCGACCGCACGGTGGCCGACGTGCTCGCCCTGGCTGGCACGGCATCCGCGTATCTGTACAGCGCTGGCGTCGCGGACGCGACCTCGGTGCTCGTCGACAGCGGCTACCTGACGGCCGGCGATGTCGCCGAGCTGGTGCGCCGCGGCGCGGTCGGTGACGTGGTGGGGCGATACATCGATTCCGCTGGCAATATCGTCGACCCCGACCTCGACGCGCGTACCGTGGGACTGGGCCTCGACCAGCTGCGGTCCGCGACGACCGCCATCTTCGCCGTCGCGGGAAGCGCCAAGCACGGCGTTGCCCGCGCGGTTGTCACAAGCGGGCTGTGCTCGGTTCTCGTCAGCGACGAGGCCACCGCGCACGCCCTTCTGGAGGAGAAATGACCATCGAAACACTCTCGCCCGCCGACCGCGCGATAGCGCTGCTCGGCAACGACCTCACCGAGAAGAGCCTCAAGCTGCACCTCGAGGGGCTGAGCGGCGTTGACGCCGTCGGCCTCGAGCAGCGTGCAGCGGGGCTGGCCACCCGCTCGATCAAGACCTCCTCGAAGGCCTGGGCCCTCGACCGCATCATTGAGCTGATCGACCTCACCACCCTCGAGGGTGCAGACACCCCCGGCAAGGTGCGCTCACTCGTCGCCAAGGCGCTGACGCCCGACCCCTCTGACCCCACGACCCCCCGCGTCGCCGCGGTGTGCGTCTACGGCGACAAGGTGCCGGATGCCGTCGCCGCCCTCGGCGCCGCCCACGGCGACCCCGACCAGGGCCTCATCAGCGTCGCCGCCGTCGCGACCGCCTTCCCCAGCGGGCGTGCCTCGCTGCGCGTGAAGCAGGCCGACACCGCGGATGCCGTGGCCGCCGGTGCCGACGAGATCGACATGGTCATCGACCGCGGTGCCTTTCTCTCGGGCCGCTATGGCCAGGTCTTCGACGAGATCGTCGCCGTCAAGGAGGCCTGCCGCCGCGCCGACGGCAGCTACGCGCACCTCAAGGTGATCCTCGAGACGGGCGAGCTGAACACCTACGACAACGTGCGCCGCGCGTCGTGGCTCGCGATCCTGGCCGGCGGGGACTTCATCAAGACCTCGACGGGCAAGGTCGCGCCCGCCGCCACGCTGCCCGTCACCCTGCTCATGCTCGAGGTCGTGCGCGACTGGCACCGCCTCACCGGCGAGAAGATCGGCGTCAAGCCGGCCGGCGGAATCCGCCAGTCGAAGGACGCGATCCGCTACCTGGTGACCGTGGCCGAGACGGTCGGCGAGGAGTGGCTGCAGCCGCACCTCTTCCGCTTCGGCGCATCCAGCCTCCTGAACGACGTGCTGCTGCAGCGCCAGAAGCTCCGAACCGGCCACTACAGCGGCCCCGACTACGTGACGATGGATTGAGACCATGACCAAATTTCTGGACTACGCCCCGGCCCCCGAGTCGACGAGCATCCTGCACCTGAAGAAGCAGTACGGCCTCTTCATCAACGGCGACTGGGTCGAGGGGCGCGGCAAGCCCTTCTCCGTCATCAACCCGGCGACCGAGAAGAAGATCACCATGGCCGCGTCGGCCTCCGTGGACGATGTGGATGCTGCCGTCACCGCCGCCCGCGGCGCCTACGAGAAGACCTGGTCGCGCATGAGCGGCGCGGATCGCGGCAAGTACCTCTTCCGCATCGCGCGCCTCGTGCAGGAGCGTGCGCGCGAGCTCGCCGTCGCCGAGACCCTCGACAACGGCAAGCCGATC
>JAAFHU010000206.1 GCA_013297645.1 Actinomycetota bacterium
AACCGCCAAGGGGTGATGTTCGCCTTCCGCGAGCTGCTCAACGCGCGCAAGGCGGAGCTCGCCGACATCCTCACGAGCGAGCACGGCAAGGTGACGAGCGACGCCCTCGGCGAGATCGCCCGCGGGCTCGAGGTCGTCGAGTTCGCGACCGGCATTCCGCAGCTGTCCAAGGGCGAGTACAGCGAGAACGTGTCGACCGGCGTCGACGTCTACTCCATCCGGCAGGCGCTCGGCGTGGTCGGCATCATCAGCCCCTTCAACTTCCCGGCGATGGTGCCGCTCTGGTTCTTCCCGGTGGCGATCGCGGCTGGCAACACGGTCGTGCTCAAGCCGAGCGAGAAGGACCCGTCAGCGGCCATCTGGATGGCGCAGCTGATGAAAGAGGCCGGCCTGCCCGACGGCGTGCTCAACGTCGTGCACGGCGACAAGGAGTCGGTCGACGCCCTGCTCACCCACCCGGATGTCGCATCCATCTCCTTCGTCGGCTCCACCCCGATCGCCAAGTACATCTACGAGACGGCCGCTAAGAACGGCAAGCGGGTGCAGGCGCTCGGCGGCGCCAAGAACCACATGCTCGTGCTGCCCGATGCCGACCTCGACCTCGTCGCCGACTCCGCCGTCAATGCGGGCTTCGGCTCCGCGGGCGAGCGCTGTATGGCGATCAGCGTCGTCGTTGCCGTGGAGCCGGTCGCCGACGAGCTCATCGCCAAGATCACCGAGCGCATGGCCGGGCTCACGGTCGGCGACGGCACGCGCGGCTGCGACATGGGCCCGCTCATCACCCGGGAGCACCGCGACAAGGTCGCCAGCTACATCGAGATCGCCGAGAACGACGGCGCCGAGGTCGTCGTCGACGGCCGCGGCATCGAGGTCAACGGGGCGGCCGACGGCTTCTGGCTGGGCCCGACTCTCATCGACAAGGTGGCCACCTCGTCCGACGTCTACAAGCACGAGATCTTCGGACCGGTGCTGAGCATCGTGCGCGTCGCCAGCTACGACGAGGGTCTCGCCCTCATCAACGCGAGCCAGTACGGCAACGGCACGGCCATCTTCACCAATGACGGGGGAGCGGCCCGCCGATTCCAGCGCGAGGTGCAGGTGGGCATGGTCGGCATCAACGTGCCGATTCCCGTGCCGGTCGGCTACTACAGCTTCGGCGGCTGGAAGGACTCGCTGTTCGGCGACACGAAGGCCTACGGCCCCGACGCCCTGCACTTCTTCACCCGTCAGAAGGCGGTCACCAGCCGCTGGCTCGACCCGTCGCACGGCGGTATCAACCTCGGCTTCCCACAGAACGGCTGACGCGGGTGGCGGGCGAGAACGACGACGACAGGATCGGGGTGCCCCGCGACCGCATAGCGGGCATCGGATCTGAGCGACTCGCCCTCGCGCTCGCCAACCACGATGCGCTCGGCGTCGGGCAGGCACTCCGCCACGACTACGTCGTGGTGCCCCTGACCCGCGAGGGCTCGAGTGGCTCCAAGCTGCTGGTCACCGCCTTCACCGACGCCGACGGCCGGCAGCGCTTCGAGCTGCCGCTGTTCTCGTCGGCGCAGACGCTCTCGCTCTACAGCGGCGAGGAAGAGAACACCGAGTTCGCGGTGCGGCTCGGCTCGACGCTGGTCGACGTGCTGGAGCAGAACGCGACCGTGCTCGACCGGGTGCAGTTCGACCCGGCGGGACCGCACCCGATGACGGCCACCGCCGCGGAGGTGCTCGCCTCGCTGCGTCCACGGCTCGGGGACGACGATGTGGCGTGGGCCGCCAGCTCGGGCTCGACGCTCGACCTCGAGCAGATCCTCAGCGCCGGACAAGCGCACCCGGTGGCCATCGACATCCGGCTGCCCGTCGACTGGCAGCAGGTAGACCTGGAGCTTCCGGCGATCGAGGAGACGGCGCAGCACTTCTACCCGCGCCGCGGCGCCAAGAGCAACCGCCTCGGCATGGAGCGGTTCATCACGGCCGCGCTCGCCGCGGCGAAGAAGATGCACGCGCGCTTTCTCGCCGTGACCGTGGTGCCGGTCGACGGCGAGCCGCTCGGCGTCGCGCTCAGCACCAACTGGCATGAGATCGGCCCGGCCATCGGCGACACGTCGCACCTCGATCGCATGGCGCAGCGGCTCGGCGGCGACGCCGGAACAGCGGCATCGGGCCGCTACGTGCGGGTCACCGGCGACCGGCCGCTCGTCGAGTACTGGCTGGAGTTTCCCGACCAGCGCGGCCTCGCCACGATCGCCTTCTCGATGTCGAGTGGCACGGCCAGCCCGGCGCTGCTCGCGATGACCGACCGCATTGCCGAGAGCGCCACCTGGGTCAGCTGACGATGGGATGGCTGCGCAGGCGATCACGGGTCGACCTCGGCACCTACGTGCCGCCCGAGCCTGTCGAGCAGGCCCCCGCCGAGCGGGTGGCTACCGAGGGCGTCGCGATCGCCGAGGCCGTCGTGCGGCTGGGCATGCGCAACCGCATCATCGTCGACTCCCTGCGCGACCGCCGCGGCTTCGAGACCGGGCCGCTGCTCGACTGGGCGGCCGCGGAGTTCCGCGCGCTCGCTACGCGCGAGGAGAAGGCGGCAGAGCGCATCAGGGAGCGCCGTGACTGGTCGCCCGTCGACTCCCCGCTCGTCGAGGGCGCGGACGATGTCGACGAGCGCCGCCGCGAGTTGGAGTGGCGCGAGTCCGCGCGGCGGGCAACCGCCGCGGCCTTCCTCGCGCTAGCCGACGATCAGCGCCGCCTGATCGACATCGTCGAGCGGGCGCGCATCGAGGCGTGGCAGGAGGTCGCGGCCGTCATCATCGAGCGCACGGATGCCACCGGCCACCGCGCAGACTCCGAGTACGCCGCGGAGCGCAGCAACCGCATGGCGGAGCTCGTCGCCCTCGACCTCAGCGCCCTGGCGATCGAGCGCGGCACGCCTCTGGAGTGACGGGCCTAGCGCAGAGCGGGCGCGGCGCCGATGGTGCCGATGCGCGAACTCGTCAGCGCCGACAGCTGCTCGATCGACTCGGCGTCGTGCCGGCGGGCCGCATGCACGATAATCGCCGCGCAGGCCTCGGCGTCGGCGAGGGCGTCGTGGTGGGCGAAGTCCTCGAAGCCGGCGGCCATCGCGGCGACCGGCAGCCGGTAGGAGTCGAGGTGGTAGGTCTTGCGCGCGACCTGCAGGCTGCACAGGTAGCTGAAGGCCGGGGTCTCGATGAAGCTGGCCGCGCAGGCGCCGCTGATGACAC
>JAAFHU010000207.1:0-1024 GCA_013297645.1 Actinomycetota bacterium
TCTCGTAGCGACGGACACGGCTCCCCGCCGCGTCCCGACCTGCGGCGCACCACGTGTCGTGCTGAAGTGGGTATCGTGAGTATGGTGCGCCCGGACCGGTGCAGTTCAACCAAATCGATAGGGGACCTGAATGGTCGAGGCGCGCGCGCAGAACGATGACTCGCGGTCGCGAGTTGTTGTGCCGCTCCTGACCGACGTCCTCGCCTGGGCGGCCGCACTGTCCCTCGGCGCGTTGCTGAGCGCAGATTTCGACACCGCCGCACCGAACTGGACGGCCGTCGGGATGGTGGTGTTGGCGGCCGTGGGGCTCCAGATCGTCATCGGGTTGCTCGGCGGCCTGTACCGGGGTCGGTACCGGCTCGGCAGTCTCGATGAGATGTTCGCGCTCGTCCTGACGGTCGGTGCCATTACTGCTGCGCTGGGGATCGCCGTCGCCGTGTTCGGAGCCGACTGGGGCGTCCCGCGGAGCACAGTCTTCATTGCCGGGCCGATCGCGCTCGCCCTCATCGGCGCCGCGCGCGTCGTCTCGCGCCTGCTCGTCGAGCGTCAGCGCATGACGTCGGCCGAGAACGCACGGCCCGCACTGATCTATGGAGCAGGCGAGGCCGGGTTCGGGCTGGCGAGCCGCCTGCTCGCCGAGGCCGACTCTCCTTACTACCCGGTGGGACTCATCGACGACAACCCCCGCAAGCGCAACCTCAAGCATGGCTCCATCGAGGTCATCGGCACGGGCGCCGACCTCGCGGACGCGGTCCGACGCACGGGTGCGGAGGCGGTCATCATCGCCATTGGCCGTGCCGATGCCGCACTGCTACGTCGGGTGTCGGATGCGGTCGACGGCATGCCCGTTCAGATCAAGGTGCTGCCGCCCCTCGAGCAGATCCTTCACGGCGGGGCGCAGTACTGGGACCTCCGCGACATCTCGATCGAGGACCTCATCGGCCGCGCGCCGATCGATACCGATCTCTCCTCGATCTCCGACTACGTCGCAGGCGCACGGGTGCTCGTAACGGGAGCGGGCGGC
>JAAFHU010000207.1:1034-3222 GCA_013297645.1 Actinomycetota bacterium
GTTCGGCCCGAGCCAGCTGGTGCTGGTCGACCGCGATGAGTCCGGGCTCCAGCAGACGCAGATCGACATCGACGGGAACGGTCTCCTCACCTCCGATGGAATCGTCCTCGCGGACATCCGCGATCCGGCGAAGCTGCAGCAGGTTTTCGAGCATGTCCGCCCCCAGGTCGTCTTCCACGCCGCCGCACTCAAGCACCTCACGCTTCTCGAGCGTTTCCCAGAGGAGGCTTGGAAGACGAACGTGCTGGGCACGCTCAACGTCCTGCGCGCGGCGCGCTCGGTCGGCACCACAACCTTCGTCAACGTCTCGACCGACAAGGCGGCGAATCCGACGAGCGTGCTCGGCCACTCGAAGCGGGCCGCAGAGAAGCTGACCTCCTGGTTCGCCAATGAGCTCGGCCTGCGGTACGTGTCCGTGCGGTTCGGCAACGTGATCGGAAGCCGCGGATCGATGCTGCCGACCTTCATCCGGCTGATCTCCGCCGGCGGTCCGCTCACCGTGACTCATCCGGAAGCCACCCGCTACTTCATGACCATCCGCGAGGCGTGCCAGCTGGTGATCCAGGCGGGAGCGATCGCGCGCGGCGGCGAGGTCCTCATCCTCGACATGGGCGAGCCGGTGCGCATCCAAGACATCGCCCGTCGAATGATCGCGATGTCGGGCAAAGACATCGACATCGTCCACACGGGCCTTCGACCCGGTGAGAAGCTGCACGAGGAACTCGTCGGCGAGGGCGAGACCGACGAGCGGCCCTTCCATCCGCTGATTTCCCACGCTTCCGTCGATCCCCTCGACCCCGAGGAGCTCGACCGCGACGCGTGGATGTCCCTGCTCGGGGAGCGTCCCGGTGAGGACGCCTCGGCCGAGGTCGCCGGCACCACTGCGCGGAAGGGCTGACGTGCGCATCTATCTCTCGCCGCCGGATGTCGGCGCACTCGAAGAACAGTACGTGGTCGAAGCACTCCGCTCGGGGTGGGTCGCCCCGCTGGGCCCCCAGGTCGACGCATTCGAGGCGGAGCTGGCCGACCGCGTCGCGGTAGCGCACGGTGTCGCGCTCAGCTCTGGCACCGCGGGACTGCACCTCGGGCTGCTGGCGTTGGGCGTTGGTCCCGGGGATGTCGTCATCACGAGCACGATGACATTCGCTGCGACCGCGAACGCCATCGTCTACACGGGCGCGGAGCCGTACTTCGTCGACGCGGACCTCGCGACCGGCAACATGTCGCCCGAACTGCTCGAGCAGGCCCTGGTGCGCCTCCGGGGCGCAGGGGAGTCGGTCGCCGCGATCGTCCCGGTGGACCTCCTCGGCAAGGCCGTCGACTACACCGCGATCGAGGAGATCGCTGCCCGCCACGGAGTGCCGGTGCTGGCCGACGCGGCAGAATCGCTCGGCGCGACGCACCGCGGGCGCGCCGCCGGCAGCTTCGGGCGCGCGTCGGTGCTGTCGTTCAACGGCAACAAGATCATGACGACGTCGGGGGGCGGCATGCTGCTCACCGACGACCCCGACATCGCCGCACGCGTGCGCTACCTCGCGACCCAGGCCCGTCAGCCGGTCGTGCACTACGAGCACACGGAGATCGGCTACAACTACCGCCTGAGCAACCTCCTCGCGGCGCTCGGCCGGGCGCAGCTCTCGCGACTGGACGGCATGATCGCTCGCCGGCGGGACCTGCGGGACCTCTACAAGGCCCGTTTCGCCGAGGTGCCGGGAGTAACGGTGTTCGGGGCCGACGGCGACGAGGAGGACAATGTCTGGCTCACGTCGGTCATCGTCGACGAGGCCGTCACCGGCTGGTCGCCCGCCGAGCTCAGTGCCGCGTTGACCGCCGCCGACATCGAGTCGCGGCCGCTGTGGAAGCCGATGCACCTCCAGCCGGTGTTCGCCGCTGCGCGCGGGGAGATCACCGGGACGTCGGAGCAGCTGTTCCGCACCGGTCTCACGCTGCCCAGCGGGTCGGCGCTCGGCGACCCCCAGCGCGAGCGCGTGTTCGCGGTGATCGACGACTTCCTCACGACGAGGGCTATGTGACCCCCGAGGCAGCGGGCGGAATCGACGTGGTGGTCGTCGGTGCTGGGGGCTTCGGCCGCGAGACCCTCGACGTCATCGAGGCGCACAACCGTGCGCACCTCGACGCGCCGCTCGTCGTGCTCGGTGTCGTTGACGACTCGCCGAGCGAGCAAAAC
>JAAFHU010000208.1 GCA_013297645.1 Actinomycetota bacterium
CCCGTCAGGTCGTCGCTCTTGCCGAGAAGGCCGAGCAGAGTCGAGCTCAGCTGGGTGACGGCGACCACGCCGCCGGCGATGAGGGCGACAACGGCCGCGTAGATCGCGACGGCCCCGCGCGGGCCGACCCGGCGCAGCGCGAGCACGACGATGACCACGAAGGCGAGTGCAACGAGGGCGACGGTGATCGTCGCCGATCGGGTGAGGGCGATGTTCGCGACGGCCACGGCGATCCAGAATGCGGTGCGCGCGCGGTTGGCCGATTTCGCGGCGAACTGCACGCAGAAGACGATGAGCCCGACGAGCGCCACGAAGGCGAGCAGGCTGCTGTTGCCGACAATGCCCTGGATCTTGCCGCCCTCGAAGAGCAGGTCGCGCGACCAGTAGAGCAGCTTCGGCAGCTTCTCCGTCGTGCCGTAGTCCACCCATAAGGGCAGGATCGGCTGCCGGATCACCGCGGAGACGACGAACTCGAAGACGAGCGACAGGCCCAGGATGATGCGGAACGCAATGCCCATCGCGCGCAGGATCTCGTGCCACGTGAAGCTGACGGCGACCGAGACGGCGATGGTGACCGTCATCCACGTGACCAGCAGGCCGAGCGCCGTCGCGCCACGGTAGTACGACCACGCGATCGACGCCGTGACCAGCAACAGGAAGAGCGCGAGGAAGAAGGGCATCATGTTCCACGCCCAGGCGCCGCGCCTCTTCGAGCGCACGAGCATGATCGCCGAGACCGTGGTCAGGGCGACGGCGAGAACGCCGAAGCCCCACCAGCTGATCGTGTAGCGCCAGGCATCCCCCGCGAAGAGCGTGAAGAACACGAAGGGCAGGTAGACCGCACGAAAGCGCGGGCGGTCGAGAAAGCTCATACCGCCAACCTTAATGCGTGAGCCGCTCGCTCGATGTGGTGGCGTGGACGTCACGTCGAGCGCACTGCGCGCCGCAGAAGCGGCGGCGCAGTATCAGCTCACACGAACGCCGACTTGCCGGTGATTGCCCGTCCGACGATGAGGGTGTTCATCTCGCGGGTGCCCTCGTAGCTGTAGAGGGCTTCTGCGTCGGCGAAGTGCCGCATGACGCCGTAGTCGAGCACGATGCCGTTGCCGCCGAGGGCCTCGCGGCACCAGGCGACCGTCTCGCGCATCCGGCTGGTCGTGTACTCCTTGGCGAGGGCGGCGTGCTCGTCTTTCTGCACACCGTCGTCGAGCATCTTCGACACCTGCGTGACGAGCCCGATCGAGGCGGTGATGTTGCCGAGGCTCTTCGCGAGCAGCTCCTGGATCAGCTGGTGCGACCCGATCGGCTTGCCGAACTGGATGCGCTCGTCGGCGTAGGTGACGGCCGCCTCGTAGGCGCCGATCGAGTTGCCGACCGCCGCCCAGGCGACCTCGGCGCGGGTGAGGCGCAGCACCGCGGCCGTCTCGCGGAACGAGTTGCCCCTCTGCAGGCGGTTCGCCTCGGGCACGACCATGTCGGTGAAGGTGATGTCGGCGTTCTGCACGATGCGCAGCGCCATCTTGTTCTCGATCCGGCTGGCCGCGTACCCCGGGGTCGTGGTGGGCACGATGAAGCCCTTGACCTGGTTGTCGTCGGCGTCGCGCGCCCAGACGATCGTGACGTCGCTGATCGATCCGTTGCCGATCCAGCGCTTGGCGCCGTTGATCACCCAGTTGTCGCCGTCTCGCCGGGCGACGGTGCGCAGGCCCTGGGCCGTGTCACTGCCGCTGAGCGGCTCGGTGAGGCCGAAGGCGCCGAGCACCTCGGCGCTCGCGAACCGGGGCAGCCACTCGGCGCGCTGCTCGTCGGAGCCGGCGACCGCGATCGCTCCCATGACGAGGCCGTTCTGCATGCCGACGAGGGTGGCCACGCTGGCGTCGACGCGAGCGAGCTCGAGGGCGACCCAGCCGCGGAACACGGCGGTGTTCTCGAACTGGCGGGTCTCCTCCCACGGCTGGCCGAACATGCCGAGCTTCGCGAGGCCGTCGACGACCGTGCGGGGGAAGAACTCGGCGTTGGCCCAGAGCTCGTTGGCGTAGGGGCGCACCTCGGCGTCGAGGAACGCCCGCAGCTCCATGATCTTGTCTTTCTCCTGCGCCGTCAGCGCGTTCTCAAACCCGTAGAAGTCGCTGCTGAGTTGCTCGAAAGTCATATCAAATGCTCCATTGCTTGTCGGAAACCTCTCAAACTCTAAGCCGGGGCCTCGGGGCCGTCGAAGCGCGTTGGTACTTTGGTCTAATGCTCAGCGACAGGACGGTCGGATGTTTGTAGCCATCACCAATACCCCCCGCGACTACGCCTGGGGCTCTGCGACCGCGATCGCGGAGCTGCTCGGCACGACGCCCTCGGGCGGCCCCGAGGCGGAGCTCTGGCTCGGCACCCATCCCGGTTCGCCGTCGCTCGTCGCCGGCGGCACGCTGTCGGAACTGACCACCCTGCCCTTCCTGCTCAAGGTGCTCGCGGCGGCATCCCCGCTCTCGCTGCAGGCGCACCCGACCATCGCCCAGGCGGTCGAGGGCTTCGCGCGCGAGAGCGCGGCGGGTGTGCCGCTGGACGCCCCGCAGCGCAACTACAAGGACGAGCTGCACAAGCCCGAGATCATCTACGCGCTCACGCCGTTCCGCGCGCTGTGCGGGTTCCGCCCGGCGTCGGAGACGGGGGCCGCCATCGAGCGGCTGCTCGGCGCGGTGCCGGGGGATGCGGCCCTCTCGGCCTGGCTGGACCGGCTGGGCAGCGACGACGACATCCGGCCGGTTTTTGAGTGGCTGCTGTCACGCGGCCCCGGCGTCGACGAGCTGCTGGATGCGCTCGTCTCTGCCGCTGTCCAGGTCGACGGCGCGCACTACACACTGGTCGGCGAGCTTGCGGCCGCGTACCCGGGCGACCCGGGCATTGCGATCAGCCTCATGCTCAACCTGGCCGTGCTCGAACCGGGCGAGGTGCTGTTTCTGCCGGCCGGCAACATCCACGCCTATATCGAGGGGCTGGGAATCGAGCTGATGGCGGCCTCCGACAACGTGCTGCGCGGCGGCCTCACGCCCAAGCACGTGGATGTGGCGGAGCTGCTGTCGGTGCTCGATTTCACGCCGCTGCCGGTGCCGTATCTCGCGCCGGTGTCATCGGGGGGAGTCGACAGCTTCAGCCCGGTGCCCGACTTCGCGCTGCTGCATGTCACGGCGGACGCGTCGGTGCCCCTGCCCGGCGAG
>JAAFHU010000209.1 GCA_013297645.1 Actinomycetota bacterium
CTAGCCTAGCCCGACGCACCGCCCGCTCGACCCGGGGCACTCCACCCGAACAGCGCGCGCAGGCGCCCCCGGGCCCACGGCTCGATGAATCGCACGCTCGCCCACGAGATGGCAAGCACGAGGCCGCCGCCCACCAGATAGGCGACCCAGACCGACGCACCCCGGTCGAGCAGCAGCCCGGTGATGCCCAGGCCGAAATCGTTGTGCAGCAGGTAGATGGGGTAGGTCATGAGGGAGACGAGCGTGACGAAGCCGACAACGCGCGCCGGCAGGCGTGTCGGCTGCGCGCGCAGACTCGCCCCGAGGATGACGGCGGCGCAGACCACCAGGATGAGCGCGGCGGTCACCAGCCGGCGGGTCTCACTCCACTCCAGGCCCGCCGTGCGCAGCAGCAGCGACTGAAAGGTCAGCGCCGCGGCGACGATCATCACCGGCAGGTTCGCGCGCAGTGCCGCCAGGCTGGACGACGTTCCGAGTAGCACCCCGAACACGAACATCGGCCCGAAGATGCCGAGCGTCACGAACTGCAGGGGCGCGAAGCTGGTGGCACTGGCGAGAAGCCAGACGAGAAGGAAGATGAGGCAGGCGACGCGGATGCGGGCCGCGGTCAGGCCCCGCGGCGACGCGAGGATCAGCACAGCCACGAGCACGTAGAAGCCCACCTCGTAGGCGAGGGTCCACGCGGCGAAGATGAACGGCTGCCCGCCGGTCCAGAACTGCAGACCGATCAGGGCGAGCCAGTCCTCGGCCTGCGGTGCTGCCTGCCCCGAGATCACGAGCACCACCACGACGAGCGCCGAGGCGAGCACGTAGACCGGGAACAGCCGCAGGAAGCGGCTGCGGGCGAACTCGTTCCACGTGCGGCCGACGGCCGTATGAATGATAACCGCGCCGCTGAGCATGAAGAACATGTCGACGCCGAGATAGCCCTCGCGCAAGAACTCGTAGAGCCAGTCGGGCAACGTTCTGGTCAGGTAGGACCAGTGGAAACCCACGACCCAGAGCGCGGCGACGATGCGCAGCAGGTCGAGTCCGACTGAGCGGGGCACTCTCGGCCGCGGTGCATCCACCGAATGCGGGCTCGCCGATGGGATCTCGACCGACACTAGAGGTCCTTGCCCATGTAGACCATGTCGCTCAGCCCGGCGTAGGGGCCGAACTCGGGGATGTGCACGTATCCGGTCGACGCATAGAGCGCGATCGCTTCGAGCTGCTTCGGTCCCGTCTGCAGCACGATGCGGGACTCGCCCTTCTCGCGGGCGACTTCCTCGATCGCCGCCATGAGGATGCGCGAGAGGCCCCGCCCCCGCGCCTCCGCCTGCACGAACACCTTCTTCACCTCGTAGCCCCCGGCGGCGAGGTGGCGCAGTGCCGCGTGGCCGAGATCGACGCCGTCCTCGGAGGCGATGACGACCTCCACGAGGTCTGCCTGGTCGGTGTGCAGCGCCGTGTTGACGCGCTCGCGCACCATCGGGTCCATCGCAGAGAAGTCGGCGGCATAGAGGCCGAAGGTCTCGGCATCCATCGCCTCGCGCAGCGCCCGCGAGCGCGGGTCGAGGCCGGTGGTGCGGGTGATCTCGATGGTCATGGCTCATTCTCCCTTAAAGACAAAGGGGCCCGACCGTACGGCCGAGCCCCTTCGCGACTATGGGTTACTGCTCGACCTTGACCTTCGAGGTCGCCGAGGCGTTCGACTCGTAGCTCGTGTTCGTCGACTCGAAGAAGTTGACGAGCTGGAGGGTGTCGTTGGCCGCGGCCATCCACTTGGCCGGGTTCGAGACGTTGTAGTGCGCCTCGAAGCCGAGCTCCTCGAGCCGGCGGTCGGCCAGGTACTTGACGTACTGGTTGATGTACGTGGCGTTGAGGCCGAGGATGCCGCCGGGGAGCAGGTCGTGGTTGTACTGCTCCTCCATCTCGACAGCATCCAGGATCATCTGCTTGATCTCTGCGGCGAACTCCTCGGTCTGCAGGTCGGGGTTCTCCTCGAGCACCGTGAGGATCAGGTTGATGCCGAACTTGAGGTGCAGCGACTCGTCGCGAACGACCCAGTCCATGAGCGAGCCGAAGTTGCGCAGCAGGTTGCGCTGGCGGAACGACAGGGCGACCATGAAGCCCGAGTAGAACCAGACGCCCTCGAGGATGACGTTGTACGCAACGAGGTTGCGCACGAAGTCCTTCTTGCCCTCCGTCGTGGTGATGTCGAGCGTCTGCTCGGTCATGCGGCGGATGTACTTGAGCTCGAACTCCTCCTTGCGGGCCATCGACGGCACGTCGACGTGGGAGTTGTATGCGGCCTCACGGTCGATCGGGAAGGTCTCGAGCACGTACTCGAAGCTCATGCAGTGGTTCGCCTCCTCCCACATCTGCTTGGCGAGGTACAGGCTGCACTCGGCCGCGGAGACATAGGGGTAGACGCCGAAGGCGAGCGCCTTGTTGACGAGAAGCTCGTTGGGGTTGAAGTACGACATGAGGAAGGTCACCGCGTGGCGCTCTTCGTCGGTCATCTTCTTGAAGTCGGCGATGTCTTCACCGAGCTGGATCTCGTTGGGGAACCAGGTGTTCGCGACCGCCTGGTCGTAGAGGTCCATCGCCCACTGGTACTTGATTGGCTTGAGCAGGAGGCCGTCTTGCAGGCCCGTTCCTAGAATTCCCATGATTGGTTACTGGCAGCTTTCACATTGAAGGTCGTCCATCGGATCGACCGGTACGTAGTATTCGTCAGGCGTGGTAGCGAGGCGGTCCATTAGGCACCCGCCCTTGGTGCGAGTCCACCGAACCCGCGGCGAGCGGGAGCGGCGGAGGTCGCGGCAGCAGCGGCCTCGGCCGGCACGGCCTTGGTCGCGTCGATGTCCTCGGCCTTGTTGACCTTGACCGTGGACTGCTCCGCAGTGTGGCGCGGCTTCATGTGCAGGTAGTACGTCGTCTTCACGCCGCGCTCCCATGCAGCGAAGTAGATGTCCATCATGTCGCCGAGGTCACGCGTCTCGAGGTACATGTTGCGGCTGATGGCCTGGTCGATCCACTTCTGCGCGCGGGCCGCAACCTCGAGGAAGGCGTAGGGCGAGAGCTGGAAGCTCGTCTTGTACACCGCCTTGAGGTCGTCGGGAATCGCGGCGATGTTCTGGATGTCGCCCTGCGAGCGCAGGATCGCCTCGCGCGTCGACTCC
>JAAFHU010000021.1 GCA_013297645.1 Actinomycetota bacterium
GGTCGGCAGCAGAAAGCTGATCGATAAGGCGGTGGTGGGCGATGCGGTCTTGACCACCGACCGGCACCCCTTCTGGGACGCGTCCGCGGGCGCGTTCGTGTTCGCCGTCGACCTGCAGCCCGGGGAGCTGGTGCTCACCCTCGACGGGCAGCCGGTCGAGGTCTCCACCGTGGAGGTGCACGAGGAGGACCTCACCGCCTACAACCTCGAGATCGGCGGCATCCACACCTACTACGCAGGCAAGACACCGGTGCTCGTGCACGACATGTGCGACTTAGACGTTGACGGTATCGCTCATGCCGTAGATAACCACACGTCGGGTGGGGCCGCTTACCAACAGCGAGTGGCGGATGGGCAGAGCGTGGGGCGTTGGGACGACGGCGTCGATTAGCACGACCTCGCGCACCGCACGGATGGGATGCAGGGAATTCAGCAGGTTGGTGCTCACGACTCGGTTGTATACAGAGTGGACGCAGGTTCACTGATTGGAACTGCCGGAAATGGCATGCCCACCTCCGTTTTCAACGCCTTCCGAGATCGGTGGTCGGGGACGCTGATCAACATGTTCCCCGTGTCACCATAGGCTCATGAGCATTCTTGTCGTGGTGCAAAACGAGAAGGCGGAGCGCGTTGAGGGCTCACTGACCGTATCTTTTCAGAACATAGTTTCCTGGGATAACAGGTGGCGTTTCCCTATGCTTGGTTTCGTCGATCCGCTCGGTCACACTGTTCTCAATCGACTCCAGGTCAGGGCCCTGGTCGGTGAGCTAACTGCCATCAGCGCAAAAATTGACCGAGAAGGAATATCGGCGACGATCCTCGATATCGGAGCGAACGAGGTGGTGGATTCGCTGCGGATAGTGAATTGGGAGCTGGAGAGCGAGCTGGGCACGCTTGTTGGTCAGTTACTTGAAGCCTGCTCTGTGGCGCTCGAGCGCCCCCACCGCTACCTCTGGTTCCTGGGGGACTGAGTTCAGTACCTGGGTGCCGACCTTCTCGGCACTCCTCGGGTGATCACTGACGCATCTGGCGTGGTTGTCGCCACCGACAGCTACGACGCGTTCGGCAACCCGGTGGCCCACACCGGCGCGGCGTCGAGCGCGTTCGGCTTCACGGGGAACTGGACGGATCCCTCGACGGGGCTGGTGCACCTGCGGGCGCGCGACTACGACCCGAAGACGGGCCAGTTCCTGACAGTGGACCCGGCGGTGGACTCTACGCGGCAGCCGTACGCGTACACCGGCAACAGCCCGGTGGGGCGAACCGACCCGACGGGGCTTTTCTTCTGGGACGACATCGCTAGGGAGTACGACAACTTCCGCCAGGACCTCGCGGCCGCGGGCATGGGCATGATTAGCGAGGCGACTGGTGGCGCCTCCGATGTGCTGTTCGGGGAAGCGATCCCGGGGTACGACTGCTTCATCGCCGAACACCAGGAGGTTTTCGAAGCTGGCCAGGCCGTTGCGGTCGTCGCTGAGATCGCGGTGGCGGTTGTGAGCATCGTCGCCAGCGCTGGCGGCGCGACTGGGTTCGTGGTCGCTGCGGCCGCTGCGAAGATCGCCATCAAGGCCACGACGAAGGCGCTCGTTGCCGGGGTCAAGCGCGCAGTCGCCTCCGTCGCCGAACGGGCCGCAGTAGCCGGTCGGCGCATGCTTCTTGATGACACCGGATCAATTGGCTTTGGCGCGGCGCGAAAGTCACCGAGTGACTTGAGCGACGATTTGATTCTGGTTCGAGGAGGGGAGAACCTCCCGGCCAATTTCTCCGGTGGCACTGGTGTCGTAACTCACGCGGACGGAACTCTCTCTCGGGTTTCGGTCAGCTCCGGCAGGACACTTGATCAGGCCGCCGCTGGATTCAGAAACAATCAAATCGGTGCAAGCACCGTGGGTGACGTTCGGGCTGCGGGCGGAACGGTGACCCCGAATCCCACCAGAGGAAATCCTGGTCATTGCGTGATCGATGGATGCACTGCACAAGAATTGAGTTCTATCTTCACTCCCACCCTGACGAACGTTTGGAAATAGCTGATGTCCACCTCCGACTCTGATCTCGAGAAACTTGATGCCTTGTTGCGAGCAGTACCTCCTCCTCCGTGGGAATCGGTGATCGAGGGAAGAGATCAGAAGCTGGGTGGTGCGAGCTTTATTCAGACAGGGCTCGATCCCGACCGTGGCCCCGACGTCTATGTCACGGCTGGGGGCTTCGAGGCAAACACGCCCATCCTTGACTTGCTGGCACTTGCAAGAACGGAGTTGCCGGCCATTATTGCTGAGTTGCGCCAACACCGTGCAGGTCAATCCGCCTCGCCGAAAACTGGGCACAGCTGAAGTAGATCATCCCGCTGTTTGGCGTGGTTACCGAGGCGGTGGCGGCGTCGCGCGGAGTACCGGCGCCTAATGAAGCTGTAGTTCGATTGGGCGGCCACGCCTGAGCTCTAGAACGCGATAGCCCAAGCCAGCCCAACACCAAACACGAACGCCGTCAGGGTCGTGAGGCGCAGGCCGATGATCATGTCGGCCGCCGTCTTGCCGGTGATGCCGATGAGGATCGCCGGGCCGGCGGCGAGCAGCGCGAAGTAGACGTAGCCCGCGTTCTCGTAGAAGAGCACGAAGAAGATGAGCAGCAGGAAGGGCACCGAGAGCAGCAGCACGTAGACGATGCGCGCCGGAAAGTTGCCGATGAGCACCGCGAGGGTGCGCTTGCCGACGAGCTTGTCTTGGCTCAAGTCGCGGATGTTGTTGATCATCAGCGTCGCGCAGGCGAGCAGGCCCGCGGCGGTGCCGGCGATCCAGGTCTCGAGGTTGACGGTGCCGGCCTGCACGTAGGTCGTGCCGGCCGTGGCCACGAGGCCGAAGAAGACGAACACGAAGACCTCGCCGAGGCCGAAGTAGCCGTAGGGCTTCTTGCCGCCGGTGTAGAACCACGCGGCGATGATGCAGGCGGCGCCCACGGCGAGCAGCCACCACTGCTGGCTGAGGTAGATGAGGGCTCCTCCGGCGAGGGCGGCGAGCACGAAGAACACCAGCGCGACGGTCAGCACGGTGCGGGGCGTGGCGGCGCCACTGCCGGTGAGGCGGGGCGGGCCGACACGGCGCTTGTCGGTGCCGCGCACGCCATCCGAGTAGTCGTTGGCGTAGTTGACGGCGATCTGCAAGAACACCGCGACCGCGAGGCAGAGCAGCGCGCGCACCCAGTGCCATTCGCCGTCGCCGAGCGTGTAGGCCGTGGCAGTTCCGAGGGCGACCGGGGCGATGGCCAGCGGGATGGTGCGCAGGCGCGCTCCCGCGATCCAGTCGGCGGCGGTGGCCTTGTGCACGGGGGCGACTCCCGGGGGGCGCCCGCCGGGGCGTCCGCTCTTGGAGCCGCCCGCCTTCTTGGCGGGGAGCTTCTTCGGGTCGATTCGCTGCTGCTTCGCTGAGGCCACGAAACAGGAGTCTAGCGATCCACCGCTGCACGCAGCGCGAGCCGGTCGGGCTTTCCCGAGGCAAGAAGGGGGATGCTGTCGACTGTCACCAGCCGAGAGGGCGCCGCGGCGACGCCGAGGGCCGCGATCGCGACGGAGCGCAGCGCGTCCAGATCCATGGAGCCGGTGGCAACCACCACGGGCACCTGCCCCCACCGCGCGTCGTCCGCGGGCAGCACTACCGCGTCCACGAGCGGGGTGTGAGACTGCACGAAGCGCTCGAGCTCGCCGAGCGAGACCTTCACCCCGCCCGACACGATCACGTCGTCGAGGCGGCCCGTCACGGTGAGCACGCCGTTCTCCACGAACCCGGCGTCGCCCGTGCGGTACCAGCCGTCGACGAAGACCCGCGCGGTCAGCTCGTCGTCGAGGTACCCCTCGGCGAGGGTCGGCCCCGCGATCTCGATCTGGTCGGTGATGCGCAGCCGGGTGGAGCCATTGGGCACCCCGTCATAGACGCAGCCCCCGGCCGTCTCGCTCGAGCCGTAGGTGCGGGTGACCTTCACGCCCTCGGCGAGCGCACGGGCGAGCAGCGGCGCGGGCGTCGCCTGACCGCCGACGAGCACCCGGTCGAATTTCCGCAGCACGGGCAAGGCGGAGGGCGCGTCGAGAAGGCGGGCGAGCTGGGCCGGCACCAGAGAGGTGAAGCGCAGGGGGTATTCCAGCCGTTGCGCGTGGGCGATGAACCGCTCGGCCGTGAATCCCGCCGGATCCATGACCACGGGCTCGGTGCCGGCCGCGAGGGAGCGCACGAGCACGCCGATCCCGGCGATGTAGGTCTGCGGCAGCGCGAGCAGCCACTGGCCCGGCCCTCCGAGAACGGACTCGGATGCCGCGGCGCTCGCCAGCAGCGCATCCGCCGACAGCAGCACCCGCTTCGGCCGCGCCGTGGAGCCGCTCGACTGCACCACCAGTGCCACCCGCTGGGGCACTCGCGCCGGAAGGTCGGCCGCCCCCTCCCCGGCGAACACCGCGGGCCCCGAGCCGGCGAGCGCGGCCCGCAGGGCGGGGGCAAAGCCCTCCCCGCCCCTCTGCACCAATTCGCGCGTCACAACCTCAGCGTAACGAGGCAGAATGAGCACACCGTTGCCGTAGGTCTGTGGGATAGAAGGGTCGTGCGTTCATGCTGATGCGCAGCGCCTTCGACCGCATCGTTCGCACCCTCGCATTCGCCGTCGGCGTCGGCAGCGCCGTCTTCACCATGCTCGGCCTGCCCGACATCATCCGGCAGTACAGCTACCTCAACCCCGTCTACGCGATCGCCATGGTTGTCGGGTTCTGCGGACTCCCGCTCGTCATGGCGGCAATCGCCTTCCAGACCTCCGCTAGGGTGCTGCGGGTGCTCGCTGGCGTGCACGCGGCACTGGGCCTGGTCTTTCTCGCGCTGTGGATTCCGGCCATGACCGTCGACACCATGCCCGACGGCCAACTGCCGTGGATCATCAATATCATCACCGTCGCGACCTGCATGGCGGCAATCGCCCTGCCGTTCCTCAGCGCGTGGGTCTACCTCTTCACCATGGCCACGCTCAGCGGTTTCGTGCGCTTCGTCACCTACGGAGGAGTGGACGCGTCGGTCGCCTTCCAGGACTCGGTGATGATCGTGCTCATCAGCGGCTTCATGATGGCCATGCTGCAGGTCACCCAGCGGGCCGGGCGCGAGCAGGACACCGCAGCCCTCATCGCGCAGACCGCCGCCGCCGAGACAGCGGCCACCGAGACCCTGGAGCGGCAGCGAACCCGCTACCACGCCTTCACGCACGACGATGTTCTGGCGACCCTGCTCGCGGCATCGCACGACGGAGCGACGCCGAGCGAGATCACGCGGCGCAGCGCGCAGCGCACCCTCGAGAAGATGGACCAGTTTCGCCTCGACCTGCCCGGCCCGAGCTTTCTCACCGTCGCCGAGCTCGAGGCCCTCCTGCGCGCGGCCGCGAAGGCAGCGAACGTTCCGCTGCGCAGCTCGCTGACCGAGGGGGGCGCGAGCGACCTGCGCATCCCGGTGGAGGTTGCCGACGCGCTCAGCGAGGCCCTCACCGAGGCGATGCGCAACAGCATCCGCCATGGAGTGTGGATGGACGGCCGGGCCGTTCACCGCGAGGCGACGGCCACGCTCACCGACCGCACAATCGCCGTCATCGTCACCGACGACGGGCGCGGCTTCAACCCGAACCGGGTAGGCATCGACCGCCTCGGAGTGCGCCTGAGCATTCTGCAGCGCGTCAACTCGCAGCCGGGCGGGCACGCGAGCGTGCGCTCGTCGAAGGGCGCCGGCACGACGGTGATCCTCAGCTGGACGGACCCCGATGCAGACTGACATCACGTCGATCCTGCGCCTCAACGACTGGGCCGGCCGGGTCGTGCTCGCGTTCTATGGAATCGGCACCGCGATCGTGGCGGTGCTCAACCTGTCGGGCCTCATCGTTCCCGGGCTGGGCGTCGTCGCCATCCTGCTGCTCTGGGGCGGCCTGTTCGTGCTCGGACGACCCGACGCCGAGCCCTTCCGGCTGTCGCGAACGATCACGGTCATTGCCGTGGTCGGCGTCGTCACCGCGATCTCGTCGTGGAACATCGCGGATGTCGACAACCCCGGCTACAGCACCTGGCCGCTCGGTGCCATGACCTTCTTGCTGTTCGTGCTCGCCCAACGCGGCCGCCGCGGCTGGGCCTGGATCGGATTCGGCGTGCTCGCCGCGATCTCGCTCGTCGTCGGGGTCGTCACCGAGCAGGACACGCTCATGGTGGTCAACGACGTCGTTCGGCAGGCGGCCACCCTGCTCATCGGCACCCTCTTCGCGCTCGTTCTGCGGCGCAGCAGCCAGACCATCACCTCGATCCAGGCCAACCAGCTCACGCGCACGACGGTCGCGGCGGCGAGCGCGGCAGCCACCCGCGAGCGCGCCGCCCAGAACGCGCGTCTGGAGCGCGATGCCCGCCCGGCCCTCGAGCGCATCCTGCAGCCGGAGCCGCTCAGCGAGGAGGAGCAGCAGCACTTTTTGCTGCTCGAGGCGACACTGCGCGACGGCATCCGCGCGAGCGGCTTCAGCAGCGAGCGCATCGCCGAGGCGACTCGCGAGGCCCGTGAGCGCGGACTCACCGTCATGCTGCTCGACGACCGCGGCAGCGAGCTCGTCGACGGCGAGCGCGACCTGGTCGAGGCGGCGCTGCTCGAGCAGCTGGCCACCACGGCGGATGGCGCAATCACCGCCCGCCTCAGCCCGCACGACCGCGACGAGATCGCCACCATCGTGGTCGAGGAGGGCGGGGAGTACCGCCGCGTCGTCGTCACCCACGACGGCGCAGAGGTCACGCACCTCTAGAACCGTCGACCGGGACGGTCGCCGGAGCTGGGGTCGCGGAAAGGCGCGAAAGCGCCTCTCTCCACGCTCCACCGCTCAGTATTGCCAGGGAAATCCAGACCAGTCGGGAGCCCGCTTCTCGAGAAAGGCGTCGCGCCCCTCGACGGCCTCGTCGGTTCCGTAGGCGAGCCGGGTCGCCTCCCCGGCGAAGAGCTGCTGGCCGACGATGCCCTCGTCGACCGCGTTCATGGCGAACTTGAGCATGCGAATGGCCGTCGGCGACTTCGTGAGAATGGTCTGCGCCCAGTCGTAGGCCTCCGCCTCCAGGGAGGCGTGGGGCACCACCGCGTTGACGGCGCCCATCTCCATAGCCCGGGCAGCGTCGTACTCCCGGGCGAGGAAGAAGACCTCGCGGGCGAACTTCTGCCCGACCTGTTTGGCGAAGTAGGCGCTGCCATAGCCGGCGTCGAAGGAGCCGACATCGGCATCCGTCTGCTTGAATCTGCCGTGCTCCGCGCTGGCGATGGTCAGGTCGCAGACGACGTGCAGCGAGTGGCCCCCGCCGGCGGCCCAGCCGGGCACGACCGCGATCACCACCTTCGGCATGAAACGGATGAGGCGCTGCACCTCGAGAATGTGCAAGCGCCCGGGTCCGGTGGACCCGTCCGCGTACTGGTAGCCATCGCGCCCCCGGATGCGCTGGTCGCCACCCGAGCAGAAGGCCCAGCCGCCGTCCTTCGGGCTCGGGCCGTTGCCGGTGAGCAGCACGACGCCGATGCGCGGGTTCTGGCGGGCGTCGTCGAGCGCGCGGTACAGCTCATCGACGGTCTGCGGGCGAAATGCGTTGCGCACCTCTGGCCGGTTGAAGGCGACGCGGGCAACACGGCCCTCGGCGTCGTGGTGGTAGGTGAGGTCCGCGAGATCGGTGAAACCCTCGACGTCGCGCCAGATCGACGCGTCAAACAGTTCGGATACCGGGGCGGCCATGCGGCAAGCCTAACTGCGCCAGAGAGGCGCCGCCCCGATCACGACGAGTGCAGCCCCGCGGCCCACTCGAGCAGCCGGGTGAGCAGCCAGGGGTTGGCGAGCGCACCGACAACCACGGCGATGAGGCCAGCGAGGCGGCCTCGCCCCGTCAGCAGGGCGCCGAGGCCGCCGAGCACGGCGAGGCAACTGGCGCCCAACGCGACCCACGTGAGCATGTCAACGAGGTCACTGCCGCGGGAGCGCTCGATCACTGCCGCGACGAGTGCGGCGAGAGCGGCCACGGCCACGAGCACCGCGCCCGCTCCGAGGGCCGGTGTGCGGGGACCGCGCTCCGCGGGCCCGTACTCGACGACCGTCGCGGTGCGGCCGAAGACCTCGATTCCCCGTGCCATGTGCCCACGTTATTGCGAGACTGGGCACATGCTCCCCTCCCTCACCGACCTGCTCGCAACGGCGCGCGTGGTCGACCTTCCCCTGCGCTCGCGCTTTCGCGGAATCGACAGCCGCGAGGCCCTGCTTCTCGAGGGGCCGCAGGGCTTCACCGAGTTCTCACCCTTCACCGAGTACGACGACGCCGAGGCGGCTGCCTGGCTGGCCACGGCTATCGACTTCGGATGGCGCGAGGCGCCCCCGGCACTTCGGCAGCGCATCCCGGTCAACGCCACTCTGCCCGCCGTCTCCCCCGACCGCGTGGACGCCGTGCTCGACTCCTTCGGACCCTGCCGCACCGTCAAGGTGAAGGTGGCCGAGCCCGGGCAGACCCTGGCTGAGGATGTCGCCCGCGTCGCCGCGGTACGCGACCGACTCGGGCCGGAGGGCCGCATCCGCATCGACGCGAACGGCGGCTGGAACGTCGACGAGGCCGAGCACGCCGTGCACGCCCTCGCCCGCTACGACCTGGAGTACGTCGAGCAGCCCTGCGCGAGCGTCGACGAGCTGTTCGAGCTGCGCCAGCGGATCACGTACATGGGCATCCCGATCGCCGCCGACGAGTCGGTGCGCAAAGCCTCGGACCCGTTGGCCGTGGCCCGGGCGGGAGCCGCCGACGTGCTCGTCGTCAAGGTGCAGCCGCTCGGCGGCGTGCACGCGGCGCTCGGCCTGTCCTCCGAGGCGGGCCTGCCGGTCGTCGTCTCGAGCGCACTCGACACCGCGGTCGGCATCGGCATGGGGCTGCAGCTTGCGGCGTCGCTGCCCGGCCTCGAGTTCGACTGCGGGCTGGCGACATCCGCCCTCTTCGTCGACGACGTGGTGGATGACCGTCCCCTGCCCGAGAACGGAGAGATCGCCGTGCGCCGCTTCAGCCCCACCCCGCGCCTGATGGACCAGCACGCAGCAACGCCGGAGCGCAGCGAGTGGTGGCTCGCGCGGCTCCGGCGTTGCTATGCGCTTCTAGCCGACTAGTCGGCAGGCACGGATCACGGAGGCGGGTACAGGAAGAGCGCCACCTCAGAGGCCGAGATCGTTCGCGTGTGGTACGACGCGTCACCGCCCCAGTTGTACTCTTCGAGGCTGACCGTGCCGTCGCCGTTGACGCTCTTCACGTAGGCGACGTGGTTGCCGTTGAACCAGGCGACCGCGCCGTTGACGGGCGTGTTGCTGGTCTGCCAGCCGTGGCTGTTCCACGCCGAGGCCCAGCGCGAGGCCGAGCCGCCGTTGGGGGTCATGTTGGCCCAGACGTAGGCGTAGGGGCCGGTGGTGCCGTGGTCGCGGTTGATGCGCCACGCGACGAAGTCGGTGCACTGGCGGGTGACGTAGCCGAGCGGCGAGAGTCCGCCGCCCGAGGCGCGCCACGGGTAGTCGTCGCCGGCCTGCTGGGGTCCGACGGTGCTGTAGGCACCGGCGCGCGCCTGCGCCCGCTGGCGGGCGACCACCTGCGCGTGCGTGTCGGCGGTGAAAGCACTGCGCGAGACCTGAACCGTCGCGGCCTGTGCACTAGCAGCGACCGTCTGGCCGTCGGTGCTGGCCTTGGGTGCCGCGAGCGTCACCGCCGCGTCGTCGCCGAAGGCGGTGGTGCCGGCGGCGAGCGCGGGAATCGAGGTGGCCAGCAGGAATCCGGGCACCATGAGGAACGTGAAGAGGCCGAGCACGCGCTGGGTGAGGCGGCGCTTCTGGACGGGGCGGCGGACGACTACGACGAGCTGGGTAGGAGCTTCGGATGGTAGGTCAACGACAGCACTCTGCGGGCGGAGCTTGTTCAAAACGTGGAACTTGGGGGGCACTAGGTGGATCCTCACACGGTGATTCGCGTGCACTTTGTGGGGCGTGTGCACCGGTCACGATCAGTTACGAATAGGACGACTCGATCCACCGTAGGCGATTTTCGGCCGTTTGTCGCGTTTTGCCGACCTACAGGCCGGAATACGCGTGCAGTCCCTTGAAGAACAGATTGACCACGGTGAAGTTGAACATGACGGCCGAGAAGCCGATGATCGCAAGCACGGCGGAGCGCGAACCGCGCCAGCCGCGGGTCGCCCGGGCGTGGATGTAGCCGGCGAAGATGGTCCAGATGATGAAGGTCCAGACCTCCTTGGTGTCCCATCCCCAGTAGCGCCCCCAGGCACGCTCGGCCCAGACGGCGCCGGCGATGAGGGTGAAGGTCCAGAAGACGAAGCCGATGAGGATCACCCGGTAGGCGAGGTTCTCGAGCGCCTCGGCAGACGGCAGGGTGGCGAGGAAGCCGGGTCCGCCGCGGCCCGCCTCGCGCCGCGCCTGCAGCAGCTGGGTAACTGACAGACCCGCCCCGAGGGCGAAGAACGACGTGCCGAGAATCGCGACGAAGACGTGGATGACGAGCCAGGCCGACTGCAGCGCGTCGGGCAGCGGGATCACGTCGACATAGAAGTTGACGGAGGCGAGGCCCAGCAGGATCAGGCAGAAGCCGACGATGAAGGCGCCGAGGAAGCGGAGGTCCTGCCAGAACTGCACGGCGAGGAAGACGCCGACGATGATGGCGGTAGCGGTGAGCGAGAACTCGAACATGTTGGCCCACGGCACACGGCCGGCGGCGAGGCCGCGGAACAGCGCAGCCGAGGCGTGCAGCGCCCAGCCGATCGTCGTCAGCGCCATCGCGGCCTTGAGGGCGCGGCTGCGGCCGGCGGCGAGAGGCTGATCGGTGACGACTCGCTCGAGCAGGGCGGTGGCGCGGCCGGCCGCGCTCGAGCTCGCCGTGGTCGCTGCAACCGCGACCGGCGCGGCCGAGGAGCGCTTGGCGAGGTCGACGGTGAAGGCGATGAAGGCGAGGGTGTAGACCGCCATCGCGGAGTACACGGCGATGAGCGAGAAGGTCACGAGGCTCGGTGTCACGACTTCAGCCTAAGCGAGAGCGCGGCGGCGTGCTTCTGCGCGAGATCCTCGACGGCCGCCTCGAGAGTCGGGTCTTCTCCGCGGGCGAGTCCGGCGTATTCGATGCTGCCTGCCACCACCTTCACCCATACCCGGCGGCGTGGGATGAAGAGGCTCGTCAGCAGGCCGGCCACGACGAGCAGCGCGAAGGCCAGCACCCACACCTGACTGGGGTCGTGGTGGATGTCGAGCGACGCGAAGCGCTTCACGTCGGTCAACTCGATCGAGCCGAGGCCGTTGGGCAGGTCGACCTTCTCGCCCGGGCTGAGCTCGAGCGACGGCAGGTCGGATCCCTTGCCGGCCACCGGGGTGAGGGTCGCGACATCGAGGGCGTACACCGAGCGCGGCTCACCCGCATTGAGGCCGAGGTCACCGGTGTAGACGCGCAGAGTGAGCAGCGGAACGACCAGATCGGGGTAGGCAGAGGTGAGGGCCCCGGAGCCGGTCTCCGCCGCCGTCGGGTAGAAGAAGCCGACCATGCCGACCTGCTCGGCGAGGCCGTCGGGCACCTTGATCACCCCGACCGAGGTGAGGTTGGCGTCTTGCGGCAGGAAGGGCACGGAGTCGGTCCAGACGACGTTGCCGTCGGGGTCGCGCACCACCAGGGTCGGCGCGTAGCCGTTGCCCAGCAGGTAGACCTGGGAGCCGCCGATGTCGAGCGGCGAGTTGACCTTGATCTCGGTCTGGCGTGGATCAGACCCCGGCTCGGTCGTCGTCACCGACGCCGTGAAATTGGTGGCCTGCCCGATCGCGTCCTGGTTCTCGAGCTCGTACTTGACCGTGAACTTGTCGAGGGCGATGCGGAACGGGTCGAGCGCGTCGCCGCTGAAGAAGCGGCCCGGGTTGAAGGAGTCGTAGTCGCCGAGCACGTTGACGAACTTCTGACCCTCGACGACGACGCGCTGGCCGGTGTAGCCGAAGCCGCCGCCGACGCCGACAGAGATGAGCACTCCGATGAGCGCGGTGTGGAAGACCAGGTTGCCGGTCTCGCGCAGGTAGCCGCGCTCGGCACTGACCGAGTCGTCGAACACCTCGATGCGGTAGCCCTGCTTCTTCAGCAGCCGGGCGGCGGTGTCGACGGCCGTGGCGGCATCCGCGGTGCCAGTGTTCGCAACAAACGGGCGGCTCGTGAAGGCCGCGAGGCGCTCGAGGCGCGCCGGCGTCTTCGGCGGGCGGGCGCGCAGAGCGATGAAGTGGTGGCGGGTGCGCGGGATGACGCAGCCGATCAGCGACACGAACAACAGCAGGTAGATCGCCGAGAACCAGACCGAGCCGTAGGTGTTGAAGACGCCGAACCAGTCGAGCACCTTGTAGAGGTCGGGATTCTCGGTGCTGTACTGCACGACACCATTGGGGTCGGAGCTGCGCTGCGGCACGAGCGATCCCGGGATCGCCGCGAAGGCGAGCAACAGCAGCAGGAACAGCGCCGTGCGCATGCTCGTGAGCTGCCGCCAGAAGAAGCGAAGGTATCCGCCGACGCCGAGCTTCGGCTGTGCGATGGGCTCGGGGCTGTCGTAGTGGTCAGATGGCCGGGACGAACTCACGAATCATCACCCCCAGATCGCTCATGACAATGGACCAGACGCCGCTGACCATGAGCACTCCGACGAGCACCAGGATCGCGCCGCCCACGATGTTGACCACGCGGATGTTGCGCTTCACCCACGCCACGCTCGTCGCCACCCAGCCGAAGCCGAGGGCGATGAGCAGGAAGGGGATGCCGAGGCCGAGCGAGTAGGCAATGCCGAGCACCACGCCCTGCGCGACCGATCCGCTGCTGAGGCTCATCGCGGTGATCGTGACGAGGGTCGGCCCCAGGCACGGGGTCCAGCCCAGGCCGAAGACGACCCCGAGCAGCGGTGCGCCCACGAGTCCGGTGCGCGGGGCCCAGCCCGGCTTGATCGTGCGCTGCAGAAAGCTGAACTGCCCGATGAAGACGAGGCCGAGAGCGATGACGAGAACGCCGGCGATGCGGATGATGAGGTCGTCCCAGCGCCCCAGCCAGAAGCCGAGGGCGCCGAAGCCCGCGTTGGCCAGAGTGAAGACGAGCGTGAAGCCGAGGATGAAGAGCAGCACGCCGACGACGAGGCGTCGGCGGTCGGGCTGGCCGTCAGCGCCGGTGACGCCGCCCACGTAGCCGAGGTAGCCCGGAACGAGGGGCAGGATGCACGGCGAGAGGAACGAGACCAGCCCGGCGAGGATCGCGAGCGGGAGCGCGATGAAGAGCGGACTATCGACAGTCACTCGGCGATCGTCTCGTTGATGATCGTCTTAAGGGTCGACGGGTCTTCGATGAGCCCGAGGAAACGCGCGGCCACCCGGCCCCGCTTGTCGATCACGAGCGTGGTGGGCACGGCGTTCGGTGCGACCGTGCCGGCGAAGGCGAGAAGCATGTTGCCCTCGTTCGTATCGATCACCGAGGGGTAGCTGATGCCGAATTCATTCTCGAAGCCGGCGGCCGTCTCGGCCTGGTCGCGCACGTTCACCCCGAGGAAGCTCGCACCCTCGCCGTCGAACAACTGGTGCAGCGCCTCGAGGTCGGGGGCCTCGACCCGGCAGGGCGGGCAGGCCGCGTACCAGAAGTTGATGACGACCACCTGGCCCGCGTAGTCGTCGCTCGAGACAGTGTCACCGGCATCCGTCTGCGCTTCGAAGGCAATCGGGTCGCCACGGTCATCCGCGGCGATGAGCGTGATCGTGCCGTCGCCGCTGATGTAGTTCTGGTTCGTGCCGCTCTCGTACTGCCGGGCGAGCGGATCGGCCGAGCAGCCGGCGAGCAGCATGAGCAGCACGGCGGCGGCGATGACGCGCTTCACACCGCTCCCAGGTCGATCGACTGGGCGAGCAGGTCGCTCGCGGGGTCCTGGTAGGCGACCTCGCGCCAGACGCCGTCCGTGCGCTCGAAGGAGGTGATGCTCGACAGGCTGCAGCGGCGGCGGCGCGGGTCGTGCGGCAGGCGCAGTCCGTTGATGCGCCGGGTGGCCATCCAGATCGGCGACTGGTGGCTGACCATGACGACCTCGCCGCCGTCCGCCTTCTCCCACGCGTCGTCCATGGCGGCGACGACGCGGGTGGCGATCTGCACGAAGGGCTCGCCCCAGCTCGGCAGAGACGGGTTGTAGATCCAGCCCCAGTACTTCGGATTGGCCATCATGCGCGCGTTGACGCCACGAGTGCCCTCGAACTTGTTCGTCGGCTCGATGATGCGCTCCTCGGTGGCGATCGGGAGCGTGAACTGCTGTGCCCATGGGGCCGCCGACTCCTGCGCGCGCAGCAGCGGGCTCGCGTAGAGCGCGGTCACCGGGCGGTCCGCCATCGACTCGGCCGCGGCGGCCGCCATGCGGTGACCGAGATCAGAGAGGTGGTAGCCGTCGAGCCGCCCATAGAGGATGCGGTCCGGGTTGAAGACCTCGCCGTGGCGTACGAGGTGGAGGCGGTCTGCAGGCACCCGGTAATTCTACGTTCTGTAGAGGTGCGGAGCCTCCGCTGCGCAGCGGGCGCAACTAAACTCGGGGATCGTGACTGAACGCACCCTCATCAAGAACCTGGCCGCTACTGCAGAAGGCCCCATCTCCGTCTCCGGATGGGTCGACACGGTGCGCGATCAGAAGAAGGTGCAGTTCGTCGTGCTGCGCGACGAGTCGGGTGCGACGCAGCTCGTGCACCCGCGCCTCTTCAACGAGGACGGCACCCCGGCTGAGGATGCGCTCGCCGACACCATCTCCGGCCTGCTGGCCGGCACCTTCCTCACCGCAACCGGCGAGCTCAAGCACGACGAGCGCGTCAAGCTCGGTGGCGTAGAGATCAAGCTGGATGGGCTGGCCCTCGCCACCGAGACCACCCTCGACTCCCCCATCGCCGACGACTCCGGCATCGACAAGCGCATGGACTGGCGCTTCCTCGACCTGCGGGTTCCGAAGAACGCCCTCATCTTCCGCATCCAGACCACGCTCGAGCACGCGTGGCGCAGCTACTGGGTCGAGCACGACTTCGTCGAGCTGCACACCCCCAAGCTCATGGCCAGCGCCAGCGAGTCGAAGGCCGAGCTCTTCGAGGTCGAGTACTTCGAGACGAAGGCCTACCTCTCGCAGAGCCCCCAGTTCTTCAAGCAGATGGCCCAGCCCGCCGGCTTCGGCAAGATCTTCGAGGTCGGACCGGCCTTCCGCGCCGACCCCTCCTTCACCTCTCGCCACGCGACGGAGTTCACCTCCGTCGACTCGGAGATCAGCTGGATCGACAGCCACGAAGACGTCATGAAGCTGCACGAGGAGCTGCTCGTGGCCGGCTTCCAGGCGGTCAAGGACAAGCACGGGGCCGAGATCGAGGCGCTGTTTGGCGTCGAGGTGACCGTGCCGACGCTGCCCTTCCCGCGCATCCCGCTCGCCGAGGCGAAGAAGGTCGTCGCCGAGCGCGGCTACGAGGTTCCGCGCCACGACGACGACATGGACCCCGAGGGCGAGCGGCAGATCGCTGCGTGGGCGAAAGAGACCTACGGGCACGAGTTCGTCTTCCTCACCGACTACGCCTCGAGCATCCGGCCGTTCTATCACATGCGCCACGAGGGCGATGAGTCGCTCACGAACAGCTACGACCTCATCTTCAACGGCGTCGAGATCTCGACCGGCGCGCAGCGCGAGCACCGCGTCGACAAGCTGATCGAGCAGGCGAAGGGCAAGGGGCTCGACCCGGAGGAGCTCGACTTCTACCTCGACTTCTTCCGCTACGGCGTTCCGCCCCACGGCGGATTCGGCATGGGGCTCAGCCGCGTGCTCATGCTCATGCTGCACCTGCCGAACCTGCGCGAGACGACGTACCTGTTCCGCGGGCCGACCCGGCTGCTCCCCTAGCGCGCGTTAACTTTCATAGGGAATGATGCCCCTATGTCAAAGAAGATCGACGAAGCACGCAAGCACCTCACCAAGGCGCTCAAGAAGCACGCCGACGTGGTCGGCGGCAGCGCCGTCTCGCTGAAGAAGGCGGAGCGCGCGGCATCTCGCGTGGCCGAGGCCGCCTCGGCCTACGCCGAGCTGGTCGAGAAGAAGACCGGATTGCCGAGCCCCTTCCAGGGCGTGGAGCCCGCCGGCCTCGAAGCAGAGACGGTGGCCTCCCTCGAGGCGGAGCGCGACGCGCTGTCGACCCGCCCCATCCCGACGGTCGGCTGACACAGCGGGTCTAGGGTGTAACCGTGGTCGCGCAGACCACGTTTCGCGAAAAGAAAGTGAGCCTGCTCATGGCTGCAAAGTTCGAACTGTACGTCGACAAGGGCGGCGAGTACCGCTTCAACCTCAAGGCCTCCAACGGCGAGGTTATCGCGAGCTCTGAGGGCTACTCCTCGAAGTCCAGCGCGGTGAACGGCATCGAGTCCGTGAAGAAGAACGCCGCCGACGCGGTCGTCGAAGACCACACGATCTAGACCTCGAAGTCAACGCTGGCGCGGGCGGCGACCCGTGCCCCGACGACGCCGGCGGCCTTGATGTGCTCCGGGTGAACCTGGTAAGCGTCAAGGTCGTCGAGCGTCTCGAAGTCGGCCACAAGCACGACGTCGAAGTTCTTCTCCGGGTAAGCGACATTGCGCGCGACCGTCAGGGCGAGGATGCCTGGAACACTGTTCGGCAGCGCCGTCAGTGCCGCCGCAATCTCGGAGTAGGCGAGAGCCTTCGCCGGCTCGTCGCCGTCGTTGAGCTTCCAGCTGACGATGTGGCGGATCATGCGGTCACCCCGTCGAGAGCCGTTCTCAGGCGCGCCGGGTCGACGCGCCAGATGTTGTGCACGCGACCGTCGATGAGCAGCACCGGAATCTCGTCGTGGTACTTCTCGAGCAGCGCTGCGTCATCGAGGATCGACTGCTGCTCGAGCGCGACGCCCGGGTAGTCGGCGAGCACGCCCTCGACCGCGGCAAGGGCGTCCTCGCAGAGGTGGCAGTCGGGCTTGCCGATGAGTGTGAGCACGGTCATTGCCCCAGCCTAGGACCGCGGTCGCGGCCAGCGGGTGGATAGGCTGTCGGAACGATGTCCACCGATGCACCGCCGCCCGCCACCGATCGCCCGATCATCGCCTTCTTCGATGTCGACAACACCCTGCTGCGCGGGGCGAGTGTCTTTCAACTCGGCAAGGGCGCGTTCCGCAAGGGGCTCATCACCGCGCGCGACATCGCGCGATTCAGCTGGCACCAGTTTCGCTTCCTCGCCGTCGGTGAGAACGGCAAGCACATGTCGGCCGCCCGCGAGCGCGCGCTCGAACTGATCGGCGGCCACAAGGAGGCGGAGCTGCGACAGCTCGCCGAGGACATCTACGAGAAGGACATCGCCCCGAAGCTCTGGCCGGAGACGCTCGAGATCGCGCGGGAGCACCAGCGCAAGGGCCACGAGGTCTGGCTCATCAGCGCCACTCCCCTGCTCATGGGAGAGGTCATCGCCCAACGCCTCGGCCTCACCGGCGCCCTGGGCACCGTCGTCGAGCAGGTCGACGGCATCTTCACCGGCAGGCTCATCGGAACGATGCTGCACGGGCCAGAGAAGGCCATCGCCGCCGCCAGGCTCGTGAAGGAGAAGGGCGCCTCGCTCGCCGACTGCTGGGCCTACTCCGACAGCCGCAACGACATCCCCCTGCTCTCGCTCGTCGGCAACCGCACGGTCGTCAACCCCGACGTGCTGCTCGCCCGGCACGCCAAGGCCGAGGACTGGAACGTTCTGCAGCTCAACAAGTCCAGCATTCGGGATGCCCGGCGCCGGGTGAAGAAAGAGGCGCGGATTTCGCGCAAGGGCAGCAAAAAGGGCACCATCTAGGACGGTGCCCTTAAACAAGAACCGGGGATGCAGAGCATCCCCGGCGCTGGCACCGCACGAGGGCCAGAAATGGCCTTCGTTCTAGCGAAGTGCGTTACTTCTTGTTGCGACGCTGGTGACGCGTCTTGCGAAGCAGCTTGCGGTGCTTCTTCTTCGCCATACGCTTGCGGCGCTTCTTGATGACTGAACCCATAGGAACCTCGCTGGTTTGTGTAACTGGACACCCGGTCCAATTAGCGGAACCGCGGAAAAATGTACTCGGCGAGTCTAGCGCAACCTAGCCGACGTCTGAGATAGGGGTCTGGATTACCGCTTCGACCGCGGTCTCGGGGATGCGGAACGACCGCCCGAAGCGGATCGCCGGCAGCTCGCCAGAGTGCACCAGGCGGTAGACGGTCATGTTCGAGACGCGCATCATCTCGGCGACTTCGCCCACCGTGAGAAAGCGCACGTCAGCGAGATCGCGTGCCATGGTGCTCCCCATCGTCGAATGAGCACTAGTTACGGGTGTGACTGGAGTGCTGAAACGTAAATATAGGGGCTGCTGTTACTCGCCGTCTATGCCCTTGCGCTTGCCAATTTTCGGCAGGCGCGCCGCGACCTTGCCGTGCACGTCGGCGGCGGCGGCGCGCGCCTGGTGCGTGCCGTCCGCCAGGCGGCGGCCGAGGGTGTCGCCGAGGTCGGCTCCGGACCACGCCGAGAAGGCGGTGGCGGCATCCGTTTGCTCTGCCTCGCCCTCGTCGAGGAAGTCGGCAACCCAGCTCTCGACCGCGCGCAGCGGGGCCGTGTCGAGCTTGTAGAAGTGGTGCTGTCCGTCGGTGCGCACGGTGACCAGGCCGTGCTCGCGCAGCCTCTGGAGGTGCTTCGAGACCGTCGGCTGGCTGAGTCCGAGCTTCTCGACCAGCTCTGAGACGCTCAGCTCGCCGCGTGGCGTGCCGTGCACGCGTGTCGCGAGCAGCGTCACCAGCAGTTCACGGCGGGTCTCGTCGGCGAGCAGGTCAAAGATGTCGGCCATGGCAACAGGCTACCTACGCGCACTGGGGAGTACCATGACAAGCTGTTCACCGGCTGCCGAGGAGAGGGCGAATGCGCACCAAGCCCGTGCTTCGCATCGGTGTCCTCGGGCGTCTGCGCGACGCGGTCGACAGCTTCGTGGCCTCGACCCCGGCCCGGTTCGCGATCGCCGTGTTCGGCTCGCTCGTGCTGGTCTTCACGCTGCTTCTGTCGCTGCCGTTCGCCACGGCCTCGGGTGTGCGCGCGCCCCTCGTCGACGCGCTGTTCACCGCCGTGTCAGTGATCTGCGTCACCGGGTTGTCAACCGTCGACATGGCGGCCTACTGGTCGCCCTTCGGCCACGTCATCATCTTTCTCGGCGTCGAGATCGGCGGCGTCGGTGTGCTGACCCTCGCCTCCATCCTTGGCCTGGTCATCAGCCGTCGGCTGGGTCTTCGGCAGAAGCTGCTCGCGGCCGGTGACAGCAATCCCCTGAGAATCCGCCGGGGACCCATTGCCGAGAGCCAGGCGGTGCGCTTGGGCGAGACGGGCAGCCTGCTTCTCACGGTCGCTGTCAGCGTGCTCGCTATCGAGGCGATCATCTCGCTCCTGCTTTTTCCGCGCATGCTCCTCGCGGGCTTCGCGGTGGGTGATGCCGCGTGGCAGTCGGTCTACATCTCGGCGATGGCATTCACCAACACGGGCTTCCTGCCGCTCGAGAGCGGGCTAGAGCCCTTCGCCGGAGATGTCTGGTTTCTCGGTGCCCTCATGCTCGGAGTCGTGCTCGGGGCGATCGGCTTTCCCGTGATCTATGTGCTGGCCCGCAACCTGCGCAGGCCGCACAAGTGGTCGCTGCACGTCAAGCTCACCCTGCTCACCTTCGGCGTGCTCCTCGTCGCCGGCGCCGTCGCCTTCTTCTTCCTCGAGTTCGACAACCCGGCAACCTTCAAAGACATGGATGCCGGCCAGCGCGTGCTGCAGAGCCTGTTCCTGTCGACCATGTCGCGTTCGGGCGGCTTCTCGACCGTCGACCTCTCGCAACTCAACGGATCGAGCCTGCTCGTCACCGACATGCTCATGTTCATCGGCGGTGGGTCTGCCTCGACCGCCGGGGGCATCAAGGTCACCACCCTGGCCGTGCTCTTTCTCGCCGCCTTCGCCGAGGCCCGCGGCAAGGACGAGATGGAGGCCTTCGAGCGCCGTATCCCGCAAGACGTGCTGCGGCTCGCCGTCAGTGTCGTGCTGTGGGGCGCCACGACCGTCGCGGCGGCCACCATCATCCTTCTGCAGCTCACCGACGAGCCCCTCGATTTCGTGCTCTTCGACGTCATCAGCGCCTTCGCCACCTGCGGCCTCTCGACCGGGTTCACGCAGAACGCGAGCGAGCCAGCCCAGTACGTGCTCGCCGCCACGATGTTCCTCGGGCGCCTCGGCACGGTGACCATCGCCGCGGCCCTGGCTGCAAGCCAGAGCAGACAGCTGTTCAGACGATCAGAAGAGAGGCCCATCGTTGGTTGATCGAATTGCCCACAACGCCCCCGTGCTCGTCATCGGCCTGGGGCGCTTCGGCGCCGCGACCGCGGGCCAGCTCGACCGCCTCGACCGCGAGGTGCTCGCCGTCGACGAGGACGCCGGCCTCGTGCAGAAATGGTCGGAGCGGGTCACCCACGCCGTGCAGGCCGACGCGCGCAGCATCGACGCCCTGCGCCAGATCGGCGCCCAGGACTTCTCGATCGCCGTCGTCGCCGTCGGGTCGTCGATCGAGGCCTCGGTCTTGATCACCGCCAACCTCGTCGACCTCAAGATCCCGCAGATCTGGGCGAAGGCGATCAGCCAGTCGCACGGCAAGATCCTCTCGCGCATCGGCGCCAACCACGTGATCTACCCCGAGGCCGAGGCGGGCGAACGGGTCGCCCACCTCGTCTCGGGCCGCATGATCGACTTCATCGAATTCGACGACGACTTCGCCCTGGTGAAGATGTACCCGCCCAAGCCGATCCGCGGCGTCGCCCTCGGCGACTCACACGTTCGCACGAAGTACGGCATCACGGTCGTCGGGGTGAAGTCCCCGGGCAAGGACTTCACCTACGCGACGGCTGAGACGGTCATCTCCAACCACGACCTCATCATCGTCAGCGGCAACTCCGCCGACATCGAGAAGTTCGCGAGCCTCAGCAGCTAGTTCTCGTCGTCCTGCTGCTGGAGCGGCTGGTCACCCTGCGGGGGTCCATCCTGCTGCGGCGCATCCTGCGGGCCACCCTGCTGCGGGCCACCCTGCCGGGGTCCGCCCTGCTGAGGTCCGCCCTGCTGGGGTCCGCCGGGGCGCTCGCCCTGCGGCATCGCGCCGTCGCGCGCCTCAGCGCCGGGCAGCTGCCCCTGCGCGAAGGCGGGGCCGGGGCGACCGCCGTCGGGGAGGTGGGTGCCGACGAGCACGCCTCCGCCGAAGAGCAGAGCTGCAGCGACGACGCCGCCGCCGATGATGCCCGCCAGCGCGAGGCCGCGGCGGCCGCGAACGGGGGCCTCGACGGTCGTGACTGCGGGCTTTTCCGTGGTGGCTGCGGCAGGCGCATCCACTTCTTTGTTAGTAGCCATGGTGGCACTTCCTTCCTGTTGTGAAGGAGAGTGGCAGCAGCTTCTATGAACTCCTTATGCGCTCTCTGCGAGTTCTTTCGCCCGGGCGAGAGCCGCGTGCGCGGCGAGGGTGAACAGCCCGCTGAGGTCGGCCTCCTCGAGCACGGCGATGGCGCGCTCGGTCGTGCCCTTCGGGCTGGTGACCTTCTTGCGCAGCTCGGCCGGACCGGACTGGGATGCCGCGAGCAACTCCGACGCGCCCCGGAATGTGCCCTGCACCATGACCGCCGCCTCGTGCTCGCTGAAGCCCAAGTCGATGGCGGTGCGCGTGAGCTGCTCGATGAGCAGGAAGACGTAGGCGGGGCCGGAGCCGCTGATCGTGCTCAGCGCGTCGAGCTGGGCCTCGGGCACGACGAGCACCTCGCCGACCGTCTCGAAGACGGCCTGCACGATCGCGAGGTCATCGGCCGTCGCACGGCTTCCCGCCGCGATGCCCGTCACGCCGCGACCGACGAGGGATGGCGTGTTCGGCATGCTGCGCACCACCGAACCCGGCACGATCGCCTCCATCGCGGCCGTCGTCACGCCGACGGCGAGACTCACCACGATGGCGTCCGCGGCGAGCGCGGGCGCGATCTCGCGCAGCAGGTCCCCCACCATGAGCGGCTTCACGCCGAGCAGCACCACCCGGGCGCCCGCGACAGCCGTCACGTTCGCCTGCGGGTCGGCCTCGGTCGAGACCGCCCCCTCGGTGTGCGCTGCCGACTCGGCGGAGCGGGTCGTGATGCGCACGTCGGCCCCGTGCAGCCGCAGGCCGCTGAGGATCGCGCCGCCCATCGAGCCGGCACCGAGGATCGCGATAGTGGGAAGGGAGTCGCTCATGTTCACATCCTAGGATTGAGCGCATGAGCACAGCGGGCGGAACCAGGGCGATCATTGCGGCACTCCTAGCAAACCTCGCGATCGCGATCGCCAAGTTCGTCGCCTTCCTCTTCTCCTTCTCGAGCGCCATGCTCGCCGAGAGCATCCACTCCCTCGCCGACACCGGCAACCAGGGCCTGCTGCTGCTCGGCGGCCGCAAGAGCCGCAAGAAGGCCGATGCGGCCCACCCCTTCGGCTACGGCCGCGAGCGCTTCGTCTACGCCTTCGTCGTCTCGATCATCCTGTTCTCGGTCGGTGGCGTCTTCTCGCTCTACGAGGGCATCGACAAGATCCAGCACCCGCACGAGCTCGACAACGTGTGGATTCCGATCGCCGTGCTGCTCTTCGCGATCCTCGCCGAGAGCTTCTCCTTCCGCACCGCGATCAAGGAATCGAATCACGTGCGCGGAAAGCAGGGCTGGGTGGCCTTCATCCGCCACTCCAAGTCGCCTGAGCTGCCCGTTGTGCTGCTCGAGGACTTCGCCGCACTCATCGGCCTCGTGCTCGCCCTCAGCGGCGTCGGCCTCACCATCCTCACCGGCAACGCAGTCTTCGACGCGCTGGGCACCATCGCGATCGGCGTGCTGCTCGTGCTCGTCGCCATCGTGCTCGGCATCGAGACCAAGAGCCTGCTCGTTGGCGAGGGGGCAAACCCCGGCGACTTCGCAAAGATCCGCGACGCGATCAACGCGAGCCCCGAGGTCGAGGCGCTCATCCACATCAAGACCCTCTACCTCGGGCCGGAGGAGCTGCTCGTCGGCGCCAAGGTCGCCTTCGCCAAGACGAAGAAGCTGGCGGATGTCGCCGCCTCGATCAACACGCTAGAGAAGGCAATCCGCGATGCCGTTCCGATCGCGCGCGTGATCTACATCGAGCCCGACGTGTACGTGGAGCCCGGTGCCGGGCACCCGAGCACCGACGCGATCGTGATCAA
>JAAFHU010000210.1 GCA_013297645.1 Actinomycetota bacterium
CGACCATCGGATTCCTCAACGACTCCGAGCACCCGCACGCCGGCGTCGCGGTCGACTACGACGTCGAGGCCGTGGCCGCCGCCATGCTCGCGGCTGCCGCCGCGCCTCTCGCACCGGCAGCGCGGGCCGAGCTGGCCGAGTGGTCGGCTGGCGCATACTCGCTCGAGGCGATCGGCGGACGTGTCGTCGACCAGAGCCTCGCCCTCATCCGCACGTAGGATTGTTTCGCTCAACTCAATCAGGAGAAACTCAGTGAAGATCACCGTCATCGCCCTCGGCAAGATCGGGCTCCCGCTCGCCGTACAGTTCGCCAGCAAAGGCCACGAGGTCGTGGGCGTCGACGTCTCGCAGAACACCGTCGACCTCATCAATAAGGGAATCGAGCCCTTCCCCGGAGAGGCACACCTGCAAGAGAAGCTCTCCGAGCTCGTGCCCGCCGGGAAGCTCCGCGCCACCACCGACTACGCCGACGCGGTGCCCGGGTCCGACGCCGTCGTGCTCGTCGTGCCGCTGTTCGTCGACGAGGAGACCGCCGAGCCCGATTTCGGGTGGATGGACGCCGCGACCCGCTCGCTCGGCGAGGTGCTCACCCCGGGAACCCTGGTCTCGTACGAGACCACCCTGCCCGTCGGCATCACCCGTACCCGCTGGAAGCCGCTGCTCGAAGAGGTGTCGGGTCTGACGGAGGGCGTCGACTTCGACCTCGTCTTCTCGCCCGAGCGTGTGCTCACCGGCCGCGTATTCGCCGACCTGCGCAAGTACCCCAAGCTCGTCGGCGGGCTCAGCGAGCGCGGCGCCACGCGTGCCGTCGAGTTCTACGAGCAGGTGCTCGACTTCGACGAGCGCACCGACCTCGCGCGGCCCAACGGCGTGTGGGACCTCGGCAGCGCCGAGGCCGCTGAGCTCGCCAAGCTCGCAGAGACCACCTACCGCGACGTCAACATCGGCCTGGCCAACCAGTTCGCGCGCTACGCCTCGACGGCGGGCATTGACGTCTACCAGGTCATCGAGGCCTCGAACTCGCAGCCCTACTCCCACATTCACCAGCCCGGCATCGCCGTGGGCGGCCACTGCATCCCGGTCTACCCGCGCCTCTACCTGTGGACTGACCCCGAGGCCACCGTGGTGTCGGCCGCCCGTGCCGCCAACGCCGGCATGCCCGACTACACCATCGGCCTGCTCGAGGGTGCCTACGGCGACCTCACCGGCGCAAAGGTTGCCGTGCTCGGCGCCGCCTACCGCGGCGGCGTGAAGGAGACGGCGTTCTCCGGAGTCTTCGGCGCGGTCGCGGCGCTCACCCAGCGCGGTGCCGTGCCCGTCGTGCACGATCCGCTGTACACCGACGAGGAGCTCGAGAAACTGGGCTTCACGCCGTACCACCTCGGCGAGCCGGTCGACGCGGTGGTCGTGCAGGCAGACCACGACGAGTACCGCACGATCGGACCGGCTGATCTTCCTGGTCTCGCCGCCTTCATCGATGGGCGACGCGTCTCGTCGGCCGAGAAGTGGCCGGGGATCGCCTACCGCGTCATCGGCAAGGCGACCGTCTCGGCGTAGCGCAGCGGCCTAGAGGCCGAGGGCCGCCATGAAGCGGGGGCCTTCGCCCTCGGTCGAGAGCTCGCGAGCAGCTCGCGCCGAGCCCTGCTTGAGCGTGGCGATGTCATCGGCGGAGAGCGCGTTGAGGGCAGCGGCGAGATCGGAGGGCTTCCAGCCGTCGATCACTATGCCGAGCTTGTGGTCTCGCACGAAGCCGATGATCTCGGGGCTGTCGCCAATGACGACGCCAAGGCGTCCCTGCACTGACTCGAAGAACTTGTTCGGCAGTGCGAAGGTGTTGTTCTCGAAGCGCGGCGGAAAGAAGATCAGCTCAAGGTCATAGGCGTTGAGGGCCCGGGCGACCTCGGTCACACCAACCGGCTCGCGCAGTTCTGCACGCCCCGCGGCGATGGCCGGATGCGCGCGCAGCGGCGCCAGCATCCTGTCGTCTCCCAGCACCATGAGAACGAGGTGAAACCGCGGCTCGAGCAGCAGGGAGGCATCGAGCATGAGATCGATGCCCCGCTCGACCGACGCGTAGCCGTGGTGCACCAGAAGAATGTTCTCCGGGTCTACCGGTGACGGCTCGAGCTCTTCATAAGGGGCCACATTGCGGATTACCGCGGGCCGCTCGATGCCGTACTGATCGCGGTAGAGGTCGGCGATGCCCTCGGCAACGGTCTGGTACTTCGTGAACACCGGGGAGTCGATGAACGTCAGCAGCCAGCCGTCGTAGGGGCTGATCAGCAGTTTCTGCACGATACCGGTCCCGTTGTTCGAGTACACCTCGTGCAGGTCGAGAACAACGGGCCCGTTCGCCATGTCGGGGATCGCCGTGACCGCCCACGGCAGCAAGTGCAGGTCGTTGACGAGGATGAGGTCGTACTTCTGCCCGCGCAGCTCGTCGGTCGGAAGGTACCGGCCGACTCCGGCGCGAAAACGCAGCGGCCAGGGAAGCAGCGCGTTGAAGATCAAGTGCAGGCGTCGGGTCGGCTCGCCGATAGTGAAGCCTCTGCCGGTCGCATCCGGGTGCTCTGGACCTCGCGAGAGCACGTCGACGCGGAAGCCGGCGGCCTCGAGCCAGCGAATCTGCTTGGTCACGCGCGCGTCGCTGCGAACGGTCGAGTAGCACATCACCAACGCCCGTTTGGAAGGCTGCGGCGTGGACTTCGTGGTGGGCTCAGATGACACGCAACAAGCATATCCGCTGGCCGTGTTGGCCCCGCGTGCCCTGCCGGGCCCGTCCGCAGCGGTGGCGGACCTCGCCGGGCGCGGCGTGGCATAATTGATCGACTTGTGTGCCGTTCTATTGGCGTTGCGGCAGCTCCCTCTCCGAGATCGGACAATTACACGTGTGCGGAATTTTTGGCTACATCGGCCCCGATGCGCTCGACTCCACGTCGGCCAAGATCCTCGTCAAGCACGCGCAACAGCGCGGCCGCGACTCCAGCGGAATGGTGATCCGCAGCGCTGACAGCTACCACGCCTACCGCGCCGACTACACGATCGACCGCCTTCTCAAGAAGATCCCGCCGCTCGGCAACCTCTTCTTCGGCCACAGCCGCCTGGTCACCAACGGAACCGGCGACAACCAGCCGGTTCTGCGCGAGCAGATCAT
>JAAFHU010000211.1 GCA_013297645.1 Actinomycetota bacterium
GCAGGTAGCGCAGTCCGCCGTGCCCCAGCTTGCTCGAGCGGCTCGAGGTTCCTGCCGCCCAGTCCTGCGCCTCCACGACGACGGTCTGCAGCCCCCGGCTCGCGGCGTCGAGGGCGATTCCGGCGCCAGTGACGCCACCGCCGATGACGAGCAGGTCGAGCTCGTGTCCGGCTTCGGCGCTCGCCGCGAGGCGGTCGAGGGCGCTGCGGCGGGAGGAGACGGTGAGGCGGCTGTCCATGATTCTGTACCTGCGGGTTCGGGGGTGGGGTGTCGTGCGACCGGCCATCTGGCGGCAAGAACTGAGCGTATTACTATGAATAGACCCGCTGGCAATCTGAGCAGCGATCATGCACATATGTGCAAAGGAGCCCGATGAACCACGAAGAGACGCTTCTCGCCGCCTCGTCCATGTACTACCTGCAGGACATGAAGATGGAGTCCATCGCCAGTCACCTGCACATGTCGCGCTCGAGTGTGTCGCGTCTGCTCAAGCAGGCGAGGGAGTCGGGGCTCGTCGAGATCACCCTGCGGCCGACGCCCACGCGCGCTCCTGGAACGAGCCAGGCCATACACAACCTGTTCGGTGTAGAGGTCTACGTCGTGCCGACCGCTGACTCCGCGACGGTCGCCGAGCGTCTCGAACAGGTGGCGATGACGACCGCTCGAATGGTGTCCGGGTGGTTCGACTCCGACATGGTCCTCGGGGTCGCATGGGGTACAACTCTGGCCGCGATTGCCCGTCATCTCAACAAGCGCACGACGCGCGGAAGCACGATCGTGCAGCTCAACGGCGCCGCCAACAACCACACGTCGGGCGTCGACTACGTCGCCAATCTGGTCTCGCTCTTCGGTGATGCCTTCGACGCGCGGGTGCAGCTCTTTCCTGTGCCGGCCTTCTTCGACTATGCCGAGACCCGCCGAGCGATGTGGCGCGAGCGGTCGATCGCGCGCGTGCTCGAACTGCAGCGCCGGGCCGATATCGTGCTGTTCTCGATCGGCGCCGTCGCGGGCGAGGTGCCGAGCCATGTCTACTCTGCGGGCTATCTCGAACGGGAAGACATCGACCTGCTCGAGGCTGAGGGGGTCGTCGGCGACGTCTGCACGGTCTTCTTGCGGGCCGACGGCACCTACGAGGACCTCTCGCTGAACGAACGTGCAACCGGTCCGACTCCGGCCGAGCTCACTCGCGTGCCCCGCCGGGTGTGCGCCGTGGCCGGCGAGAGCAAGGCCGTGCCCCTGCTCGCAGCGCTGCGGGCCGGGCTCATCACGCACCTCGTGCTCGACGAGCAGACGGCCACGCGGCTCGTCGAGCTCGAAGAGTCCTCAGCCGCCCGAACTTAGACTGGGCCCATGGTGCGGGCGGAGAAACGGGCGATCTGGTTTCCCCGCGCCGAGACCGTCGACGACCTCGGTCTCGTGCTCAACCGCTACAACCACCTGGATGTCGACGGCCCGCACTTCGTCATGGTGCACGGCCTCGGCGTCAGCCACGGCTACTTCGAACCTCTCGCCGAGCAGCTGGCGGATGCCGGCACCGTCTGGCTCGTCGACCTGCCCGGCTACGGCGCCAGCCCCAAGCCCGGGCGCGACGTGCCGTTGCGCGACCACGCGCGCACCCTCGGCGCGACGCTCGACGCGGCCGGCATCGTGGACGCGGTGCTCATCGGGCACTCCTTCGGCTGCCAGGTGGTGACCGAACTCGCCGACCAGAGACCCGAGCTTTCAGATCGGCTCGTCTTGCTCTCACCGACGATCAACCCGGCCCGCCGCAGCGCGTGGAAGCAGTTCTTCGACCTCGTGCACGACTTCTGGCTCGAGCCGCCGCGCGCCGACGCCTTCGGGTTGTACAACTACTTCCTCACCGGGCGGGTGGGCTACTACATGGCGCAGATCCCGCACATGATCGCGGATGAGGTCGAGGGCCGGCTCGCGCGCATTTCCACGCCGACCCTCGTCGTCAACGGCACCCGGGATCCGATCGTTCCGCACGACTGGGCACAGCAGGTGGCGGCGCTGCTCGAGAACGGCCGCCTCGAGGTGGTGCCCGGCGCGCACGTCATCATGTTCACGGCGCCTCACGAAATAGCCGAGCTCATCGAGAACTTCGTTCTCTCTGGCCAGCATGATTAGCCCACTCGTCTACCTCGCCGACTATGCCTACGCGATCCGGCTCGGATGGCGCAGCCCCCTCAACGCGCGCGACGACACCCAGTACCTCGGCGGCGACCGAGCGCCCGTGCTTCTGCTACCCGGCGTCTACGAGCCGTGGACCTTTCTGCGCCCGCTCGCCCAACGCCTGCACGACCGCGGGCACCCCGTGCACGTCGTGCGCGCGCTCGGCAACAACACCCGCAGCATCCCGGTGGCCGCGGCCCGCGCCGAGGCGTACCTCGAGCGGCACGACCTGCGGGGAGTCGTGCTCGTCGCCCACAGCAAGGGCGGCCTCATCGGCAAGCACATGATGCTGGTGAACGACACGGCGGGCCGCATCGACCGCCTAGTTGCGATTGCGACGCCCTTCGGCGGCTCGCGCTACGCCCACTGGATGCTGGACCCCTCGCTGCGCGCCTTCCGCCCCACCGATCGCACCATGGCGATGCTCGCCGCGGGGGCCGGCGTCAACGCCCGCATCACCTCGATCTACGGCTCCGTCGACACGCACATCCCCGAGGGCTGCGAGCTGCCGGGGGCCGCGAACCTCGAGTTCCCGGTCAAAGGGCACTTTCGGGTGCTGGCGGACGAGGGCGTGCTGGCGGCGGTGGATGCAGCGGTGGGTCGCTAGGCGACGAGCGCCGCCCCGCTGAGGGCCAGCAGCACGACATCCACTATCGCGGCGGCGATGATCACGCGGAACAGGAGCCGCGAGGCGACACCCCGCAGAACGAGCACGACGCAGGCGACGGCGAGGGCGACTCCCAGCGCGAGGCCAAAGAGGTGCAGGGCATCGGGCGCCCCCACGAACAACAGCACGGATGCCGCAGCCAGCGACACCGCGATCACCACCCCCGAGACGCGCGCGCCCAGCCGGTGGGGGAGCCCCCGCACCCCGGTAGCCCGATCTGCCTCAAGGTCGGGCAGCACGTTGGAGAAGTGGGCGGCGACGCCCAAGAGGGCGCCGGCGCCCAAGGCCC
>JAAFHU010000212.1 GCA_013297645.1 Actinomycetota bacterium
GCGGGCATCGACGCTCCTCCCGCCACGTGGGACGAGCTGCGCGAGGATGCCAAGCTGCTCAGCCAGCGCGGTGAGGGCCAGTACGGCTACTACATCCCGCAGTGGGACAGCCCGCTGCCGCTCGAGATGACCTGGAGCTACGGCGGAGACGTCGTCGCCGACGATGGCACCATCGACTTCGACACCCCCGCCTTCAACGACGCGGTCGACACCTACCTCGGCCTCTACGCCGACGGCAGCGTGCCGGTCAACGGAGACTTCGACCAGACCCAGGGCTTCATCAGCGGAATCACCCCGATGCTGATGAGCGGCCCGTACCTGGCCGGCGGTATCTCGAGCAGTGCCCCCGAGCTCGAGGGCAAGTGGGATGTCACCACGATCCCCGCGGGCGTCGAGGGCGGCGCGACGTCGCTCTTCGCCGGCTCGAACCTCGGCGTCTGGTTCAACACCGACCAGAAGACCGCCTCGCTCGACCTGCTCGAGTACCTGTCGTCGGCCGAGGCCCAGCTCAGCTGGTACTCGATCAACGGCGAGCTGCCGGCGCTCTCGGCCGCGCTCGAGGACCCGTCGCTGACCGGCGACAAGCTCGTCGCTGTCTACACCGAGCAGCTGGCGAGCTCGAAGTCGCTGCCGCTCGTCGCCAACTGGGATGGGGGAACGGGTGCAGACCTGCTCGCCGCCCTCAACGCCATCGCCCTCACCGGCGCTGACAAGGACAGCACCCTGCAGGCGTTCTTCGACGCCACCAAGGGCACGCCGACCAACTAGGCGATTCAGCCTCGGGGGTCGTCGCCAGCGCGGCGGCGGCCCCCGACCCACGATCACGAAAGGAGCTCTCGATGAAACGCACTCTCACGCCCTACCTCTTCGTCTCGCCGGCGATGCTCCTGCTTGTCGCCTTCGGCATCTTCCCGATCCTCGTGGCGGCGGTCATCAGCACGACCAACATGAATATCTCTGGCTTCGTGCGCCCGCAGAACATCACGTTCATCGGCCTGCAGAACTACGAGACGCTGTTCTACGATCCGAGCTTCTGGCAGGCGCTATGGAACACCGGCGGGTTCGCGCTCTTCGGGGTGCCCGCCATAGTCGTGCTGTCGCTGGCGGTCGCCCTGCTGCTCAACCGCAGCGGCAACCCCTTCTTCCAGGCACTGCGCAGCTTCTACTTCATCCCGGCGATCACCGCGATCGTCGCCGTATCGCTCATCTGGGGCTACCTGTACAACACCCAGTTCGGCTTTTTCAACTACCTGCTGTCGCTCGTCGGAGTCCCCGAGGTGCAGTGGCTCAGCGACCCGATCCTGTCGAAATTCTCCGTCGGCCTCGTCGCCGTCTGGCGGGGCATGGGGCTCAACACGATCATCTTCCTCGCGGCGCTGCAGGGGGTGCCCAAGGAGTACCTCGAGGCAGCCTCGATCGACGGCGCGGGCGAGTGGCGCAAGACCTTCTCGATCACGCTGCCGCTGTTGCGCTTCGCCATCTTCTTCGTCAGCGTCACGACGACGATCTCGTGGCTGCAGTTCTTCGACGAGCCCTTCGTGCTTACGGACGGCGGCCCGCTCGGCGCGACCACGTCGATGTCGATCTTCTTGTACAAAGAGGGTTTCCGGCTCAACCAGTTCGGCTACGCCTCGGCCGGATCCCTCGTGCTCTTCGCGATCATCGCCGTGATCACCGTTATCCAGCTACGACTGCGAAGGGCCGACGATGAGTACTGATTCCTCCAGGCGCACGCGAACGCGGGCCCTCACCATCACGATCGGCGTCGGCCTGGCCATCGGGGCGCTCATCACTGCCTTCCCCTTCATCTGGATGCTCGCCTCGTCGTTCAAGCCGCAGAGCGAGTCGATCGACTACCCGCCGACGATCCTGCCGCAGGCGCCGACGCTGCAGTACTACGAGACGCTCTTCACCGAGCTCGACTTCGGCCGCTACCTCGTCAACACGCTCATCGTCGTGCTGATCAGCTACGTGGGGCTCATCCTCATGGCGATGGCCGGCTATGCCTTCGCAAAATTCGAGTTCCGCGGCAAGCGCTGGCTGTTCTTCCTCGTGCTCGCCACCCTGATGATCCCCGTGCAGGTCACGATGATTCCGACCTACCTCATCATCAACGGGCTCAACCTCACCAACACCCTCATCGGCATCGCGCTGCCCACGCTCGTCAGCGGCTTCAGCATCTTCCTGTTCCGCCAGTTCATGACGACGATCCCGACCGAGATGCTCGAGGCGGCGCGACTCGACGGTGCGGGAGAGTGGCGCACCTTCTGGCAGATCGTGCTGCCGATGTCCAAGCCAATCCTGGCGGTTCAGGTCGTACTGACCTTCATCGCCGGATGGAACAGCTTTCTCTGGCCCCTCATCCTGTCGAGCGACCAGAAGCTCTACACCCTGTCGGTGGGGCTCAACCTGCTCAACCAGCAGCTCGCGGTGAACCCGTCGCTGCAGATGGCCGGGGCCTCGGTCATGGTCGTGCCCATCCTCATCGTCTTCATCATCTTCCAGCGCTACGTCATCCAGGGCTTCGCCCTGTCCGGCCTCAAATAGGAGTACCGTGCAGTTCCCCTCCCGCCCAGCCAGCTTCGACGGCTTTGTTCACCGTGTCGGCACCGAACTGGTCGACGGCGCCAACCGCCCCCTGCTGCTGCGCGGCATGGGTATCGGCAACTGGATGCTGCCCGAGGGCTACATGTGGAAGTTCGGCCCGGGCGCCGAGTCGCCCCGCGAGATCGAGGCACTAGTTGCGCGGCTCATCCCCGACGGCGCAGAGGCCTTCTGGGATGGCTTCCGCGCGAACTTCTTCACCGAGGCCGACGTCGAGCGCATTGCGGCGTCGGGCTTCGACCACCTCCGGCTGCCGATCAACTCCCGGCTGCTGGTCGACGACAGCGGCGCCTTCCTCGAGGCAGGCTTCGCGATGATCGACGACGTCATCCGCTGGTCGCGTGCGCACCGCCTGTGGGTGCTGCTCGACCTGCACGGCGCTCCCGGCGGGCAGACCGGCACGAACATCGACGACTCCCCGAACAACAAGCCCGAGCTGTTCATGGAGGCGCGCTACCGCCGGCTCACCATCGCCCTGTGGACCGAGATCGCGCGGCGAT
>JAAFHU010000213.1 GCA_013297645.1 Actinomycetota bacterium
TAGTACGCCTCCGTGCTGTCGTAGGGCCCGTAGCCGTCGCCGATCACGCACACCTCATAAGTGCGCGGGTTCTCGTCGATGTCTGAGACCAGGTCGTCGAGGTCGGCGGGCAGCTGCTCGAGATCGGGATCTCTCCAGTCGCTGTCGAGCGCCGAGACCGCGATATCGCAGCGGATGCGGTGGTCGCCGTCGTTCCAGTCGTCCTCGGGTGCGACAAAGAAGTAGCCGCCCACCCGCCCGGCCGTGTCGGGGATGCCGAGGTCGTCGAGGGAGGGAGCGCACTGCTCACTGATCGCGGCCGAGAGCTCGGCGCTGATGCCGCCGTCCTCCCACGCGACATCGACGTCGGCCACGAGCTCGCCGGCGTAGTAGGTGTAGGCGTGGTGGACCTCGTCGCAGTCGACCGGGCCATCGCCCTCCCACGACGACCACTCGGCCATGTCGGTGTAGTTCGTGTCCCAGCAGTCGCCGATCTCGGCGAAGCCGTCGCCCGCGTCGACCTGCTCCGCCTCACTCGACTCGGGCCGCGGCTCAGGGGCCTGCGGCAGCAGGAAGCAGCCGGAGAGCGTAGCGAGCGCCAGGGTGGTGATGGCGGCGAGGCTAGCGAGACGTCGCACGGGGCTCCTCAGGTCGGGTGAGCCCAGAGTACCGGTGGTCGAATGTCCGCCGCGACCGCCACAATTGGGGCATGGCTGAAGCAGACAACCACGACCTCATCCGCGTGCAGCGGGCCCGCGAGAACAACCTGCGCGACGTCTCGGTCGACCTGCCCAAGCGGCGCCTCACGGTCTTCACGGGGGTGAGCGGCTCTGGCAAGTCCTCGCTGGTGTTCGGCACGATCGCCGCGGAGTCGCAGCGGCTCATCAATGAGACCTACAGCGCCTTCGTGCAGGGCTTCATGCCCTCGCTCGGCCGCCCCGACGTCGACGCCATGAGCGGCCTGACGACGGCGATCATCGTCGACCAGGAGCGCATGGGTGCGAACGCCCGGTCGACCGTCGGCACCGCGACCGATGCCAACGCGATGCTGCGCATCCTGTTCAGCCGGCTCGGCAACCCGCAGGTGGGCGGGCCGAGCGCCTTCTCCTTCAACATCGCTTCGAGCAGCACGAGCGGCACGCGCACCAGCGCGACCGGCGAGGTCACCACCGTCGACAACGAGCAGTACTTCGGAGGCATGTGCCCGCGCTGCGAGGGCCTCGGGCACGTCACCGACATCGACCTCACCGAGTTGTTCGACGAGACCAAGACGCTGAACGACGGCGCCATCACCATCCCGGGCTACAGCGCCGACGGCTGGCTGGTGCGCACCTTCACCGAGTCCGGCTTCGTGCCCGGCGACGTGCCCATCAACCAGTTCACCCCGCAGCAGCGCGAGGACTTCCTCTACAAGGAGCCCACCAAGGTCAAGGTCACCAACTTCAACCTCACCTACCAGGGTCTCGTGCCGAAGGTGCAGGCGAGCATCCTCGGCAAAGACAAGGAGTCGGTGCAGCCACACATTCGCGCCTTCATCGAGCGCGCCGTCACCTTCACCGACTGCCCGGACTGCGGCGGCACCCGCCTCAACGAGGGCGCACGCTCGTCGCGCGTCAAGGGCATCAATATCGCTGACGCGTGCTCGATGCAGATCAGCGACCTCGCCCAGTGGGTGCGGGAACTCGACGAGCCGTCCATGGCACCCCTGCTTTCGACGCTGCAAGAGACTCTCGACAGCTTCGTCTCGATCGGGCTCGGCTACCTCTCGCTCGACCGGCCGTCCGGCACGCTCTCGGGCGGGGAGGCGCAGCGCACGAAGATGATCCGGCACCTCGGGTCCGCGCTGACCGATGTGACCTATGTCTTCGACGAGCCGACCATCGGGCTGCACCCGCACGACATCCAGCGCATGAACGAGCTGCTGCTTCGGCTGCGCGACAAGGGCAACACCGTGCTCGTCGTCGAGCACAAGCCCGAGATGATCGCGATCGCCGATCACGTGGTCGACCTCGGCCCGCGGGCCGGAAAAGACGGCGGCACCATCCAGTTCGAGGGCTCCGTCGCCGACCTGCGCGCGAGCGGCACCCTCACCGGCCGCCACCTCGACTACAAGGCCTCGCTCAAGCAGTCGCCGCGCGCCGGCACGGGAGCACTCGAGATCCGCGGTGCCACCCGCCACAATCTCAAGAACGTGGATGTCGACATTCCGCTCGGCATCATGACCGTCGTCACGGGCGTGGCGGGTTCGGGCAAGAGTTCGCTCATCCACGGCTCGATCCCGAAGGGTGAGAACGTCGTGCGCGTCGACCAGTCGGCGATCCGCGGATCCCGCCGCAGCAACCCCGCGACCTACACGGGCCTGCTCGACCCGATTCGCGCCGCCTTCGCGAAGGCCAACGGGGTGAAGCCCGCCCTGTTCAGCGCCAACTCCGAGGGCGCCTGCCCCAACTGCAACGGCGCCGGCGTCATCTACAGCGACCTGGCGATGATGGCGGGCGTCTCGACCGTCTGCGAGGTGTGCGAGGGCAAGAGATTTCAAGCGGCGGTGCTCGAGTACACGCTCGACGGCAAGAACATCGCCGAGGTGCTGGCGATGTCGGTGACCGAGGCCCGCGACTACTTCGGCAGCGGCCCTGCCCACGCGATCCTCGACCGCATGGCCGACGTCGGCCTCGGCTACCTCACCATCGGCCAGCCGCTGACCACCCTGTCGGGCGGCGAGCGCCAGCGGCTCAAGCTCGCCATCCACATGGGCGAGAAGGGCGGCATCTACGTGCTCGACGAGCCGACGACCGGCCTGCACCTCGCCGACGTCGACCAGATGCTCACCCTGTTCGACCGCCTGGTCGAGTCGGGCAAGACGCTCATCGTCATCGAGCACCACCAGGCCGTCATGGCCCACGCCGACTACATCATCGACATCGGCCCGGGCGCCGGCCAGGAGGGCGGGCAGGTCGTCTTCACCGGAACCCCCGCCGAGCTCGTGGCGTCAGCGACGACCCTGACCGGGCAGCACCTCAAGCAGTACGTGGGCGCCTAGCGTTCTCGACGTCGCCCGTCTTGGCGCGCAGCCGCTCGCGCGCCTCATGCTCGACCAGGTTCGAGATGTAGG
>JAAFHU010000214.1 GCA_013297645.1 Actinomycetota bacterium
CGGCGCGGCTCGGGGTCGTAGACGCAGAGCGCGCCGATCTGCTCGCCGCCCGGCGCCCGCACCGGGAACCCGGCGTAGAAGCGCAGGTGGGGATCGCCCGCGACACTCGGGGTGTCGCTGAAGCGCTCGTCCGCCGTCGCGTCGCCGACGATGAGCGCGTCGTCGCCGCGGATGGTCACCGAGCAGAAGGATGCGGCGCGCCCCACCTCTTCGACCGTGTCGCCGCTGCGGGACTTGTGCCACTCGCGGTCCCGGTCGATGACCGAGAAGACGGCCGAGTCGGTGCGGTAGAGCTGGCGGGCCATGGTGACGATGCGGTCGAAGCGCTCCTCCGACGGAGTGTCGAGGATTCCGAGCCTCTCGACCGCGCGCTGGCGGCGGCGCTCGACCGCGGCGTTCTCTTCGGCGGCGGGGCGGGGTCCGATCGTGCGACCGTCGACGTCGTGGCGGCGCAGGGAGGCGAAGAAGCCGGTCAGCACACTGCTCACTTGCGACCCTGCAGGTACTCCGCGACCACCGCCGGCACGTACGGTGCGACATCGCCGCCGAGCGCGGAGACCTGGCGCACCAGAGAGCTCGACACGTGGGCGTGCGCGGGGTTGGGCAGCAGGAAGACGGTCTCGACTCCGGCGAGATTGCGGTTGACGATGGCCATCGGCGTCTCGTAGGCGACGTCGACCTGCGAGCGGATGCCCTTGACCAGCACACTGGCACCGACATCCGTGCAGTAGTCGACCAGCAGGCCGACGCTCCAGCTGGTGACGGTGATGTTGCCAGGCAGGCCCTCCGCCACGACCGCCTGCTCGATCAGCGAAACGCGCTGGGCGATGGGCAGCAGCGCGGTCTTGTCGGGGTTGTGCACGACGAGCACGTGCAGTTCGTCGAAGAGTCCGGCCGCCCGGCCGATCACATCGAGGTGTCCCAGGGTGATGGGGTCAAAGGACCCGGGAACAACGGCGATCCGACTCATAATCCAACCCTAAGCGCTCTGCCTCAATTCTTGGCGAGGAAGGCCTGTGCCGACTCGTCGAGTCGCCGGGCGAGCGCCTCGGCGAGGGCCGGGTGCTTCGCCAGACCGGGGTCGTCGGCGAGCAGTCCGGCGGCGAGCTCGCGGGCCTCGGTGATGAGATCCCCGTCTGTGGCCACCCGCAGCAGCCGCAGGCTCGAGCGCCCGCCCGACTGGGTGCTGCCGAGCACGTCGCCCTCCTGGCGCAGTTCGAGGTCTTTCTGCGCGAGCTCGAAACCGTCGAGCGTCGCGGCGACCGCCTCAACCCGCTCCCGTGCGAGGGTGCCCTCTTCCGCGGTCGTGACGAAGAGGCAGAGGCCCTGCACTCCCCCGCGGCCCACCCTGCCGCGCAGCTGGTGCAGCTGCGAGACGCCGAAGCGATCGGCGTCGAGCACCACCATCGTGCTCGCGTTGGGCACGTCGACCCCCACCTCGATGACGGTGGTTGCGACGAGCACGTCGATCTCGCGGGCGGCGAAGGCGCGCATCGTGGCATCCTTCTCCTCACTCGTCATGCGGCCGTGCAGGGGCTCGACGCGGCGGCCGGGCAGCTTGGCCCGCACCTCGACGAGCGCGGTCTCGACGTTGGCGCCCTCCATGCCGGGCTCCTCTGTCGCCGACGGGCTGATCGCCGGGCAGACGATGAAGGCCTGGTGGCCCTTCCCGAGCTCCTCCGAGACACGCTCCCAGATGCGGCCGGCCCAGCCGGGCTTCTCGGTGAGCGGCACCACGTGGCTCTGGATCGGCGCCCGGCCCGCGGGCAGCTCGGCAATCGTCGAGATGTCGAGGTCGCCGAAGACGGTCATGGCGACCGTGCGGGGAATCGGCGTCGCCGTCAGCACGAGCACGTGCGGCGGGTTGGCGGCCTTCGCCCGCAGCGCCTCCCGCTGGTCGACGCCGAAGCGGTGCTGCTCGTCGATGACGACGAGGGCGAGGTCGAAGAACCCGACGTTGTCACTGAGCAGTGCGTGGGTGCCGACGACGATGCTGGCGCTGCCGCTCACCGCGCCGAGCAGCGCCTTCTTGCGCGCCGCCGTCGGCAGCTGGCCGGTGAGCAGGGTGGGCCGCAGGCGCGCGGCGAGATCGGGGCCGAGGGTGGCGACGATGGATCGCAGGTGCTGGCTCGCCAGAACCTCCGTCGGCGCGAGCAACGCCGACTGGCCGCCGCTCTCGGCGACCGCCAGCATGGCGCGCAGCGCGACGAGCGTCTTGCCGGAGCCGACCTCGCCCTGCACCAGCCGGTTCATCGGGTGCGGCTCGGCCAGGTCACGGCTGATCTCGAATCCCACCCGCTCCTGGTCGCCGGTGCGGGCGAAGGGCAGGTTCGCGTCGAAGTCGTCGAGCAGCGCCCCCTGCACGCGGGCGGTAGCCGGAAGCTCCCGCGCGAGGGCGCGCTGCTGCAGCAGGGCCGACTGCAGCACGAAGGCCTCCTGGAAGCGCAGCGACTTGCGGGCAGCGCCCCAGTCCGCATCCTTCTGGGGCCGGTGGATGAGCTCGACCGCCTTCGCATACGACAGCAGCTTTCGACCGGCGCGCACCTCGAAGGGCACCGGGTCCTCGAGCGGCGGCAGCGTGTCGAGCACCACGCCCATCGCCTTCTGCAGCTGCCAGCTGGCCACGGTCGAGGTGGCCGGGTAGATGGGGATGGGCAGCTCGGCCCAGGCCTTCATGCGCTCCGGGTCGGGGTCGTCTTCGAACAGCTCGTAGTCGGGGTGCGCCAGCTGCGCCGTGCCGCGGTAGTCGCCGACCTTGCCCGCGAAGACGCCGCGCACCCCGGGCCGCAGGTCTTTCGCCCGCCACGCCTGGTTGAAGAAGGTGAGCACGAGAAAGGCCTTGCCGTCGGTGATGCGCACCTCGAGCAGCGAGCCCCCGCGGTTGCGCATCGGGCGGTCGCGCACCTCGATCACCTCGGCGACGATGGTCACGTTCTCGTCGATCGGCAGCTCGCTCAGCGCGGTCAGCTCGCCGCGGCGGGCGTAGCGGCGCGGGTAGTGACTGATGAGGTCGCCGACCGTGCGCAGGCCGAGGCCCTTCTCGAGCGCCGTCGCCGTGCGGCCGCCGAGGGCGTTCGCGAGCTTGGCGT
>JAAFHU010000215.1 GCA_013297645.1 Actinomycetota bacterium
GATCGACCAGCTTGCCAAGAGCCAAGGCCGTTGCCGCACCCATGTCGCAAAGCTCATCAAGCTTAGCTACCTCGCACCCGATATCGTCACCATGGTGCTGGAAGGACGGCAGCCGGCCGAACTCACACGCAGGCTGCTGATGGCGGTGGAGCTGCCGATGCGGTGGGCGGAGCAACGGGCGGTCTTGGGGTGTGGGTAGATCAACGACCTAAGCCCTGTGTCCGTGGCTAATCAAGAGGCGGATTTGACGAAGTATTTGGTAATGGTCGGAAGATGCACGGCAGGAAGATAGATGGCTTGGGATTAGGAAACGCCTGGCAGATAAAATCACTCTTTGCCATCAGCAGCCTTCACCGCCCGCGCCTCCCGCAGCAGGTTTAGCCAAAGATTCGGCGGCAGCGGCAGTCCGGCATGCCTGCACGCCATGGCGAGCAGTGGCCAATGTCCCAAGCTGACGACTGACAGGCTATCAAACCCCGTCGGCGAAGCGCACTCCGACTCAACCATGCGCATCGCATGCTCGCCGTCGGCCGTTATCTGAACACCGCCGAGCGATGCCCCGTGCGACCGATCGCCCGCATACAGAAGGTTCTCGCTGTCGGCGCCCGCCAGCCAGAACTGCATGTTGCAGTGGCCGAGCTCCTCCCTGACGAATTCGGCGAGGAAGCTAGCTGCTACGCCCTCGCCGAATGTCGACGCCCAGAGGGAGAGCAGAGGATAAAGCGAGCTGCCCTTCGTCTGCTCCTCTCTATATTCGGGCGTGCGCTCGCGCGGGTGCACGAGCAGCGCGCGGTAGTCGGCATAGATTGTCGGGTATCTGCCGTGGGACCGATGTGCGTAGACCGTGCGCTCGATGACGGCATCGGCGTAGTTGCCGGCCGCCTTGCTCCAACCACCCATCATCGTGAGGAACAAGAGCGTGACCCCTATCTCGACGGACTGCTCGTCCGTGAACGGCGTCAGGAGGATCGGATTGTTGCGGAGGAGGAGGACGATCTGCTGCGCCAGCTCTGACGCTTCGGGACAGTCCCAGTCTTCCCTCGCCGTAGGCAGTCGGTCGGCTCCTCCAGCGAACCACAGGTGCCACAGCCCCCGCATTGCCATTCGCCCCAGGAGCGTAAACAGCTTCAGGTTCACGTCGACCGGCGAGGCCGACGCCACGGCGACCGAGATCGCATGCTCGTGATCGACGAAAGGGAGGACCTTCCTGCCGACTAGCTCGTCCCAGATCAGGAAGTGCAGGTTCACGAGCTCAGCGAACGCAGAACCGACCTCCTCCGACGCCTTAGTGCTCTTCGGCACGTCCGCCCGGATCAGGTCCCACGCGAGAAGGATCGCGAGCTCGCTGGCGCGGAACGATCCCTCCACGTTTCCGGCATCGCGCGCCCAGACGAATTGCACCCAAAGACAGATGTAGATCTGGCGCAGGACGGTGGCCCGCTGTCTGGGGGTAGAGTCCTCCGCTTTGCAGAGCCCGCGCACGAGCCGCTCGAAGTGCTCGAACGCGACCTGCGGCTCGTCGACCATCGCGACCGCCTTCTGGAAGCTGGCGCGAAGCGACTTATCGACCAGCTGCTCGCGCAGGACGCCGTCGACCAACAGCCCCGCCATGTAGTCGCCGTTCCATTCAGCGAACGAGACTCCGTTCTTCGTCTGCTGCCTGGTAAACTGCGTGACGTTGTCCCGAACTGCCTCCTGGACGTCGCCGCCGAAGCACAGGCAGATGACTATCTCGAGCTTCGAATAGGCCACGGGAACGCGTGTCGGGATGTATACGTCGAGGATGTCGTTGATCGATCCGCGTAGCGCCTGCGGATTGCCGTCCCAGTCGGTACGCGTCAGGTCGCCCTGCTTGATCGAGAAAAGGAACAGCTTGCGGCGGCCGTCCGCGTCCCGACCCACCGCCGCGACGTCCACGCCGTATTGACGCGTGCCGACCGATGGTCTGGAGATCACCGTGTAGCCGAGCTCGCTCAGAAGGTCCGGCAGCACCGCGTCGAGTTCCCTGCGCTCCTTGAGTGATGCGAGATACTGTCTGAAGACGAGCTTCATTCCGGACGCGCCTCCGCCCTGAACGACATTAGCATCAGCTGCAGCCCGACCGGATCCACGACGTCCACGCGCGGCACCTCGAACGAGGTGCTGATGCTCCCCATCTGCGTTTCCATCCGGCGAGGCCCGTCTCCGGCGTTCTCGACCCAGCTCACGGCGCGGTTGCCGTAGAGGATAACGGACTCGGTCGCGATCTGGGCGAAGATCGACTTCCTCCTCGCCTTGCGCATCGCCTCCGACATGCTGTCGGTATGGCGCTCCCATTCCAACTGGCGCTCCCTCTCCGACGGGTGGAGCTCGGGAACGGACCCGGGCGCCCTCAGCCTCTCCAAATAGCTGTCCTGCGCCGCAATCGCGCGCGCCACTGCGGGCGCCGCCGGATCCGCAGCGTCTTCGGAGATAGGTATCAGCAAGTCGCGGGTGGATCCGGCATAGTTCTGCAGGACCGGATCGACGAGCACCTCCTCCACCTGCGTCGACATCGCCTTGGGGGCCGACCGAAGGAGCGAGGACAGCAGCGAGGACATAAGCACAGGCTTTAGGAAGAAGCTGCCAACGACCTTGCGTGCCAGGTAGGGGTACTCTGCGTCGCGCAGCCCGTATCGAGAGAAGTCGATGCGCAGCGGCCACTCATCCCGACCCGCGCCGAACATTGCCCGGTCCATGGCGGTGCAGAGACCGTGGTCGCCGTCGAGCAGCCACGAGACGACCCAGTCGGCCAGCGCGTCGTCCGGATGCTCGACCACCGCGCGCACCGTGGAGTCGAGCCGACCCAGCTTGACAGCTCCCTCGTCCCGCCTGACGAGCGCCTCGGCAAGTTGCCTAACCTGCAGAACCTGCCCCGCCTTCACCATTTTTGACAGCGCGATGTCGAGAAAGTCCATGGTCCCATTGTTGCGAGCGTCCACGTCGCGCAGCGCCTTGAGCATCCTCGCCTTAAGCTCGGCGCTGAGCGGGTCCGGATAGAAGGCAAGTAGCCGGGACGCGGAATGGAGCGTGTGCTCCCCACCTTCCGACAGCGCCAGACCGGCCAA
>JAAFHU010000216.1 GCA_013297645.1 Actinomycetota bacterium
TCCTCGACAGAGAGGCTCAGCCGGGCAGGCGCCGCCTCCTGTGCCGCGAGCAGCAGCGCGCTGCCGACTCCGAAACCGCGAAAGCCCTCGCGCACGCCGAGCGTGATCTCGGGGGTCTGCTCGTCGACGAAGCCGTAGCCCGGGTCGGCGGCATCGAAGTAGCGCATCCAGATCGCTCCGATGGGCTCGGCGGTCGCCTCCGCCTCGACGATGAAACCGAAATCGCTGCCCTCGCGCCAGGCGCCGACGTACTTCTCGAGCATCGGGTCCGCCCGCCAGTGCTCCTCACCGCGCGCGTTGGCTGGATCCCAGTCTGCGGCGACGAAGAACATCCGCTCGAGAAACTCGAGATCGAACTCGTCGACGCCGCGGATGCGGAAGTCACTGTGCATGACGGGGCAGGGCGCTACGCGGTATTGCAGTGGCCGATGGAGTTGTCCGTCGCTGCGACGCCGTAGGGCTCGGTCGTGATGTCGATCGCGCTGAGGAAGACGACAGTGTCGATCACCGAGGAATCCCAGTAGTCGGGGATGCGGTCGACCGCGACCTCGAACTGCAGCTGGCCCTTCGTGCCCTTAATCACGTAGACGTCGCTGACATCCGCGTGGTTGATGACCTGGTCGGGTCCACCGGAGTAGACGCCGAGCACCTCATCGAGGCTGCTGCCGATGTGGATGCCGGTGTCGGTGAAGATCTGCGCCGTGTTGATGTCGATGCGGGTGATTCCGTCATCCTTCACCTGCGCGGCGAATGGCGCCGTCGGGCCGTAGCCCTCGTCGATGTCGGGGTAGGTGGCCTTCCAGATGCCCGGCAGCCCCTCATCCTTGCAGGCGTTGGCGTCGAAGGTGAGCAGGTTCACCGCTGGATTGTCGGTCGGCGGGGTGCTGCCGAAGTGCAGTTCGCCGAGTCCCTCGGTGCTGAGGGTGAGATCGCCGATCGCCGGCTTGCTCGGGTCGGGCGCGCTGGTCTCGGTCGCCGTCGGCGTCGGGCTCGTCTCCTCGACCGGGGGCAGCTCGCTCTCGGGCTGGCATCCGGTGAGGAGCAGGGCCGCCGTGGCAACGACGGCGACAATGGACAGTCCGCGAATTCTGCTCATGCTGTTAGTACACCCTGTTCGAGGGCCAGCCCACAACTCGGGCGGGTCACGCCTCAATAACGACCGGAATGATCATCGGCTTGCGGCGGTGCTGGGTGTTCACCCAGCGGCCGACCGTGCGGCGGATCACCTGCTGGAAGGCATGCGTGTCGCGCGTGCCGTTGGCAGCGGCATCCTCGAGTGCCTTGACGACGTGCGGCAGCACATCGTTGAACACTGTCTCATCCTCGGCGAAGCCGCGGGCCTGGATCTCCGGACCGACGATGACCTTGCCGGTCTGCGCGTCGACGGCGACGAAGATGGAGATGAAGCCCTCTTCGGCGAGGATGCGGCGGTCCTTGAGGTCGGCATCCGTGATCTCTCCCACGCTCGAGCCGTCGACGTAGACGAATCCGAGGTCGAGCTGACCGACGACCTTCGCGATGCCGTCGCGCAGGTCGATGACGGTGCCGTCCTCGGCGATGATCGTGCGCTCCGCCGGCACGCCGGTCTGGATGGCCAGGTTCGCGTTGGCCACCAGGTGGCGGTACTCGCCGTGCACCGGCAGCACGTTCTTCGGCTTGAGGATGTTGTAGCAGTAGAGCAGCTCCCCCGCGGCCGCGTGGCCCGAGACATGCACCTTTGCGTTGGCCTTGTGCACGACGTTGGCGCCGAGCTTGGTGAGGCCGTTGATCACGCGGTAGACGGCGTTCTCGTTGCCGGGGATCAGAGACGACGCGAGGATGACGGTGTCGCCCTCGCCGACAGTGATGGTGGGGTGCTCCATGTTCGCCAACCGCGACAGCACCGCCATGGGCTCGCCCTGGCTGCCCGTCGACATGTAGACGAGCTGGTTGTCGGGGTAGTCGGCGGCCTTCTTGACGTCGAGCAGCACGCCGTCGGGAACAACCAGGTAGCCGAGCTCCTGCGCGATGCCCATGTTGCGCACCATCGAGCGCCCCATGAGCACGACCTTGCGCTTGTTCGCGACTGCCGCATCGAGCACCTGCTGCACCCGGTGCACGTGGCTCGAGAAGCTCGCCACGATGACGCGCTTCTTTGCCTTGGCGATGACCGCCTCGAGCACCGGGCCGATGTCGCGCTCGTTGGGCGTGAAGCCCGGAACGTCCGCGTTGGTGGAGTCGGGCAGGAACAGGTCGACGCCGGCCTCACCGAGACGCGCGAAGGCGCGCAGGTCGGTGATGCGGTCGTCGAGTGGCAGCTGGTCCATCTTGAAGTCGCCGGTGTGCAGCACGACGCCGGCCTTCGTCTTGATGGCCACGGCGAGCGCGTCGGGAATCGAGTGGTTGACCGCGATGAACTCGAGGTCGAAGGGGCCGAGCTGCTCGCTCTGGCCCTCGGCGACGGTGAGCGTATAGGGCTGGATGCGGTGCTCCTTGAGCTTCGCCTCGATGAGGGCGAGCGTCAGGGTCGAGCCGATGAGCGGGATGTCCTGGCGCAGCTTGAGCAGGTAGGGCACCGCGCCGATGTGGTCCTCGTGACCGTGCGTGAGAACCACCCCGAGCACGTCGTCGAGGCGGTCCCGGATCGGCGAGAAGTCGGGCAGGATCAGGTCGACTCCCGGCTGGTGCTCCTCGGGAAAGAGCACGCCGCAGTCGACGATGAGGATCTTGCCGTCGATCTCGTACGAGGTCATGTTGCGGCCGATCTCACCCAGGCCACCGATGGGGATGACGCGGAGGGTTCCCGCTGCGAGCTTGGCTGGTTCTTTGATCGTGACGGGCATCTGGTCCTTAGTGTTCTAGCGAGTGGTGCCGGCGACCTTGGGAAGGGCGCCTCCGGCTGCCGCGTTGCGGTCCGGGCGGAAGTTCGTGAGGTCGAGACCGGGGATCTCGCCGACGAGGGCGATCTCGTCCTCGATCTGGGCGGCTTCGAAGTCCTCGGGGCCGACGAGCGGGAGCCGCACGCGCGGGCTGCCGATGCGGCCGAGGCCGTGCAGGATGTACTTGGCCGC
>JAAFHU010000217.1 GCA_013297645.1 Actinomycetota bacterium
ATCACCGGAACCCTCGGCGCGCAGCTTCTCGTGTGGGAGTACGCGACCGCCGTCGCCGGGCGCCTGCTCGGCATCAACCCCTTCGACCAGCCCGACGTGGAGTCGGCCAAGGTCGCCACGCGCGGACTGCTCGAGGCCCAGCCCGAGCCCGTGAAGGCCGCCTTCGTCGACAAGGGCATCGAGGTGCGCGGCACGGGCGATGTACTCGACGGTGCGACCGATCTCGACGGCGCGGTATCCGCGCTCCTGTCCTACCTCGGTGACGACGGCTACGTCGCGATCCAGGCCTACCTCGACCGCACGGCCTTCCCCGGGCTGCCGGCGGTGCGCGACACGATCGCCGCGCGCGCGAAGCGCCCGGTGACCTTCGGCTGGGGCCCGCGCTTCTTGCACTCCACCGGCCAGTTCCACAAGGGCGGTGCGCCCGTCGGCGTCTTCCTGCAGATCACGGCCACGCACCCCGACGACCTGGCGATTCCCGATCGTCCCTTCACCTTCGGTGAGCTCATCTCTGCCCAGGCTGCCGGCGACGCGAGCGTTCTCGCCGAGCACGGCCGCCCGGTGCTGACCCTCACCCTCACCGACCCGGCAGCCCAGCTGCCAGCGCTCATCGCAGCGCTCGGCTAGAACCTAGGAGCCGTATGTCCCCCGTCGAGATCACGCCGGAGTTCAATCCCCTGCGCCTGCCCTCCGACCGCCGCCTCAACCGCATCGCCGGCCCCAGCGGACTCATCATCTTCGGCGTCACGGGCGACCTGTCGCGCAAGAAGCTGATGCCGGCCGTCTACGACCTCGCCAACCGCGGCCTGCTGCCCCCGGGCTTCGCGCTCGTCGGGTTCGCGCGCCGTGACTGGGTCGACCAGGACTTCGAGAAGGTCGTCTACGAGGCGGTCAAGCAGTATGCGCGCACGCCCTTCGACGAGGACGTGTGGAAGCAGCTGGCTCAGGGCATCCGCTTCGTGCAGGGCGAGTTCGACGACGACGCTGCCTTCGTCAAGCTCAAAGAGACGATCGAGGAGCTGGACCGCGACCGCGGCACCATGGGCAACCACGCCTTCTACCTGTCGATCCCCCCGAAGGCCTTCCCGCTCGTCACCGAGCAGCTCAAGGAGTCCGGGCTCGCCGAGCAGAAGGACGGCCAGTGGCGCCGGGTGGTCATCGAGAAGCCCTTCGGCAGCGACCTCAAGACGGCCCGCGAGCTCAATGCGGTCGTCGAGAGCGTCTTCCCGCCCGACAGCGTCTTCCGCATCGACCACTACCTGGGCAAAGAGACAGTGCAGAACATCCTCGCGCTGCGCTTCGCCAACCAGCTCTACGAGCCCATCTGGAACTCGAACTTCGTCGACCACGTACAGATCACCATGGCCGAAGACATCGGAGTGGGCGGCCGCGCCGGCTACTACGACGGCATCGGCGCTGCCCGCGACGTCATTCAGAACCACCTGCTGCAGCTTCTCGCCCTCACCGCGATGGAGGAGCCGATCTCCTTCGACGCCGCTGACCTGCGGGCCGAGAAGGAGAAGGTGCTCGCCGCCGTCAAGCTGCCGAAGGACCTCGGCAAGGCCACGGCCCGCGGCCAGTACGCGAGCGGATGGCAGGGCGGCGAGAAGGTCGTCGGCTTCCTCGACGAGGAGGGCATGAACCCCGAGTCGCTCACCGAGACCTTCGCCGCGATCCGCCTCGACATCGGCACCCGCCGCTGGAACGGCGTGCCCTTCTACCTCCGGGCGGGCAAGCGCCTCGGCCGCCGCGTCACCGAGATCGCCGTCGTCTTCAAGCGCGCGCCGCAGCACCTCTTCGCCGAGAGCCAGACCGGCACCCTCGGCCAGAACGCGCTCGTCATCCGCGTGCAGCCCGACGAGGGCGTCACCATCCGCTTCGGCTCCAAGGTGCCCGGCGCCGGCATGCAGGTGCGCGACGTCACCATGGACTTCGGATACGGCCACGCCTTCACCGAGGCCAGCCCCGAGGCCTACGAGCGCCTCATTCTCGACGTGCTGCTCGGCGACCCGCCGCTGTTCCCGCGCCACGAGGAGGTCGAGCTCAGCTGGAAGATCCTCGACCCGATCGAGGAGTTCTGGGCGACCCAGGGCCAGCCGGAGCAGTACCGCCCCGGAACCTGGGGACCCGCCTCCGCTGACGAACTAATGGCCCGCGATGGCCGGACCTGGAGACGCCCGTGATCGTCGATCTGCCCAACACCACCACCAGCCAGATCTCGAAGACGCTCGTCAAGATCCGCGAGGAGGGCGGCGCCGTCGCCCTCGGCCGCGTGCTCACGCTCGTCATCTCGACCGTGCTCGGCGAGGAGGAGGAGGCCATCGAGGCCGCCAACGACGCTTCGCGCGAGCACCCGATGCGCGTGATCGTGGTGTCGACCGGCCCCGACGACAAGCGCACCTCGAAGGATGCCCGCCTCGACGCGCAGATCCGTGTCGGCGGCGACGCCGGCGCCAGCGAGGTCATCGTGGTGCGCGCCTACGGCGACACCGCGTCCGACCAGGAGGGCCTCGTCACCGGCCTGCTTCTGCCCGACGCCCCCGTGGTCACCTGGTGGCCCGGCGCGGCGCCCGACGTCGCCGCTACCTCGGCCCTCGGCAGTATCGCCCAGCGCCGCATCACCGACGCTGCCGCCAGCTCGAACCCCCTCGCCGCGCTGCGCCGCATCGAGGAGACCTACCAGCCGGGCGACACCGACTTCGCGTGGACCCGCCTCACCCTGTGGCGGGCCCAGCTCGCCGCCGTTCTCGACCAGCCGCCCTACGAGCCGGTCACCAGCATCGAGGTGCACGGCGCGGCCGACTCCCCCTCGACCGTGCTGCTCGCCGCCTGGCTCAAGCTGCAGCTCAAGGTCGAGGTCACCCTCGAGGTCTCGAGCAAAGCGCACGGCGCCAGCGGCATCCAGGGCGTGACCCTGCACCGCGCGAGCGGGTCGATCGAGCTGGAGCGCATCCTGCCCAACGTGGCGACCCTGATCCAGCCCAACCAGCCGACGCACGACATCTCGCTGCCCCGCCGCAGCCTGCGGGACTGCCTCGCAGAAGAGCTG
>JAAFHU010000218.1 GCA_013297645.1 Actinomycetota bacterium
TACAACCACACGGCCGAGGGCAACCACCTCGGGCCGACGCTGAGCATGCGCGGCATCGACAACGCCGCCTACTACCGGCTGGTCGAAGACGATGAGAAGTTCTACATGGACTACACCGGCACCGGCAACTCGCTCAACGTGCGCCACCCGCACTCCCTGCAGCTCATCATGGACAGCCTCCGCTACTGGGTGACCGAGATGCACGTCGACGGCTTCCGCTTCGACCTGGCGAGCACGCTGGCCCGCGAGTTCTACGACGTCGACCGCCTGTCGGCCTTCTTCGAGCTCGTGCAGCAGGACCCGATCGTCAGCCAGGTCAAGCTCATCGCCGAGCCCTGGGACATCGGACCGGGCGGCTACCAGGTCGGCAACTTCCCGCCGCAGTGGACGGAGTGGAACGGCAAGTACCGCGACACCGTTCGCGACTTCTGGCGCGGTGAGCCGTCAACCCTCGGCGAGTTCGCCAGCAGGATCACCGGCAGCGCCGACCTCTACGAGCACAGCGGACGCCGCCCGGTCGCCAGCATCAACTTCTTCACGGCCCACGACGGCTTCACCCTGCGCGACCTCGTCAGCTACAACGAGAAGCACAACGACGCCAACGGCGAGAACAGCAACGACGGCGAATCGCACAACCGCTCGTGGAACAGCGGCGTCGAGGGCGAGACGGACGACGCCGCGATTCTCGCGATCCGCGCCAAGCAGCAGCGCAACTTCCTCGCCACCCTGCTGCTCAGCCAGGGAGTGCCGATGATCCTGCACGGCGACGAGCTCGGCCGCACCCAGCAGGGCAACAACAACACCTACGCGCAGGACTCCGAGCTCAGCTGGATCGACTGGTCGAACGCCGACCAGTCGCTTATCGAGTTCACCGCTGCGGTGTCGCGACTGCGGAAGGAGCATCCCACCTTCCGGCGCAGCCGCTTCTTCGACGGCCGCCCGGTCAAGCGCGGTGCGGGCGAGCGGCTGCCCGACATCGCCTGGCTGACCGCCGGCGGCGACGAGATGGAGCCCGACAACTGGGATGCCGACCTCAACCGCTTCATCGGCGTCTTCTTGAACGGCGAGGGCATCGCGGGGCGCGACCCGCGCGGCGAGCGCATCGTCGACCGCAGCTTCCTCGTCTACTTCAACGCCGACACCGAGGCGGTGCAGTGCACCCTGCCGACCGACGAGCACTCCCCCCAGTGGGAGATCGTCGTCGACACGGCCGGCGTCATCGCCAACTCGGAGCTGCGCGCCTCGGGCTCGGTGATCCCCATCGAGGCGAAGTCGCTCGTCGTGCTGCGCGCCCACCGGGTGGATGAAGGCATCGACAGCGACAACACCGTCGCCTCGTCGCTGACCGTGCTCACCGGCTCGACGGCGGACAACTCCCTGACGGAGACGCCGGACATCACCCGATGAGCATTCCCGCCAGCACGTACCGCCTGCAGATTCGCGAGAGCTTCGACCTGCGGGCGGCGGCGCGCGTCGCCGACTACCTGCGCGAGCTCGGCGTCGACTGGGCCTACCTGTCGCCCCTGCTCAAGGCGGAGGACGGCAGTGACCACGGCTACGACGTCGTCGATCACTCCCTCGTCGACCCGGCCCGCGGCGGGGCCGAGGGCCTCGACGAGTTCGCGGCCGCGGCGCGCGCCAACGGCCTCGGGATCCTCATCGACATCGTGCCCAACCACATGGGCGTCGCGGTGCCGAAGCACAACGCCTGGTGGTGGGACCTGCTCGAGAAGGGGCAGCAGTCGCGCTACGCCGAGGCCTTCGACGTCGACTGGGCGGCCGGGCGGCTGACCATCCCGGTGCTCGGGGACTCGACCGAGCTCGCGATCGTCGACGGCGAGCTCGCCTACTTCGACCACCGCTTCCCAATCGCGCCGGGCACGGGCGAGGGCACGCCCGACGAGGTGCACGCGCGGCAGGCATACGAGCTCGTGCACTGGACCCGCGCCGACACCGACCTCAACTACCGGCGGTTCTTCGCGGTCAACGAGCTCGCCGCGATCCGGGTCGAGGTGCCCTGGGTCTTCGACGAATCGCATGCTGAGATACAGCGCTGGTTCGAGAACGGCCTCGCCGACGGCCTGCGCGTCGACCACCCCGACGGACTGCTGGACCCCGGAAAGTACCTCGACGACCTCGCGATCGCGACCGGCAACGCCTACGTTCTCGTCGAGAAGATCCTCGAGGGCGACGAGACCCTGCCCGCCTACTGGGCGGCGGCGGGCACGACCGGCTATGACGCCCTCGCCGACGTCGACCGGGTGCTCGTCGACCCGCGGGGGCGCGCGGCACTCGGTGAGCTCGACGCGCGGCTGGGGGGTCCGCAGGCGCAGACGAACTGGGCCGCGCTCATTCGTTCGACGAAGCGCGGGATTGCCGACGGCATCCTCGGTTCGGAGGTACGGCGGCTGGCACGGCTCGTGCCGGAGTCGAACGACCAGACGGTCGACGCCCTCGCCGAGCTGCTCGCCTGCTTCCCGGTCTACCGCTCGTACCTGCCCGCGGGGCTGGAGCACCTGCACACCGCCGCCCACCGCGCGGTGGCGGAGCGCCCCGACCTCGCCGCGGTCGTCGAGGCGCTGGTACCCCTGCTCAGCGATCCGCAGCAGCTGGTCGCCCAGCGTTTTCAGCAGACGTCGGGCATGGTGATGGCCAAGGGCGTGGAAGACACCGCCTACTACCGCTACAGCCGGCTCGCCTCGCTCAACGAGGTGGGCGCCGACCCCGCAGAGTTCTCGATCGACGTCGAGGAGTTCCACCGCCGCCAGGTCGAGCGACACGGAAGCTTCCCTGCATCGCAGACGACGCTCTCGACCCACGACACCAAGCGCGGCGAGGATACCCGTGCGCGCATGCACGTGCTCTCGGAGCTGCCATCCGAGTGGGAGGCGACGCTCGACGAGCTTCGCCGCCGGGCGCCGATCGGCGATGGCCCCTTCGAGAACATCCTGTGGAGCAGCGTGGTGGGCGCGTGGCCGGCGTCGCGGGAGCGGCTGCACGACTATGCCGAGAAGGCCG
>JAAFHU010000219.1 GCA_013297645.1 Actinomycetota bacterium
GCTGCGTCTGGAAGCCGTTGATGTAGCAGACCGAGTAGACCCCGGAGAGGGGTGGATCAGTGCGGTCGCGCGCGACGATCGTCACGTCGCCGGGTGGCTGCCACGCGCCGCCCAACTGGTAGTCGGCGCGCCCCGAGGTGGGGAAGGCGGCCTGCGCCGTGTCGCACCCGGCGAGAAGCAGGAGCAGCGCCGCGGCGAGGAGTGCCTTCACCTACTCCACGTTACCGTCGAGGATCGCTTGTATCTCGGCACTGGTCAGAGCGACCCACGGTGAGCTGTCGGGGTCGTTCGAACTGGCTTCGGGGCTGTCGCCCTGCGTCCACCACTTCGCCTCGAAGGGGATGCCGTTGAACTGGATGCGGTCGCCCGCCTCATAGATCGCCGTGCCGAGCCACTCGGGGTAGGTGCCCGCGGGCAGCGTCGGAATCGGGATCGGCGTCTCGCCCGGCAGCACCGGGCCGATGAGCGTCCACGGCGTCTCGAACTCGTCGAGCACGGCGTCGTCGGGCAGGTCGCCCTTGGTCCACCATTTCGCCTCGTAGACGTTGCGGTGCCAGACGACCTTGGTGCCGGCGAGGTAGGTGCGCGACTTGTCCCAGATCTCGTAGGGGCTCGTGGCAGGGTCGTCGACGGCGTCCGGCGGTACGGCCTCCGCGGTCGTCGTGGTGCCGGAGTTCGAGTTGGGCGAGCCGGTCATGAGCGCGCCGAGAGTCTCGGCGAAGGTCACGTCGCCCTGGTCGACGCCACTGCACAGATTCGAGACGCGGCTGAGGTCGGTGTAGCTCGATCCGCAGGTCGTGTCGCGGTTGAGCGACCACATCGAGAGGCGGCCGAGGCCCTTCTCGTGCGCGAAGGCGCTGAGCCCTGTTGCGTCGTCGAGGGTGAAGATCTCGCCGCGCACGTCGTTCTGGCCGATCATCGGGGTCGCGCCGAGCTTGCTCCACAGGGTGGCGTCGGTCAGCGAGATGTCGGCCTGGTCGTAGAGGATGCCGAGCTGGCGGTGCGTGGCCGTGAGGGCATCCACCGCGGTCTCCAGCATCGTCGCGTCGGGATCCTTCGCGTCGCCGTAGTCCATGGTCATGACGTTGACGCCGGCGAGGTCGACGCCGGCGTCGAGGAACGCGGCGACGGTGTCTGTTCCGTTCTTCGCGAGGCCCTGCGGGCCCACCGGCAGCGTGAGCCAGACCGCGAGGTCCCGTTTGTCGGCCGTTGCGTCGGCCTGCAGCGCGGCAACAGCCTCGGCGCGCCGCTCGGTGGAGCCGTTGTCAAGGGCCTCGCCCTCGAGGTCGAGGTCGATCGTGGTCAGGCTGTAGCGCTCGATGACGCTCGCATAGGCGGCCTCGAGGTCGGCGGCATTCGTGCACACGCTGGCGAGCTCGTCGTTGGCCTGGCCGCCGAAGGAGACGACGGCCTCGCCGCCGCCCTGCTCGAGGCGGGCGATGCGGCGGTCGAGGTCGAGGGCGCCGTTCGCCTCGTCCATCGTGTAGGCCGCGCCCCAGCTCGGGGTGCAGCCGTCAGACGGGTCGGCGACGATGAACGACATCATCACGTTCTTGCCGCTGTCGTCGGTCGGGGCCTCGAAGGCGTAGGCGGGGGTGAGGGTGAGGTCCGCGTAGCCGGCAAACCAGGGCGACGCGGTCACCTCGCTGACCTCGGATGCGGCGGAGGTGGCGAGATAGACCCCGCCGGTCGTGACGGCGGCCACGACCGTGATCGCGATCGCCACCCGGGACTTTGAGAGGCGCCGCGTACGTACTGTCGTTGTCACTTGCTGGCCTTGGTGCTCTCTACATAGTCGCGCGCGGGGGCGAGGCGCTCGGCCGGCTTCTGCGCGGTCGGATCTGCCTCGCCGAGGTAGAGCACGGAGCGCCAGTCGAGGGGCTTTGCCTCGTCGCTGGTGGGCTTGGGCGTCACGGGTACCCAGAGCCAGTCAGTGGCACCGAGCCACAGGTCGACGATCGAGTTCCACACGCCGATGTAGGCAAGGATCGCGTAGGTCGCGAGCAGCGTGTTGATGCCCGCGAAGGCGGCGTTGCCCCAGTTGCCCACCGCATAGTCGCGCAGGAAGATCGACACCGAGAAGGCGACGATGAGGTACGGGATCAGGATGTACAGCCACGGAGCCGACGTGCGGTCTTTGACCTTCGGCGTGCGCGAGAAGGGGATCTTCTTCATCGTCATCGCCTGCTCGAGCGACTTGAGCACACCGGCCACGTTGACGCCGAGCAGGATGAGGTTGAAGCCGTAAATGCGGAAGATGTCGGTCACCTTGTAGCCGGTCGACCGCAGGTCGCTCGCCATCGACGCGAAATAGGGCACGGCGGCGAACAGCACCACGACGCTGAGCAGGCGGCTGTCATAGGGGTAGGCCAGCAGGAAGATGAGGCCGAGGCTCGCCCAGGCGATGGAGCTCATGTAGTTGACGCGCAGCAAGAACTCCGCGGCGCTCACGTGCTCTCCGCGCTTGCGGCGCTCCCGCACCTGCTTGAGGAACTTCGGCATGATGAGCAGTCCACCGTTGGCCCAGCGGCGGCGCTGAACGATGAGCGAGCCGAAGTCGGGCGGGGTCGCGCTGTAGCTGAGGCGCTCGGGGTAGTTCTTGATCGTCCAGCCGTGCAGGCCGAGGTCGATGCTCGACTCGGTGTCCTCGATGACAGTGCGGTCCTGCACGTAGCGCTTGATCTCGAAGCCGTCCTGCCAGTCGGTCTCGACGATGTCCTCGAGGGCGACCTTGCGGATGACGGCGTTCGCGCCCACCCAGAACGACGCGCCGTAGTACGACATGCCCTGGTGCAGGATGTGCTGGATGTCGGTGGTCGCACCGGCCAGGCGCTCGATGCGCGTGCCCGCGCCACGGAAGGAGGAGTACGGCGTCTGCGTCACGGCGACCCGGGCATTCTGCGGTTGCTCGAGCAGGTAGACGAGCCGCAGGCAGTAGTCCCGCAGCAGGATCGAGTCGGC
>JAAFHU010000022.1 GCA_013297645.1 Actinomycetota bacterium
ATGCGCCGCATCATCGCCGAGTCGGCGGACGGCCAGGTGCACATCGGCTCCGCCGAGGCCTCCGAACACGGCACTCTGCGCTACGTCGCCGCACCGCTGACCGTCGCGGACGACCCGCAGCAGGGCGTCTACGTCGTCTCGATCTCGGTGGCGGAGGAGCTCAGCGAGCTCACCAACTCCTTCCGCACCTACGCAATCGTCGCGGGGGTCGCGCTCGTAGCCGTCGGGCTTGTCGGCTGGACCGTGGCCGGCCGGCTGCTGCGCCCGATCCGGCAGTTGCGCTCGGCCGCATCGCGCATCACCGCGAGCGACCGGTCGGAGCGCATCCCCGTCGCGGGCACCGACGATGTCTCCGAACTCACGCGCACGGTCAACGACATGCTCGACCGGCTCGACTTCGCGCTCACCAGCCAGCGGCAGCTGCTCGACGACGTGCGCCACGAGCTGAAGACGCCGATCACGATCGTGCGCGGCCACCTCGAGCTCGCGAACCCGGAGAACCCCGCCGAGGTGCGCGCCGCACGGGACGTCGCCGTCGACGAGCTGGACCGCATGGCCGGCCTCGTCGACGACATCGAGGCATTCGCAGAGTCGCAGGCCACCCCTCCGTCGCGCGTCGCGACCGAGGTGGCGGCTGTTACCGCTTCTGTCGCCGAGCGCGCCCGGGGATACCGCGAGCACGAGTGGCGCGTGGGCGAGACCGCAGACGCCGTCGTGCTCGCCGATCCCGCGCGCATCACCCAGGCCTGGCTGCAATTGGTCGACAACGCTGCGAAGTACTCGCCGGCCGGCAGCGAGATCGTCATCAGCAGCACCGTGCGCGGTGGCACGGTCGAGCTCTGGGTCGAGGACTCCGGTCCGGGGGTGCCCGTCGGAGCCGAGGGCCGCATCTTCGAGCGCTTCGGCCGCATCGACGGCGGGCGCGGCATCCGCGGATCCGGGCTCGGACTGCCGATCGTCCTGGCGATCGCGATGAGCCACGGCGGAACAGCGCGTCTCGACCGCCTGCCGGGCGGATCGCGCTTCGTGATCGTGCTGCCGCGGGCGGGATGGCAATGACGAGCATCCTCATTGCCGAGGACGAGCAGCGCATCGCGAGCTTCGTCGAGAAGGGCCTTCGCGCGGCCGGCTTCACTACCGTCATAGCGTCGACGGGCCCCGACGCGCTCGGCTTCGCGCTCAGCGGCTCCTTCGACCTCGTGCTGCTCGACATCGGCCTTCCCGGGCTCGACGGCTTTGCGGTGCTCCACGCGATTCGCGAGCGGGACGCGGCGCTGCCGGTCATCATGCTGACCGCGCGCACCTCGGTCGCCGACACGGTGGCCGGGCTGAGCGAGGGGGCCAACGATTACGTGCCAAAGCCCTTCAAGTTCGACGAGCTGCTCGCCCGCGTGCGACTGCGCCTCAGAGAGGCCGGGCCGCGCGCCGAGCAGACCCTCGATGCCGGCGAGGTGAGCCTCGACCTGCTCACCCGGCGCGCGAGTGTCGCCGGCCGCTCGATCGACCTCTCGGCGCGGGAGTTCGCCCTGCTCGAGGAGTTCTTGCGGCACCCGGACCAGGTGCTCAGCCGCGAGCAGTTGCTGAGCCGGGTGTGGGGGATCGACTTCGACCCCGGATCGAACGTTGTCGACGTCTACGTGCGCTACCTACGCGAGAAGCTCGGCGCCTCGCACATCGAGACGGTGCGGGGAATGGGCTACCGACTGCGGTAGCCCATCCCGCAGGAATCAGTCGTCGTCGCCGCCGTGCCCGGAGTCGTCGGAGCCGTCATCGGCCCCGTCGTGGCCCGAGTCGTCGGAACCGTCGTTGTCGCCGCCGTTGTCGTCGTTGAGATCGTGGTCGGCGCCATCGTCGGAGACGCCGTCGGGGCGGTCGCCGCCGTTGTCGTCGTCGGCATCGTGGGTGGCGTCGTCACTCGGGGTGGGGCTCGGAAGGGTGTCTGCGGGGTCATCGCCCGGGGAGTCGTCCGGTCCCTGGCTCGGCGAGGGCGAGACCACCAGGGGCGCAGGGGCAAAGGGCAGCGGCGCGAGTCCTGCCGCATTGGCGGCGAAGGCGCCGCCGGTGAGGATAGCGATGCCCAGTGCTGTTGCCCCGGCGATCGCCCACTTCTTCTCGATGGCCATGATGGTCTGCCTTTCGTTGTGGCGATCGGTGCGATCGCTCGTTCTCAGGATCGCGGCCTCAGATGAGACGGCGGAGTGCTGAAGGTGAGAGGGCTCTAATCGTCGCTGCTGCCGTGACCGGAGTCGTCGTCGCCATCATCGCGGCCACTATCGTCGTCGCCGCCGTGGTCGTCGCTCGTGTCGTGCGGGGCGGCGGGGGTCACCTCGACGGGCGCGGTGGGCAGGGGCGCCGGGGATTGCGTCGGTGTGCTCGTCGGCACGAGGGTGATCGGTGCGATGTCTGGCGTGGCACCCGCGGGCGGCTGGCTCGCGACGGCCGCGACGCCGACGGCCAGGGCGAGGGCGACGGCGCCGAGGAGCGAGCCGAGGAGCAGGGTGCGGGCCATGAGTCCATCCTCCTCGTGCCGACGCAGAAATCCACGCGCATGAGAGCTTTCTCATTGATCTAAACTCGTAGAGCAGTGATCCGGCCATCACCGGGGAGCATTCGGAAGAACGGCGGCAGGGCCTCGACAGGCTCGACCCGCTCACTAGAACCGAGACAGCAATGAGTGGTCGGGCAGGTGCTGACAGGCACGGTCCCGGCAAGCGGGGTGGTACCGCGGCTGAGAAGTCGTCCTCGTGCACAGCACAGGAGCCAAATGTCGTACCCCAAGAACTCGGATGAAGCCGTTCCCGCGAGCCCGAGCTTTCCCGCGATCGAAGAGCGCGTCCTCGCCTTCTGGAAGAAGGACGGCACCTTCCAGGCATCCATCGACAACCGCGACGGATGCGAGGAGTGGGTCTTCTACGACGGCCCGCCCTTCGCCAATGGCCTGCCGCACTACGGGCACCTGCTGACCGGCTACGCCAAAGACCTTTTCCCGCGGTTCCAGACCATGCGCGGCAAGCAAGTGCACCGCCGCTTCGGCTGGGACACCCACGGCCTGCCCGCCGAGCTCGAGGCCATGCGCCAGCTCGGCATCACCGAGAAGAGCGAGATCGAGGCGATGGGCATCGCCGCCTTCAACGCCAAGGCGCGCGAGTCGGTGCTCAAGTACACGAGCGAGTGGCAGACCTACGTCACGCGCACGGCCCGCTGGGTCGACTTCGAGAACGACTACAAGACCCTCAACATCGAGTTCATGGAGTCGGTGCTCTGGGCCTTCAAGCAGCTCTACGACAAGGGGCTCGCGTATGAGGGCTTCCGTGTGCTGCCCTACTGCTGGCACGACGAGACCCCGCTCTCGAACCACGAGCTGCGCATGGATGACGACGTCTACAAAATGCGCCAGGACCAGTCGGTCACGGTGACCTTCCCCCTCGACGGCGCCAAGGCCGAGGCGCTCGGCCTGACGGCCGTCAAGGCCCTCGCCTGGACGACCACCCCCTGGACCCTGCCCACCAACCTCGCGCTGGCGGTCGGTCCGGCCATCTCCTATGCCGTGCTGCCCAGCGGCCCGAACGGCGCGGCCGACGGAGCCGCCGAGGGCCAGAGCGAGTACCTGCTCGCCGCCGACACGGTGGGCGCCTACGCGAAGGACCTCGGCTACGACGACGCCGCGGCTGCCGGTGCGGCCATCAGCCGCACCGTGCTCGGCGCCGAGCTCGCCGGCGTGCGCTACGCGCGCCTGTGGGACTACTACGCGGACAGCGAGAAGTACGGCACCGAGAACGCCTGGCAGATCCTCGTCGCCGACTACGTCGCGACCGGCGAGGGCACCGGCGTCGTTCACCAGGCCCCGGCTTATGGTGAAGACGACCAGGTGGCGTGTGCTGCCGCGGGCATCCCGACCCTCATCTCTGTCGACGAGGGCGCGCGGTTCCTTCCCCTTATCGAGCCGGTGGCGGGGCTGCAGGTCTTCGAGGCCAACAAGCCGCTCACCCAGCAGTTGCGCGCCGACGGCCGCCTGTTGCGCGTCGCGAGCTACGAGCACAGCTACCCGCACTGCTGGCGCTGCCGCAACCCGCTCATCTACAAGGCGGTCTCGAGCTGGTTCGTGCGCGTGCCGGAGTTCCGCGACCGCATGGGCGAGCTCAACCAAGAGATCACCTGGGTGCCGGAGAACGTCAAGGACGGCCAGTTCGGCAAGTGGGTGGGCAACGCCCGCGACTGGTCGATCTCGCGCAACCGCTACTGGGGCAGCCCGATCCCGGTATGGAAGAGCGACGACCCGGCGTACCCGCGCGTGGATGTCTACGGCTCACTGGACGAGCTCGAGGCGGACTTCGGCGTGAGACCCGACGACCTGCACCGCCCCTACATCGACGACCTCACCCGGCCGAACCCCGACGACCCGACGGGCCGGTCGACGATGCGCCGCATCGAGGACGTCTTCGACGTCTGGTTCGACTCGGGCTCGATGCCCTTCGCCCAGGTGCACTACCCCTTCGAGAACCAGGAGTGGTTCGACAGCCACAGCCCGGCCGACTTCATCGTCGAGTACATCGGTCAGACCCGCGGCTGGTTCTACGTCATGCACGTGCTCTCGACCGCGCTCTTCGACCGCCCCGCCTTCAACCAGGTGATCAGCCACGGCATCGTGCTCGGCTCCGACGGGCAGAAGATGTCGAAGAGCCTGCGCAACTACCCCGACGTCAACGAGGTCTTCGACCGCGACGGCTCGGATGCGATGCGCTGGTTCCTCATGGGGTCCAGCGTGCTCCGCGGCGGCAACCTCATCGTCACCGAGGAGGGAATCCGCGGGGGAGTGCGGGAGTTCTTGCTGCCGCTGTGGAGCACGTATTACTTCTTCACGCTGTACGCCAATGCGAGCGACTACGACGCGCAGTGGTCGACCGCGTCGACGAACGTTCTCGACCGCTACCTGCTCGCCAAGACCCGGCAGCTCATCGACGACGTGACCGCCGACCTCGAGCTGCTCGACAGCACCATGGCTGCCGAGAAGCTGCGCGACTTCGCCGACGTGCTGACCAACTGGTACGTGCGCCGCTCGCGCGACCGCTTCTGGAGCGGGGACACGACCGAGGCCTTCGACACCCTCTACACCGTGCTCGAGACCGTCACCCGCGTCGCCGCCCCGCTGATCCCTCTCGTCGGCGAGCAGATCTGGCGCGGGCTCACCGGCGGCCGCAGCGTGCACCTCGAGGACTGGCCCGACGCCACGGCGTTCCCCCAGGACGACGCGCTCGTCGCGGCGATGGACCTCGTGCGCGAGGTCGCCTCCGCGGGGCTCGGCCTGCGCAAGGCGAAGTCGCTGCGCGTGCGCCTGCCGCTGGCGAAGCTGACGGTGGTGGCGCAGAATCGCGCCGCGCTCGCCGACTACGCGGCGATCCTCGAGGACGAGCTCAATGTCAGGGAGGTCGTGTTCGAGCCCTTCACGCCCGACAGCCTCGCCGTGCACGGCATCGAGCAGGTGCTGACGGTCAACGCGCGCGCTCTCGGCCCGCGCCTCGGCAAGCGGGTGCAAGAGATCATCGCCGAGGCGAAGAAGGGCAACTGGAAGGCGCTGCCCTTCGTCGAGGTCGCCGGCGAGCAGCTGCTCGAGGGCGAGTACACCCTCGTGCCGACCGCCGCCGACCCGACGAGCGCCGTTGCGTTCCTCGCCGACGGCTCCTTCGTCATCCTCGACACCGAGCTGACGCCGGAGCTCGAGGCCGAGGGCCTCGCGCGCGACGTGATCCGCGTCGTGCAGGACACCCGCAAGGCCGCGGGGCTCGAGGTCAGCGACCGCATCGAGCTCTCGATCTTCGGTGCGGACACGGCGGATGTCGATGCGATCGCCGCCTACATCGCGATGATTGCGGGCGAGACCCTCGCGACCGAGCACCGCGTTTCGCTCCTGGCGCAGTCCATCGACAGCACGCCCGGTGCCCAGCGTGCGACCATCGAAGCGGGGCAGTACGCGAACAGCGGTCTGCTGCTCGTCGATGTACGGAAGGCTGGGCCGGTTGATGTCTGATCGTGACGAAGACGGCGGCGCTTTTGGTGAGCACAGTGGCGAGAACCCGCTGGGCGACCTCTCGCCCTTCGCCGACGGCAACGAGGGCGACAACCTCACCGAGGACTCCGACTACGACCTCGACGACTCGGAGTATGCCGAGGCGGGAGCCGCCGTCTACGACGAGCTGCTCTCCCGCCTGGGCGAGGTGAACCCGCAGCCGCGTCTCGAGGCGACCCGCCGCGTCGTGGAGCTGCTCGGCGACCCGCATCGCGCCTACCCGGTCATCCACGTGACGGGCACCAACGGCAAGACGTCGACGAGCCGCATCATCGAGAGCATTCTGCGCGCCTACGGACTGCGCACCGGACTGCTCACCAGCCCGCACCTGACGCGCGTGAACGAGCGGATCGTCATTGACGGGCAACCGATCTCGAACCGGGCGCTCGCGGCGAACTGGGAGGACATCCGCCCGTATCTCGCGCTGGTCGACGCAGAGCTCATCGCCGAGAGCCAGGAGCCGCTCACCTTCTTCGAGGCTCTCACCGTTCTCGCTTTCGCGAGCTTCGCCGAGGCGCCTATCGACGTCGGGGTCATCGAGGTCGGCATGGGCGGCGAGTGGGACTCCACCAACGTCGCTGACGGGCAGGTGGCCGTCTTCACCCCCATCGCGCTCGACCACACGCAGCGGCTGGGCAGCACCATCGCCGAGATCGCCCGCACCAAGTCGGGCATCATCAAGCCGGTAGCCAACGTCGTCTCGGCCCGCCAGCGGCCGGAGGCACTGGCCGAGCTCGAGCGCGCCGTCGAACTCACCGAGTCGAGCATCGCCGTCGAGGGCACCGGCTTCGCCCTCGAGTCGACGACGGTGGCAGTCGGCGGGCAGGTCATCACCGTGCGCGGGCTCGCCGAGGTCTACCGCGACCACTTCCTGCCGCTCTTCGGCGACCATCAGGCCCAGAACGCGGCTGTCGCGATCGCCGCGGTGGAATCCTTCCTCGGGGGAGGCAGCCAGCCCCTCGTCGGCGACGTGCTCGCCGAGGGCTTGGCGACCGCGACCAGCCCGGGGCGCCTGCAGATCGTCGGCACCGAGCCGACCGTGCTCGTGGATGCCGCCCACAATCCGCACGGAGCGGCGGCTCTCGCCACGGCCCTCGGCGAGTACTTCACCTTCGACGAGGTTGCCGTCGTGCTCGGCGTGCTGGCCGACAAGGACGCGGCGGGCATCATCGCCGCCCTCGCGCCGGTCGCGACCCTGTTCGTCGCCACCCAGTCCGGCTCCGACCGGGCGATCCCGGCCGACGAGCTCGCGGAGCTAGTGCGCGACGCTGGTGCAGAAGTCTCCGAGTCCGAGTCCTTCGCTGAGGCGGTCGCCGAGGCACGGGAATGGGCGGCGCGCGCACCGAAGCGCGCCGTGCTGGTCACCGGCTCGATCACCCTTGTCGGCGAGGCAATCGGCCTCGCGCAGGAGGAGGGGTGGAAGCAGTGAAACGAGAACGCTCGACGACCGAGTCCCTGCTCTCGATCGTGCTCATGCTCGAGGCCTTCCTCGTGTTCTTCGCCGCGCTGGCAGCGTTCGGCCTCGACGTGCTTCCGCCCGTCACCGCCCTGGGCGGAGGTCTGGTGCTGATCGTGCTGCTCGCCCTCGACGGCCGCCTCGTACGCTACGACTGGGGAGTGGGGCTGGGCTGGGTGCTGCAGTTCGCGATCATCGCCACCGGCCTCCTGTTGCCCCTGATGTTCGTCATCGGCGCGGGATTTCTCGCGCTCTGGATCTTTTGCTTTGCCAAGGGCCGGTCGATCGACCGCGCCAAACGTGAGTACGCCCTGAAGGAGACCACATGACCACCATCGAAGAGACCCTCGTTCTCATCAAGCCCGACGGGGTCGCACGCAACCTCATCGGCGAGATCATCGGCCGCATCGAGGCCAAGGGCTACCAGGTCGTCGACCTGCGCCTGCTGCAGGCCGACCGCGACCTTCTCGGCCAGCACTACGCAGAGCACGAGGGCAAGCCCTTCTACGAGCCGCTCGTCACCTTCATGGAGAGCGGGCCGGTCGTCGCCGTGCGCGTTGCCGGCCACCGCGTCATCGAGGGATTCCGCTCACTCGCCGGCACGACCGACCCGACCACCGCGGCGCCGGGCACGATCCGCGGCGACCTCGGCCGCGACTGGGGACTCGCTGTGCAGCAGAACCTCGTGCACGGCAGCGACTCGCCCGAGTCCGCCGCGCGCGAGCTCGCTCTCTGGTTCTAGGCCGAGGCCCTACTGGGCCGGCGGCTCGTAGGTGCCGTTGGCGACGGCAGTGACGAAGTCGGAGAAGGCCGCGGCGTCGTTGAGCACGCCCGTGTACTGCACGCCGTTGACGAGCACGGTGGGCGTTCCGCTGACCCCGGGCACATCGGAGTTCGGCAGCGGGCTGCGCGTGCGCGTGGTGGCGTCGGCCACCCACTGCGTGAAGGTCTCATTGAGGATGCAGTCACCGACCTTCGGCTCGGTCACCCCGGCGCTGGCGAGCACCTGGGCGATCTCGTCATTGGTCAGCCCGCTGGTTCCCTCCGCCGGCTGACTGGCGTACATCGCCGTGGTCGCCTGGAAGAACACGTCGGGCTGGTAGTTGGCGACGCAGGCCATGGCGTTCGCCGCGCGGGTCGCGTAGCGGGTGCCGAGTGAGCTGCCGTCGAGGATCGAGATCGGGTGCACCTCGAGGGTCGCCAGTCCATTCGACACCCAGGTGCCGAGCTGCTCGCCGTTGGCCTGCTCGAAGGCCTGGCAGACCGGGCAGAAGAGGTCGATGTAGGTGACGATGTTCACGGTGTCGGGGTAGTCCGTCACGTCGGTGGGCACGGGGTCGCCGTCCGCGGGGATCGCGGCCGTGGGCACGGCCACGATGTTGCCCGTGCCGTCGCCGGTGAGCAGGATGCCGTCGCTGAGCATGTTGGCCGGTCCGGGCTTCGGGGCCGCGGCCTCGATCTGGGCGAGGCGAACATTGTTGAAGACGAGCACGACGATGACGGCGACCGCGATGAGCACGATGCCGACGCCGCCCTTGATCAGCCAGCCGTTGCGCGCCTTGCGCTTGCGCTCGATCTCGCGCATCTCGCGGGCGTGCTCGCGCGCCTGGTCGCGGCGTGCCTTCTTCGATGCGTCACTCACGGGTGGTCCTTTCGGGGCAATTGTTTTCGGCGGCACGCGCTTTGGCGGGCACGCGCTTCGGCGGGCACTATATTCGGCCGAGCACGTCGAGCTGCAGCTGGGCGATCACGGCCACGACAAGGTAGAGGCCGAGGGTGATGATCGGGACCCAGCCGTACGCCGCCGCTGCGACGGCGCGTGCACGGTCGGGCAGTGGAATGGTTCCGGTGCGCAGGTTATGCAGCGTCACTATGAGGAAGGTGGGAATCGTCGCCGACCAGGTGACCATGCACCACGGGCAGAGCGTTCCGAGCACGAACACGCTCGTGCCGATGAGGAAGATCACGAACACCATCGCGCCCGCGGTGCCGAGGTTGAACACGATCCAGAACCAGCGGTCGAAGCGGGCGCCGGCGAGAAGGGCTACGGCGACGACGAGCACCATCGACCAGGCCGCGAGCCCGATGAGTGGATTGGGGAAGCCGAAGAGCGATCCCTGCCAGGACTCCAGGTTCGCCTTGCACTGCACCAGGGGGCTGATGTCGCAGCCCAGTGTGGCCTCGGGATTGAGCAGAAGGTGGAACTTCTCGGTCGTGAGCGCGAAGGCGGCCGTGAAGCCGACAATCGCGGTGACGATGAGGGTGACGGCGAGCCCGATGGGGCGTTTGGCAGCGATCGCGTCAGTCACCTTGGGATTATTGCACGCGTGCAATGACGGCCAACTGCCAATGCGTGCGATAATTTGGGGTAGTCAGCCGGGCCGCGCCCGAACTGGCGCCAAAGAAGGCTTTTCCGGGCAACAAACCGGACCTCAGGCCCCAGCGTCTGAGTCGGATGGCCAGTTCCGTATCGCTAGAGCAAAACTGCCGGCGGTAGAAGAAGACGTAGTGACAACCAAGGATTAGTCGCACCCGCTCCGGCGGGGAGCGCACGAGAGAGTACCCGGTGGGCGGCGCGGTTGCCCACCCGGGCTAGGAGTACACCAGCAATGGTGAATGACAACGAGAACAACGACGTAGCTGTACCCGAAGACGGAATCCTCAAACGAGGACTGCGCCGCAGGAAGGCCCCGGTCGTCGCGACCGCCGAGGCCGAGGTCGAGAAGCCCAAGCGCGGCCGGGCGAAGAAGGCCGTCGCCGAGCCGGTGTCGGCTGCCGCCCACGTGAACGCCGCTCCGGCTGACGAGACCGCCCCGGTGACCGAGCCCGCACCGCAGATCGAGCCTGCACCGCAGATCGAGCCTGCCGGGGTCAAGCGCCCCGCGACCACCTCCCTGCTGTTCCAGGCGCCGCCCGTCATCGACCTGCCGCCGGCCCGCGCCGGCGCCCGACCGCCCATCGCTGCCGGCGACGAGGGCGGTACTGTTCGCCGCCGCTCGCGCCGCCGCCCGGGCGAGGAGCCCCGCGACGGCGATGACGCCCCGAACACCGTCGTGCGCGTGCGCCAGCCGCGCCCCGAGCCCGTGCTCAGCAACGAGCCGACCCGCGTCAAGGGCTCCACCCGCCTCGAGGCGAAGAAGCAGCGCCGCCGCGATGGCCGCGATGCCGGCCGCCGCCGCCCCGTCATCACCGAGAGCGAGTTCCTCGCCCGCCGTGAGTCGGTCGACCGCGTCATGGTCGTGCGGTCGCGCGACAACCGCATCCAGATTGCTGTCCTCGAAGACGGCGTGCTCGTCGAGCACTACGTGGCCAAGAGCTCCGACATGTCGCTCATCGGCAACGTCTACCTCGGCCGCGTGCAGAACGTGCTGCCGAGCATGGAGGCCGCCTTCGTCGACATCGGACGCGGCCGCAACGCCGTGCTCTACTCCGGCGAGGTCGACTGGGAGGCCGCCGCGGCCGAGTCCAGCGAGGGCAAGAACCAGGCCCGCCGCATCGAGCTCGCGCTCAAGCCGGGCGACAAGGTGCTCGTGCAGGTGACGAAGGATCCCGTGGGCCACAAGGGCGCACGCCTCACCAGCCAGGTCAGCCTGCCCGGCCGCTACCTCGTCTACGTGCCGAACGGCTCGATGAACGGCATCAGCCGCAAGCTGCCCGACACCGAGCGCGCGCGCCTCAAGAAGATCCTCAAAGAGGTGCTGCCCGAGAACACCGGTGTCATCGTGCGCACCGCCGCCGAGGGCGCCACCGAGGAGCAGTTGACGCTCGACGTGCAGCGCCTCACCAACCAGTGGGCAGAGATCAGCCACCTGGTCGAGACCGCGCAGGCCCCCGTGCTGCTGCACAGCGAGCCGGACCTGCTCGTCAAGATCATCCGCGACGTCTTCAACGAGGACTTCCACAAGCTGGTGATCTCGGGCAGCGACGCGCAGGAGACCATTGAGGCGTACCTGCGCTCCGTCGCCCCCGACCTCATCGACCGCGTGCAGACCTTCGAGGGAACGAACGACCCCTTCGACGAGTACCGCGTCAGCGAGCAGATCGAGAAGGCGCTCGACCGCAAGGTCTGGCTGCCGTCGGGCGGCTCGCTCGTCATCGACCGCACCGAGGCCATGACCGTCGTCGACGTCAACACCGGCAAATTCGTCGGATCGGGTGGCAACCTCGAAGAGACCGTCACCAAGAACAACCTCGAGGCCGCTGAAGAGATCGTGCGCCAGCTGCGCCTGCGCGACATTGGCGGCATCATCGTCGTCGACTTCATCGACATGGTGCTCGAGTCGAACCGCGACCTCGTGCTGCGCCGCCTCGTCGAGTGCCTCTCGCGCGACCGCACCAAGCACCAGGTCGCCGAGGTCACCTCGCTCGGCCTCGTGCAGATGACGCGCAAGAAGCTCGGACTCGGCCTGCTCGAGACCTTCAGCGAGCCCTGCGAGACCTGCGCCGGCCGGGGCATCATCATCCACCACGACCCGGTGACCCGTCACCGCGCGCCGCAGGTGCAGTCGGAGCCCGGCACCGGCCGTCGAGGACGCGGCGGCCGCAGCGGGGCCTCGAACGGCAACCAGCCGCAGCAGCAGCGCCAGCCGCAGCAGCAGAACGGCGGCTCGAACGGCACCCACGCCATCACCGACGACGTGCGCAACGCGCTCGCCATGGTGGCTGCGAAGACGGTGCCGCACCAGGACCACGAGCACACGCACGAGGACCCCACGCCCGCCGACGTGCCGGTCGAGATCCTCGACATCCCCGTGGTGAAGTCGTCGCGCGGCGGCCGCAAGCCGCGCGTGGCCGATGCCGAGGTCATCCTCGACTCGGTGCTCGAGGCACTTCCCGAGCCGAAGCAGCCCGGTCAGGGACGCGCCCGCACGTCACGCCGGGCGAGCAGCTCTGGCAACGTGGTCAGCGCCCCGATCAGCGAGGACTAGCTCAGAGTCCGCGCTTCTCGCGTTGAGAGACTCGCAGCCCACTGGCCGCGAGTCTCTCAACGAGCTCGCGGACGCCGACGGGCTGTGCACCGAGGGCAATGAGCTCGTCGCGCTTGTGCGCCGGGTAGTCGTAGTGGTCGCGGTCGAAGCCGCGCGGTGGCATGCCGGCCCGGGCGGCGAAGGCGTGCAGCTCATCCAGCGACTCGTCGCTGACGAGGTGGCCCCAGACGGTGTTGTGCGCGGGCCAGATCGCCTCGTCGATCAACACGGTCATGATGCCAGCGTAGAGGCTGGCGAGCACCCCGTCAGCGCTGCCATAGTGGGCGCATGAGCAGCACCCGCGAGAAGCTGGAACGCGCGATGGCAGAACAGCGGCTCGTGCGCATCGATCGCCGTCCGCAGTTCGCCGATCGCTGCGATGGCTTCGTTGTCGCCATCGGTGCGAAGTGGCTGCTGGTGCAGGTTGAGGTCGACGGCGGCCACGTCGACGGCTACCGTGCCGCGCGCCTGCGGGACGTGAAGCGGGTCAGCCGCATCCGGTCCTTCTCGACCCGGGTGGCGAGGACGCTTCCGTCGTGGCCACCCGTGGCGCCGCCGGGGGTCGTGCTCGACAGCACGAGGGAGCTGCTCGCGAGCGCTGGCGCCGGCCGCCTGCTCATCGGCATCGAGCGCGAGGCATTGCTCAGCAACGCGATGTGGATCGGTCAATTCGTGACCGTCGAGGGCAAGAAGCTCTGGATGAAGGAGATCACCACCCGGGCCCGGTGGCGAAAGAAGCAGGCCGGCTACAAGCTCAAGCAGATCACGACGGTGACGTTCGACAACCGCTATCTCGCTACGCTCGAGCTTGCTGCCGGCCCGCCGCGCGTTGCCGAGCCCGTCTAGGCTGGATGAATGGCAGAGCAGCGGATGTCGGCGAGACTCACCACCCTGGCCCGCAAGCGCGGCCGGCTGCCGGCCCTCATCACCGCCGCACTGGTAGCGGGCCTCATCCTCGTGCAGGCCGTGGTCTCGTCGCTGGCCGCCTGGATCGGCGGCGCCTTCTATCAGCGGGTGAGTTTCGGTGCCGTCGCCTTCGACGACTTCTCACCGTGGCAGCCCTATCTGCTCGACTCCTTCGTCAAGGTCACGCTGCCCTTCGCGGTCGGCGTCTTCCTCAGCCTCTGGCTGATCGCACCCCTGGCCGGGGAGCTCCGCGTGCGCTTCGTCATCACCCGCGGTCTGCTCGCCTCGGCCGCTGGATCGGTGCTCGTACTCGTCGTGAACGTCGTGGTCGAGTTCGTGACGATGCTCGGTTTCGGCTTCGACATCCGCGGGCTCGCCCACACGGGGATCACCGCCATCGGCACTGCCGTCAACGTCTTCGTCTACACGACGCCCATCGTCGTGCTGGCGGCCGTTCTTCTCTGGCTCTGGCTGCGTGAACACCCGCGCGAATACGAGGTTTCGGGCCTCATCGACGAGCTCTGAGCGGGTTTGCCGAAAGCACCTAAGTCGAGTACTCTTGACCTTTGGTGTGCGCTGGGCTGAGCCCGCGCTCCTTACACCAACAGCTTCCATCAAGTTAGGCATCAAATGGTTTACGCAGTTGTGCGCGCCGGTGGGCGTCAGGAAAAGGTCGAGGTCGGCACCATTGTCGTGCTCGATCGCATCAAGGCCGACTCCGACGGCAACGTCTCGCTCGTGCCGGTGCTCCTCGTTGACGGTGACAAGATCACCAGCGGCGTGAAGGACCTCGCGAAGGTCAAGGTCACCGCGCAGGTGATCGAGGACCTCCGTGGACCGAAGATCGTCATCCAGAAGTTCAAGAACAAGACCGGATACAAGAAGCGCCAGGGCCACCGCCAGGAGCAGACTCGTATCAAGATCACCAGCATCGCTTAAGGGAGTCGACTGATGGCACACAAAAAGGGCGCAAGCTCCTCCAAGAACGGTCGCGACTCCAACGCGCAGTACCTCGGCGTCAAGCGCTTCGGCGGCCAGGTCGTCAAGTCGGGCGAGATCATCGTCCGCCAGCGCGGCACGCACTTCCACCCCGGCGTGAACGTCGGCCGTGGCAAGGACGACACCCTGTTCGCCCTCGCCGCCGGTGCGGTGGAGTTCGGCGCGAAGGGCGGCCGCAAGGTCGTCAACATCGTGGTGGCTTCCTAACTACCCACTCTTTACAAGCGCGCGGGCGGGCTTCGGCCCACCCGCGCGCTGTGTTTTTTCACAAGCACGTGGTTAATAGCTCTGAAAGTAGGTGACGTGACATGGCGTCTTTCGTCGACCAGGTAACGCTTCACCTCCTCGCCGGCCACGGCGGCAACGGCTGCGTGTCGGTCAAGCGCGAGAAGTTCAAGCCGCTCGCCGGCCCCGATGGCGGCAATGGCGGCAACGGTGGCGACATCGTGCTCATCGCCGACGTGCAGACCACCACGCTGCTCAACTACCACCGCGCACCGCACCGCAAGTCGGAGCACGGCCAGCCCGGCCAGGGCGACCACAAGGCGGGCACCTCGGGCAGCGAGCTGCTACTGCCCGTGCCGGTCGGCACCGTCGTCAAGGATGACGAGGGCAACGAGCTCATCGACATGACCGAGCACGGCATGCGCTACGTCGTCGCCGCCGGCGGCCAGGGCGGGCTCGGCAACGCCGCTCTCGCCAACACCAAGCGCAAGGCCCCCGGCTTCGCGCTGCTCGGCACTCCGGGCTTCGAGGGCGATGTCTTCCTCGAGCTCAAGGTGGTCGCCGATGTCGCCTTCGTCGGCTATCCCTCGGCGGGCAAGTCGTCACTCGTCGCCGCGCTCAGCGCCGCCAAGCCGAAGATCGCCGACTACCCATTCACCACACTGCACCCCAACCTCGGCGTCGTCGAGTCGGGCGAAGTGCGCTACACCGTCGCCGACGTGCCCGGCCTCATCGAGGGCGCGAGCGAGGGCAAGGGCCTCGGGCTCGAGTTCCTTCGCCACGTCGAGCGCTGCAGCGCGCTGCTGCACGTGCTCGACTGCGGCACCCTCGACCCGGGGCGCGACCCGATCAGCGACCTCGACATCATCCTCGCCGAGCTCGCCGCCTACCCGGTGCCCGAGGGCCAGCTGCCCCTGCTCGAGCGCCCGCAGCTCATCGCGCTCAACAAGACCGACGTTCCCGAGGGCAAGGAGCTCGCCGAGTTCATCACGCCCGACCTCGAGGCGCGCGGCTATCGCGTGTTCGAGGTATCGGCGGTCTCGCGCGCGGGCCTGCGCGAGCTGTCCTTCGCCCTCGCCGAGCTGGTCGAGGCCGACCGCGCCGCGAAGATCGCCGCCGAGGCCGTCAAGCCGCGCATCATCATCCGCCCGAAGGCCGTCAACGAGGTCGAGTTCACGATCAAGGTCGAGGGCGGCTCCTACGGCGACCTCTACCGCATCATCGGCGCCAAGCCGGAGCGCTGGGTCGCGCAGACGGACTTTGAGAACGACGAGGCTGTCGGATTCCTCGCCGACCGCCTGGCGAAGCTGGGCGTCGAGGACGAGCTGTTCCGCGTGGGCGCCGTTCCCGGGTCCACCGTGATGATCGGCAAGAGCGGTGGCGTGGTCTTCGACTGGGAGCCGACCGTCTCATCGGCCGCCGAGCTCATCGCCAGCCCCCGCGGCACCGACGCCCGCCTCGACGAGGGCCGCCGCCAGACGAGCAAGGCCAAGCGCGCCAGCTACCTCGAGCGCATGGATGCCAAGGCCGCTGCCCGCGCCGAGCTCGAGGCCGAGCGTGCCGCCGGCATCTGGAACGACGACGAGGGATTCGCCGTCGAGCGTGACGAGTAGCGTCGTTCTCTAAACTGGTCGGCATGAGCACCCTCACCGCCGCGTCGTTCACCGACAAGCTGGAGTCCGCCCGCGCGGCGTCGACGGTGCTGGCCACCGTGACGACCGACCAGAAGAACCAGGCCCTGCTGGCGATCGCCGCCGCCGTCGAGGCGGGCGCCGACCGCATCGTGCCGGCAAACGAGCTGGACCTCGCCAACGGCCGCGACAATGGCCTCGCCATCGGCCTGCTCGACCGCCTCACCCTCACGCCCGAGCGCCTCGCCGGCCTCGCCACCGCCGTGCGCGAGATCGTCGCCCTCGCCGATCCGGTCGGCACGGTGGTGCGCGGCAGCAGCCTGCCCACCGGCGTGCAGCTCAGCCAGGTGCGCGTGCCCTTCGGCGTCATCGGCGCGATCTACGAAGCGCGCCCGAACGTCACGGTCGATATTGCAGCCCTCGCCCTGAAATCGGGCAATGCCGTCGTTCTGCGCGGGGGATCCGCGGCGGAGAACAGCAACCGCGTGCTCGTCGCGATCATCCAGGAGGCGCTCGCCGCCACCGGCCTGCCCGTCGAGGCGGTGCAGACGATCGACGAATTCGGCCGCGACGGCGCGACGCAGCTCATGCAGGCCCGCGGCTACATCGACGTGCTCATCCCGCGGGGGAGTGCCAACCTCATCACCACGGTCGTCAGCGAGTCGAAGGTGCCCGTCATCGAGACGGGCGCGGGCGTGGTGCACGTCTACCTCGACGAGTCCGCCGACCTCGAGATGGCCGTCGAGATCGTCAGCAACGCGAAGGTGCAGCGGCCGAGCGTGTGCAACGCGCTCGAGACCCTGCTCGTTCACGAGTCGGCCGCGGCCCGCCTGCTGCCCGCCGTGCTCGGGCGCCTGCGTGAGCAGGGGGTCACCCTGCACTCCGACGACGCCTCGCGGGCGATCTTCCCCGACGCCGTGCCGGCCACCGACGACGACTGGACGACCGAGTACATGACCCTCGATCTCGCCGTCAGAGTCGTGCCCGACCTCGACGGCGCCCTCGAGCACATTCGCCGCTACTCGACGCACCACACCGAGTCGATCATCACCAACGACCTCGCGCGGGCTGAGCGCTTCCTCGCCGAGGTGGACTCCGCCGTCGTGATGGTCAACGCGTCGACCCGTTTCACCGACGGCGGCGAGTTCGGGTTCGGCGCAGAGGTCGGCATCTCGACGCAGAAGCTGCACGCGCGCGGCCCGATGGGGCTGCCCGAGCTGACGAGCACGAAGTGGATCGTGCGCGGCTCGGGCCAGGTGCGCCGCTAGGCGGCGCGCGTGACCGGCACCCGCGTCGCTAGGATGGAGCAATGCTGATCGTACGTCTGGCCACGGAGGCCGCCGAGGCCGCCCACCCCATCACGCCGGCCGCGCTCACTGCCGCTGGCATCGCTTTCGCCGTGTTCCTCACTCTGGGCATCATCACGTGGAGCTACCGCGACGTGTACAACCGTCACAACGACAAGACCGGCTCCACCGGCCACGACTCGCACTCGGCCGGCCACTAGCGGGTAGCCCATGGTGGAATCGGTGGCTCCCCGTGAGCGCATAGGCGTCATGGGCGGAACCTTCGATCCGATCCACCACGGCCACCTCGTCGCGGCGAGCGAGGTGCAGCAGAAGTTCAACCTCGACGAGGTCATCTTCGTGCCGACCGGCGAGCCGTGGATGAAGTCCGACGTCAGCCCCGGCGAGCACCGCTACCTGATGACGGTCATCGCCACCGCGGCCAACCCGCGCTTCACGGTCAGCCGCGTCGACATCGACCGTGCCGGCCCCACCTACACGGTCGACACCCTCCGCGACATCCGCGCGGCGAGGCCGAATGCCGATCTCTTCTTCATCACCGGCGCGGATGCCGTGGCCCAGATCCTGGAGTGGAAAGACGTCGACGAGGTCTGGTCTCTCGCCCACTTCGTCGCCGTATCGCGCCCCGGGCACGCCCTGTCTATTTCCGGATTGCCGAAGGCAGGCGTAAGCTCGCTAGAAGTGCCCGCATTGGCAATCTCATCCACTGATTGCCGAAGCAGAGTTGGCCGGGGCTTCCCGGTCTGGTATTTGGTCCCCGACGGTGTCGTTCAGTACATCTCCAAACACCACCTGTATCGGAGTAGCCAGTGACCACATTTCAGGACCCGCAGCCGCAGTCGCGGCGCTCTGCGCGTCAGAATGAGCGTGGCGAGCAGCAGGCAGAGACTCCGCCGTTCAGCACCTTCACGGGCGAGCAGCCTTTTGCGCAGCAGCTCCCGCCGCAGACGCAGGATGCCCCCCCGTCTACCGGCCGCCGCGCCCGAGCGGCAGAGCCGGGGCAGCAGGCCGCCCCGGAGCCCCTCAGCTACATGACCCAGGGCCGCGAGCCGGCGGACTATGAGGCGCAACCCGGCCCGGTCGGCAATGCACCCGCATCGCAGGAGCCCGCAGCGTTTCGGGTGCGCGACTTCTCGCCCGAGGGCGGGCGCCGCGCCGCCGCGCCGCCGCTCATTGAACCGCAGCAGCAGGCCGGCCCTGCCGGGGCATCCGATCTCGACTACCGCACCCAGGCTGGTCCCGCTGCGCCGGCGGCGGAGCCGGCCGCCCACCAGACCCTCTCGCGTCGCGAATTGCGCCAGCGCCAGGCCGAGGCGGACGCCGCGGCGGGCCTCGCTCCCAGCGCGCCCGCAGCGCCGCTCAACCCCGCACTGCTGACGCAGCCGCCCGTTGCGGCACCGAACCCGGCTCTCTTCACCCAGCCCCCGGTCGGTGCGCCCAACCCGGCACTGCTCACCCAGCCCCCGCAGCTGCACACCGCTCCTCCGCCAATGATGCCGCCCGTCGCCCCGCCGCAGGGCACGGCACCGCCGCAGGCTGCGCCCCCGTCCTTCGGCGCTGCGCCCCCGCCCATGGGGCCGCCGTCGGTCGTCACCTCGCCGCCTGCCCAGCGCACTGCGCCGCCGACGGCGCTCTCGAACGCGATGGCCGAGTTCGAGGCGCTGACCCGCAACGGCCCGCCGCCGCCCCCGAATGCGAACCAGCGCGTCGCCGAGCCGACCTTCATCGAGCCCGAGCTGGAGCAGACGGGAGGCTGGGTCGCCCCCGTCGGCCACTGGTCGCGCCAGGCCGATCTCGACGATGAGACGCAGCCCTGGGAGAACACCATCACTCGCGAGGTGGGCGGCGGCAATGTCGCAACCACCACGAGCGCGCTCGTGCTTCCGGAGATCCCGCGTCCGACCGCCTTCTCGACGGCGCTCGACAGCACCGGTGAGGTGCTGCTCACCGGCAGCATCGACCTCCCTCCCAGTCTCAGCACCGGCGGCGGCGACGCCCGTCGCTACGACGACCCCAACGTCGACCTCATGTTCGACACCCAGGATGCCGAGTTCACCGGCACCGATTCCTCGCCCGTGCGGGCGATCAGTGCCGTCAGCACCCACACATCGGCGCGCGGCGTCATCCACGCCAACAAGCCCCATGGCAACCGCATGATTGTGGTCGTCTTCGTTGCGACCGCGGTCCTCGCGGTGGGTGTGGTTGGCATGCTCATCGCCAGCCTCGTCTTGAATCTGTTCTAAACTCGTATTTTTCGCCCACAAAGGACCCTGTGACCGCCACTGACCACGCCCGCGACCTTCTGCAGGTAGCAGCTCTCGCTGCCGACTCGAAGCAGGCCGAGGAGCTCGTAGCACTCGATGTCTCGGGCCCCCTGCCCCTCACCGACATCTTCCTGCTGGCCAGCGGCCGCAACGAGCGCAACGTCATCGCCATCGCCGGCGAGATCGAGGACAAGATGATCGAGGCGGGCGTCAAGACGATCCGCCGTGAGGGCAAGGCCGAGGGCCGCTGGGTGCTGCTCGACTTCGGCGACCTCATCGTGCACGTCTTCCACGAGGAAGACCGCATGTACTACTCGCTCGAGCGGCTCTGGAAGGACTGCCCGGCTATTCCCCTCTCCATCCCGGCGGCGTGAACCCGCTGCGACCCCGCGCGGACAAGGCGATCCAGCAGTTCTCCTTTGTCGACGCCCTGGTCGCCGGACTCTTCGACGGCGCCTTCGATGCCGCGACGGTCGCCTCGCACGGCTCCCTGGGGGTTGGATGCGGTGACGCCCTCGACGGCGAGCTGGTGCTCATCGACGGCGAGCTCTTCGTCTGCCGGGCCGACGGAGTCACTCCCGCCGAGCCGGACGCCGCCATTCCCTTCGCCGAGGTCGCCCGATTCGAGCCGACCTTCAGCCGGGCGCTGAGCGGTCCGATCAGCGAGGCGCAGTTCGAGGCCCTCGTCGACGGGCTCGTGCCGAGCCACAACCTGTTCTACGCGATCCGCGTCGACGGCGAGTTCGCCTCCGTCACGGTGCGCGAGGCGGTCAAGCAGCAGCGGCCCTTCCGCGGCCTCGCCGAGGCCGTCGGTGATCAGCACGAGGCCACCGTCGAGGGCACGACCGGCACCCTTCTCGGCTTCAAGGGACCGGATGTCTTCCAGGGCCTCAGCGTCGCCGACTATCACCTGCACTACATCACCGCCGACCGCCGGTTTGGCGGGCACAGCATGGACTTCGAGCTGACCTCCGGCACCCTCACCATCGAGGCCTACGCGAACTTCACCCTGCGGCTGCCGCAGACCGAGTCCTACCTCGGCGCCGAGCTCGACGACATGAACGCCGACGAGGCAATCCGCGCAGCAGAGAGCCAGTAGGGCACTACCTGCCGCGCAGCAGCCACGGCTTGAGCAGGCGGGTGACGAAGGGCAGCGCCAGGTAGGTCATGATCGGCGAGACGATCACGACGAGAAGCAGCACCCGCAGCGGCAGCGCCCAGTCGTGGGTGAAGCCCGACAGTGCCCAGTTGGTGGCGAGCGAGAGCGGATAGAAGACGAGGAAGATCGCGATCATCTGCTTCCACCGCGGTGGCACGGCTGCGCGCGGGGCGATCACCTCGATCGAGGTCGGCTCGTCGAACCAGCCCTCGATGCCGGTGCGCAGCTCAACGGGGGAGTGCTCGACCATGCCCAGCGCGGAGGCCACCCACCACGCCCGCTCCGGCGAGTTCTCCCAGGCCGACAGGCTGTCGGCATCCGCGAACCGGAAGAGCATGTGCCACTCGGGCGACTGGGGATCGGGGCGGATCCAGCCGGAGCCGAGGTAGCCGGGGCTGGCACTGAGCAAGTCCTGGCCGGCCCGGGCCCACGCGGCGACCTCTTTCGCCCGCTCCGGGTCGACGATGCGGGTGATGGAGACGGTGATGGGTTCGGCCATGCCTCCAGTCTGCGCGTTCGCGAGCCGTGTGCTGGTGTAGTACCCTAGACAAGTTGCGTTGAGGTCTGACGCAGCAACCGGGGTCCATGGCGCAGCCCGGTAGCGCACCTGCATGGCATGCAGGGGGTCAGGGGTTCGAATCCCCTTGGATCCACCACGAGCTTCTTTTCAGTGCAGCTGAGTACCCACCCGTCACCGGGGCACATCACAAGGGGCGAATTGACGACCGAACCGCAGGATCACAGCCAGAGCCCGTCGCGTCGCCTGCTCGTCGTGAAGCTCGGCTCCAGTTCCGTGACGAAGAGTGAGGGACCCGACACCTCGATTCTCGCCGACGCCCTCGACCAGGCCGTCGAGGCCATGCGCCGCGGCTGGCGGGTCGTTCTCGTCTCGTCCGGCGCCCAGTCGGTGGGGCGTGCTGTGCTCGCCGGGTTCGGGGTGCCGTCGCCCTCCGAGAAGCTCGCGGCCGCATTCGGCCAGCCGATCCTCATGGACTTCTACCAGGGTGAGGCAGAGCAGCGCGGCACGAAGGTCTGCCAGGTTCTCGTCGGCGACAGCGACCTGCGCTCGCAGAAGCGCATGACCTCCATCGCCGAGGTACTGCGCGAGGCGCTTGATGCCGGCATCATCCCGATCGTCAACGGCAATGACCCGGCCGACGATACGAAGACCAACAACGACCTCGTGGCGGCCGGCATCGCGCTGATGATCCAGGCATCCCACCTGCTGCTGCTGACGGACGTGCGCGGCGTCTACGCGGGCGACGACATCACCGGCACGCCGCTCGCCGACCTCGCCGTCGACGAGGTGCACCTCATCAAGTCGCGCAGCTCGGGCTCGGGGCAGGGAACCGGCGGCATCCGCTCCAAGTTGCGGGCGGCCGAGATCACCTCCCGCAACGGCATCGAGACCACTATCGCCAGCTCCCGCGAGCAGAAGGCCATCCTCGCCGTGACGTCGGGCGAGCCGGTCGGCACCGTGCTGCGCGCTGCGCGCGTCGTTGCGGGCACGGGCGCGCGCAAATGGGTGGCCGGCGGCGCGATCGCCCAGGGCACGCTCGTCATCAACAGCGAGGCCGAGCGCAGCATCTCTGCCGGGTCGAGCCTCTTCGCCTCGGGCATCAAGGGCGTCAAGGGCCAGTTCTCGCCGGGCGACATCGTCGAGCTCATCAGCCCGCAGAAGAAGCTGCTCGGCCGCGGTCGCGTGCGCCTGTCGAGCGAGCTGCTCACCCTCATTCGGGCGCTGCGCATCGACGAGATCGCGGCCGTGCTGCTCGAGATCCTCGCCCCGCGAAGTACATCGGTCGAGGCTGCCAGCCCGCGTCTCGCCGTCGCCCTCGAGTCACTGCGCGGCAAGGGCGCTGATGCGCGACGCCGGCTACTCGTCGAAGCCATCGGCCTCTTCCCCGAGGACACCGCTGCTGCCGTCGCGGGCGACCCCGAGCGCAAGACCGGGGCCGAGCTGCTCGGGCATTTCACCGATCTCGTCGCCGGCCTGCGCGTCATCCACAACGACTACCTCGTCGAGTTCGCCCCCGACGAGGCGCCGATCGATGCGCCCAGCCGGTAGCGTTGTTCCATGACTGATTCGCTGCGCTGGGGCATCCTCGGCACCGGGGGCATCGCCGCCCTCCAGACCTCTGATCTCAACAACAACGGCTTCACCGTCACCGCGGTGGGATCCCGCACCCAGCAGAGCGCCGACGCCTTCGCCGCCACCTGGGGCATCCCCGCTGCACACCCGAGCTATGAGGCCCT
>JAAFHU010000220.1:0-668 GCA_013297645.1 Actinomycetota bacterium
ACGAACGATCCCCGAGCAGGATTCTATGTGCACGGGGTCGGTCTTGTCACTAGCCTCTGTCGTATGGCAACCAACGAAGTTTGTGAAGACTGCGGTGCTACTCCGGTCTACACGCGAGTCGAGACAACGAGCATCGCCGATAACTCGCCAACCTATGAGGAGTACCCCTCTCACTGTTCCAACCCTGGGTGTGAGAACTCTGACCCGCGTAACATCTCGATGGGCGGCTTCACCACTCAAGTTGAGGTCTAGCTCGGCTCGGTCAAGTCCACGCGTCCCAGGGACGAACCCCCGAGCAGGACCTGGCGGCGGGTTACCCCAGCTTCTCGAGGATCGAGTCGCGCACCTTGCGGCGCAGCACCTTGCCGATGAGCGACTTGGGCAGCTCCTCGACGACGAAGTAGTGGTGCGGCACCTTGTAGGGCGTGAGGGTCTCGCGGGCGAAGGCCTCGAGGGCCTCCTCGTCGATCGACACCCCGTTCTTCGGAACGATGGCCGCCGCGACGTCCTCCCCGCTGTGGTCGCTCGGCAGTCCGACGACCGCCACCTCGGCGATGCCGGGGAAGCGCAGCAGGGTCTCCTCGACCTCCGACGGCGAGACGTTGAAGCCGCCGGTGATGATCAGTTCCTTGATGCGGTCGACGATGCGCACGAATCCGCCCTCGTCG
>JAAFHU010000220.1:678-2928 GCA_013297645.1 Actinomycetota bacterium
TCGATCGTGACGATGTCACCGGTGCGGTACCAGCCGTCGGCGAAGGCGGCCGCCGTCTCCTCAGGCTTGCCCCAGTAGCCGCTGAACACCTGCGGCCCCGTGACGACGAGCTCGCCCTTCTCGCCCTTCGGCACCTCGACGGTCGGGTTCTCCGGGTCGACGACCCGCACCATGGTCGAGGGCAGGGGCAGTCCGACGGTGCCGGCGACGCGCGACGGCGCGACCGGGTTGGCCATGAGCACCGGGCTGGTCTCCGACAGGCCGTAGCCCTCGACGAGGTAGCCGCCGGTCTCGGCCTCCCACGGCTCGACAACCGAGGCGCGCAGCGGCATGGCGCCCGAGATCGCGATCTCGATGCCCGCGAGCGAGACGCCCTTCTCCTTCGCCCGCGCCTGCAGACGCTCATAGATCGGCGGCACGGCCGGTAGGAAGGTCGCCGGGCGCTTCTTGACCACCGCGAGAACGAGGTCCGGGTCGAAGCGGGGGAAGAGCACCAACCGCGCGCCCATACTCATCGCGAAGGTGAGGCAGAGGGTGAGGCCGTAGGCGTGGAACAGCGGCAGCACCGCGTAGACGACCGATGTTCCACGGGAAACAGTGGGCACCCAGGCGCGCGCCTGGGCGGCATTCGCGGCGAGGTTGAGGTGGGTGAGGGTGGCGCCCTTGGGGTGTCCGGTGGTGCCGCTCGTGTACTGGATCAGCGCGACATCCCCGACCGACGGACGGGGGATGGATGCGGCAATCGCCTCGTGAGCAACCAGCTCCTTCCACGAGACCGTGCCCTTCACCCGCGTCGTCAGGGCCGCGCGCGACTCGCGTGCCTTCGTGATCGGCAGTCGCAGCGCCACCCGCGTGAAGAAGCCCATGCCCGCGGTGATGTCGACCGAGATGATGTGGTCGAGGGCGAGGTCGGCAGGGAAGTCCTGCAGGGTGGCTACCACTTTGTCCCAGACGATGGCGACCTTGGCGCCGTGGTCCTCGAACTGGTGCCGCATCTCGCGCTCGGTGTAGAGCGGGTTGTGCTCGATGACGATGCCGCCGATGCGCAGGATCGCATAGAAGGCGACGACGTGCTGCGGGGCGTTCGGCATGATGAGCGCGACGGGGTCGCCCTTGTGCACGCCCAGTTTGCGCAGACCCTCGGCCGCGCGCTCGATCTGCTCGCCGAGCGACGCGTAGGTCGTGGTGGCGCCGAAGAACTCGAGGGCCACATTCTGCGGATACGCCTTCACCGACTCGACGATGAGGTCGGCGAGTGACCCGGTCGGCTCGTCGATCTCGTGGGGAACGCCAGGGGCGTAGGAGTCGAGCCAGGGGCGGGAGGCGTCCGTAGTCATGACCTCAGCCTAAATGCGCGATCTGTCAGCCATTGCTCGCGATCAGCTCGTCACGCACTACGCGTCGCAGTACCTTGCCGATGAGCGAGCGGGGAAGCTCGTCGCGCTCGGAGATCGAGCGAGGCACCTTGTAGGCAGAGAGAAGTGTCTTGCAGTGGGCGCGCAGCGCATCGACATCGAGGGTCGCCCCCGGAGTGAGCACGACGACGGCGGCGACAATCTCGCCCCCGTTGCGGTTCGGCAGGCCGATGACCGCCGCGTCGGCGACGGAGGGATGCGATAGCAGCGCTGCCTCGACCTCGGTCGGTGCGACATTGAAGCCGCCCGTGATGATGAGCTCCTTCTTGCGATCAACAATGGTGACGAAGCCGTCGTGCGACACCGTCGCGATGTCCCCGGTGCGCAGCCAGCCATGGGGCAGGAGCGTCTCAGCGGTCTCGGTCGGCCTGTTCCAGTACCCGGAGAAGACTTGGGGACCGCGGATGAGCAGCTCACCCTCGTCGCCGAAGCCGAGATCGACCTCGGGGTTGTCTGGGTCGATGATGCGAATCTCGGTGCTCGGGAAGGGCACGCCGACTGTTCCGGGTCGTCGGGTGGGCCCGATTGGATTGCCGAGGGCTACCGGCGATGTCTCGGTCATGCCGTAGCCCTCGACGAGCAAGCCGCCCGTTGCTCTCTCCCACGTTCTCACGATCTCGACCGGCAGGCTCATCGCCCCGGAGATGGCGAAGCGGATTCCGCGAAGGCTCACCCCGCGTTCGGCCGCCGCCTTCTCCAAACGGTCGTAGATCGGCGGAACCGCCGGAAGAAAGGTTGCCGGCGACTTCGCCATCGCGTTGAGCACCAGCGTCTCGTCGAACTTCGGAAAGAGCACGAGCCGCGCGCCCATGCTCATCGCGAAGGTGAGGCAGAG
>JAAFHU010000221.1 GCA_013297645.1 Actinomycetota bacterium
GGCGCGGCTCGACGAAGAGACTCGCTTCACGACGACGACGGAGGTAGCGCCATGATGCACCTGCGAGTGATCAGCCCCCACGGCAGCACCGACCAGGTGGTGTCGCTGTTGCGCGACCACCCGGCCGTCGCCAACCTCGTGGTGCACCGGAATGCCGCAATCGACCCGGAGGGTGACGTTGTCATCGCCGACGTCGCCCGCGAGTCGGCGAACGATGTGGTCGAGCGCCTGAAGAAGCTCGGTGTGCACAGCTCGGGATCCGTGGCCCTCGACGCTGTCGGCGTCGCCCTGTCGCGAAGCGGCGCGAGAGCCGAGGCCGCCGCCCCGGGTGATGGAGGCGATGCCGTCGTCTGGGAGGAGATCGAGCAGCGCACGGGGGAGGAGTCCCGCCTGTCGGTGCCGTTCCTGCTCTTCCTGTCGATCGCGACGGTGATCGCCGGTATCGGAGTGCTGCTCGACCAGCCCATCCTCATCGTCGGGGCAATGGTGGTCGGGCCGGAGTTCGGTCCGTTGGCGGCGCTCTGCGTGGGCGTCATCCGCGGCAGGCCCGCCGTCATCGGCCGGGCGCTGCTCGCCCTCACCGTCGGATTCGCCATCGCCATCGCCGTCACGGTGCTCTCGACAGTGCTGCTCGACGCTGCCGGGCTGGTGAGCCGCGAGATGCTGCTGGCGCCCCGGCCGTTGACCGACTTCATCTGGCGGCCGGACGCCCTGTCGTGGGTCGTCGGCTTCTTGGCCGGAGTGGCCGGGATGCTGTCTCTGACAACGGCGAAGTCCGGTGCTCTCATCGGGGTACTGATCTCGGTGACGACGGTTCCCGCGGCAGGCAACGTTGCCGTCGCCATCACCTACGGCGTTCCCGATGAGGCCTGGGGCTCGGCTCTGCAGCTGGCGATCAACCTCGCTGCGATCGTCACGGCGGGCATCCTCACCCTTGCCGTGCAGCGCTATGCCCCGCGACGACGCAAGCGCCCCGCCATCCACTCGTAACACCGTCCCGCTACGATTGCGGCATGACAGACCGTCGTGAAATTGAGTGCTGGCTGACCGACATGGACGGCGTGCTCGTGCACGAGAACCACCCCGTGCCCGGGGCGGCCGAGCTGCTGCAGCAGTGGCGCGACGAGGGCAACCCCTACCTCGTGCTGACGAACAACTCGATCTTCACGCCGCGCGACCTCAGCGCGCGCCTCAAGGCCAGCGGCCTCGTCGTGCCAGAGGAGTCGATCTGGACCTCGGCGCTCGCCACCGCCGACTTTCTGCAGTCGCAGATTCCCGGGGGCAGCGCCTTCGTCATCGGCGAGGCCGGCATCACGACCGCGCTGCACGAGGCGGGCTTCATCATGACCGAGTCATCGCCCGACTACGTGGTCATCGGCGAGACGCGCAACTACTCCTTCGAGGCGATCACCAAGGCGATCCGTCTCATCGGCGACGGCTCGCGATTCATCGTCACCAACCCCGACGCGACCGGACCCAGCGCCGACGGCCCCCTGCCCGCGACGGGCGCGGTCGCCGCACTGATTAGCAAGGCGACGGGCAAGGAGCCCTACGTCGTCGGCAAGCCCAACCCGATGATGTTCCGCTCGGCGATGAACAAGATCGGCGCGCACAGCGAGAACACCGCCATGATCGGCGACCGCATGGACACCGACATCGTCGCCGGCATCGAGGCCGGACTGCACACGATCCTCGTGCTCACCGGCATCAGCGACCAGACCGAGATCGACCGGTACCCGTTCCGCCCCGACGAGGTGCTCAACTCGGTCGCCGACCTGGTGAAGAGCGAGCCGGTCGAGACCGACCTCTAGCTACGGGTCGTTGCCGGGAACGGTCGCGGTCAGCCCCTCGACGGGCACGATCGCGTTGGCGACACTGGCCGTCAACGGCTCGGTGGATGACCGGCTGACGAAGCAGTAGTAGTCGCGCTCGCCGGCGGCCCACTCCTCTTCTGTGGCCGCGTAGCTCGCCGCCACCTGGATGTCGGAGAACTGGCTGGCGACCGCGTAGTCGACCGTGCTGGGCGAGGTGCACAGCAGGTTGATGCGCGACTGCAGCTCGGCGAGTCCCGGGTACGGGGCCCACGCCTCGTCGCCGAAATAGCCGTGGTAGACCATCTGGGCGGCGTGGGGAGCGGAGCAGTCGACGACCGTGTACTCCTCCTGCCAGGCCGAGACGTAGGGATCGAGGCATTCGGTTCCGAGGAGATCGTCCCACGGGTGCGCGCCGGCGGCGACCGGACCGAGCACGACCGGCTGCGCTGGCACCGGCGGGGCGATCGTCTGCACGGCCGCTGGCTCGGCGGCGGGAGGAAACAGCGCGGGCAGCTTGGTGCCGAGCATGAACAGGCCCACCAGCGCGAGCAGCCCGACGAGCGACCCGCCGACGGCGAGGAGCACCTTCTGCGTGGTGCCGAGTGGCTCCCGGGGCTCGCGGGGACGGGACGACGCGAGAGCGGAGATGCCCTCGGAGGGGAAGGCGCTGGCCTCGTACTCCTTGAACTGGCTCTCACCGAAGAGCGAGTCGATCGCGCTGGCCTGTTGCGGGCGGCGGCTCTCATCGCGGGGGTCGGGCAGGCCGACAGGCTGGGCGCCGAGCACCTCGGTCGCTCCGCTGAGGGCGCCGTCGAAGGGGAAGGCCTGGGTGGCGAAGGGGTCGTAGGCGATCGCCTGGGTGGGCACATCCTCGTAGGTGGGCCGCGGTGGCGCCGCCGGCGGCCGCTGCGGTGCCGTGGGCGGGTAGCCGTAGCTCCCCGTGGGAAAAGCGGGTGCGCCCTGAGTGGGAGGCTCGGTGGCAGCCGGCCACGGTGCTGGCGGCGGCTGCGGCGGTGCAGCCTGCTGCGCCGCGGGCGGCCACGCCGGGGCGGGCTGCTGCACCGGCGGGTAGGCGGGGGG
>JAAFHU010000222.1 GCA_013297645.1 Actinomycetota bacterium
AAGAAGCTGCTGCGCTTCGGTCTCGTCGACGACAGCCGCGAGTACGCGGTCGCCAACGAGTACCGCGCGAGCATGAACATCAAGGCGCCGAGCGTTGCCTCGATCACCGGCAAGCTCAGCGGTGGCAACCAGCAGAAGGTCGTGCTGAGCAAGTGGATCTTCAGCGACCCCGAGGTGCTCATTCTCGACGAGCCGACCCGCGGCATCGACGTCGGCGCCAAGTACGAGATCTACACGATCATCAACCGGCTCGCCGCCGAGGGCAAGGGCATCATCGTCATCTCGTCGGAGCTGCCCGAGCTGCTCGGCATCTGCGACCGCATCTACGCCCTGTCGGAAGGCAGCATCACGGGCGAGCTGCCCATCGCCCAGGCCTCACCCGAAGCCCTCATCAAACTCATGACCATGGAGAAGGTCCGCTAACGCGGTACCGCCAGAGACAGCACAGAGAGAACCGCACATGACTGACACACAGCACGCAACGCACGCGTCAACGACGACGGATGCCGCCCCGGCCAACAAGCGCCTCGCCGCCGGCGCAATCGACGCCGGCATCGCCCTGCTCCTGCTCGTCTTCGCCGGGTCGGCGTACTACCTCGGCTACACCTCCGGCGACCTGACGACCTACTACCTCTCGCTCGCGGTCGCGGTCATCGCGATCGGGGCCTTCGTCGCCTACGCGGTCTACCAGGTCATCCAGCTCGCCAACACGGGCTACTCGATCGGCAAGCAGACCATGGGCTTGCGCGTGCTGTCGGTCGAGACCGGGCTGCCGATCGGCCTGACGAAGGCCATCTCGCGCTATGCGCTGCTCTGGGTCTCGTGGATCATCCCGGTACTCGGGCCGCTCGCCTTCTATGCGTCGGCGATCGTCAACGAGAAGGGCCAGAGCCGTGGATGGCACGACAAGGTCGCCGGCAGCGTCGTCTACGACGTGCGCCAGGGCTTCGACCCCGCCGAGGCCACCGTGCCGACCAAGACGCTGCGCGACCGCGGCGGCCCCGTCAGCCACGTGCTCACCGACCTCAGCCGCAACGGAATCTTCCTCGCGCTGGTCGGCATCATCGTGCTGTTCACGATCCTCACCAAGGGCGTGCTGATCTACCCGCAGAACGTCTCGAACCTCATCGTTCAGAACGGCTACATCCTCATCCTCGCCATCGGCATGGTCATGGTGATCATCGCCGGCCACATCGACCTCTCGGTCGGATCGGTCGCCGCCTTCACGGGTGCGCTCTCGGGCGTCTTCGTCGTGCGCATGGGCATGGACTGGTGGGTCGGCATCCTGTTGACGCTGCTCGTCGGTGCCGCCGTGGGTGCGTGGCAGGGCTTCTGGATCGCCTACGTGAAGATACCGGCGTTCATCGTGACGCTCGCGGGCATGCTCATCTTCCGCGGGCTCACTCTCATCGTGCTCGCCAGCTCGAACATCGGATCGTTCCCCGGCGACTTCCGCGCGATCGGCAATGGCTTTGTTCCCAACGTCGATGTCGGAAGCGTCGACCTCATCACCCTCGGGGTCGCAGCGATCGCCATCGTCGCCATGATCGTGCAGCAGCTGCGCACCCGCCGCGCGCGCACCGGCTACGGCCAGGACACCGAGCCGCCCGCCTGGTTCTTCGCCAAGCTCGCGCTCAGCGCGGTGGGCATCGGGCTCTTCGCCTTCGCCCTCGCGTCGTACAAGGGCATCCCGGTCACCCTCATCGTGCTCGGCCTGCTCATCGTCATCTACTCGACGGTCACCAACCGCGCGGTCTTCGGCCGCCACGTCTACGCCATCGGCGGCAACCGCCACGCGGCCGAGCTGAGCGGAATCAAGACCCTCAAGGTCGACTTCCTGCTGTTCGTCAACATGGGCGTGCTCGCGGCGCTCGCCGGCGTCGTGTTCACGGCGCGGCTTAACCTCGCCGGCCCCGCCGCCGGCCAGGGCTTCGAGCTCGAGGCGATCTCGGCGGCCTTCATCGGTGGCGCGGCGGTGCAGGGCGGCGTCGGAACCGTCGTCGGCGCCATCCTCGGTGGTCTGATCATCGGCGTGATCAACAACGGCATGTCGATCCTCGGTATCGGGGCGGACTTCCAGCAGGCCATCAAGGGCCTGGTGCTGCTGCTCGCCGTCGCGTTCGACGTCTACAACAAGCGCCGCACCGCGGGCCGCTAGTGGCGCGTCACCCCGGTCGCCGCGCGTGGCGGTGACCGGGGTGCCTCGCTCCGCGAGAGCGGATGCTGCTAACATATCCAAGCAATTGTGAGCGCTAACATTCGTTGGGCTCCGCCTTCGACAATGGAGTTTGAGATGGCCGCAGACCTGATCGCCGCGGGGCGTGCGACGTTGGGCATCGAGCTCGGCTCCACCCGCATCAAGGCCTGCCTCATTGGCGATGACGTCACGACGGTTCTCGCCAGCGGCTCCTTCGAGTGGCAGAACGAGCTGGTCGACGACGTGTGGACCTATTCGCTCGAGTCCGTCTGGGCCGGCCTGCGCGCCGCGGTCGCCGACCTCGCCTCCGACGTGCTGGCCACGTACGGCGTGCCCCTCGAGCGGGTCACCGCTCTCGGGGTCTCGGCGATGATGCACGGCTACCTCGCCTTCGACTCCGCGGGGGAGCTGCTCGTGCCCTTCCGCACCTGGCGCAACACGAGCACCGGGGCGGCATCCGCTCAATTGAGCGAGCTGTTCGGCGTGAACATCCCGCTGCGCTGGTCGATCGCCCACCTGCACCAGGCCGTGCTCAGCGCCGAGTCGCACGTGCCGCAGATCGCGCACGTTAACACCCTCGCCGGATACGTGCACGAGAAGCTCACCGGCCGTCGGGTGCTCGGCATCGGCGATGCGTCGGGAATGTTCCCGATCGCCGGCGACGACTACGACCCCGCTCTGCTC
>JAAFHU010000223.1 GCA_013297645.1 Actinomycetota bacterium
GGGGGCGAAGCCGGTGCCGGTCACCGTGACAATCTCGCCCGCGGGGCTGATCTCCGACGACTTGCTCACCGTGATGGTCGGGGTGGGAGCGACCGGAGCCTGCTCGACGGGCCAGCTGAAGGTCACCGGGTCGAGGGCATCCCCGGCCGCGTACATGCCAGAGAAGGCGGCGCTGCCGGCGGCGGTGAGGGTGGCGGGGGCGTTGGAGTAGCCGACCGTGGTCGCGGTCGAGGTCGCGGTGCCGGCGAGCGCGACGTCGGCGAAGACGATGTCGTTGTAGGTGACGAAGGTCGACGGGTCGGCCATGCTGTTGGTCACCACGTCGACGACGATCTGCGCGGCCGAGGCACTGGACTGCACGACCGTGACGTCAGAGACGGTCATATCGAGCATGTAGACGCCGGTGCCGGCGCCGGTCTCGTGGCCCTGGAAGTGCACGCCGCCCGAGTAGCCGACCGTGCCGGTCGAGGCGGAGGCGTTCGCGGTGCCGCTGCCCGCCGTCCACGTAAATGCCCCGTTGACGTTGCCCGAGACCGTGGTCGTTCCCTGGGCGATCGGTCCGGAGATGTAGCTGCGGAAGGACTGCTTGATACCCCAGTTCAGCGTCGCCCCGGCCACGTCGCCCGGCGCCGCGGCTGCCGGCGCGGCCACACCCCCGATGACGAGCAGGGCGGTGAGCAGCGAGGCGAACAGGGCGCGGAACTTCACGGGACGTAACTCCAGGGGATCGATTGGTTAGCTAAGGCTTACCTAATATCGACCCTACGGCGATTTCTACCGGATGTCAAAATCCGGCGCGGTACATCATCCGGTGCTCGAGACCGGCCTCGAGATAGGTCTCACCGAAGGGTTCGAAGCCGAAGCGCGAATAGAGGGGAACGACATACAGCTGGGCGTGCAGCAGCATCGGCTCGTGGCCGTAAAGCCGCAGAACTTCGGTGATCAACGCCTGCGACAGGCCCTCTCCCCGGCGGTCGGGGCGGGTGACGACCCGGCCGAAGAGGCGACGGGCGTCGCGGTGGGTGGGGGCGACATCCACAATGATCCGCAGGTAGGCGGCGGTGCCGTCCTCGTCGGCGATCCACAGGTGCTCGGTCGTCGGCTCCTGGTCGCGGTTGTCGAGTTCTTCCTCATCGATGTGCTGCTCGACGAAGAAGACGTCGGTGCGCAGCTTGAGAAAGCTGTAGAGCTCGTCGACGGTGAGTTCGCCCCAGGTCTTGCGCACGATGGAATTCGGGGTCACTAGAGAGAGTTTAATGAGGGCATGGGATACAACGTCGAGAAGACCGAAGAAGAGTGGCTGGCCGAACTCGGACCCGAGCGCTACGCCGTTCTGCGCAAGGCCGGAACGGAGCGCGCCTGGACGGGCGAGCTTCTCGACGAGAGCCGCGCCGGCTTCTACACCTGCGCGGCCTGCGGCAACGAGCTGTTCAAGAGCGGCACGAAGTTCGACTCCAACTGCGGCTGGCCGAGCTTCTATGAGTCGGTCAACCCTGATGCCGTGGAGCTTCTCGAAGACACGTCGCTGGGCGTCGTACGCACCGAGGTGCGCTGCGCCAACTGCGGATCCCACCTCGGCCACGTCTTCGACGACGGCTTCGGCACGCCCACCGGCGACCGCTACTGCATGAACTCCCTCTCGCTGGGGTTCCAGGCAGAGGAGTGACCGCCCTCGAGGCGGTGCTGCGCCGCCGTTCGCGGTCCAGCGTTTCTGAGATCGCGCCGACTCACGATGAGCTGCTCCCCTTCGTCGAGGCCGCGGCGACCGTCGCCGACCACGGCGACCTCAAGCCGTGGCGGCTCATCGAGCTGCGCGGCTCTGCCCGTTCTCGTTTGGGAGCGGCATTCGTCGAAGCAAGTGGACTCGACGGCAAGGATGCGGCGAAGCTCGCCGAGAAGCCGCTGCGGGCATCCCTGCTCATCGCCGTCGTCGTCAGCTACAAGCCGAGTTTCAAGGTGCACCGCTGGGAGCAGGAGGCCGTCGCCTCGGGCGTCGCCCACACCCTGAGCCTGCTGCTCGACGAGGCCGGCTGGGGCGTCTTCTGGCGCAGCGGCGGCCACACCCGCTCGGAGGCCGTGCACCGCATGCACGAGCTCGGCCCCGACGAGGAGCTACTCGGCTGGCTCTACGTGGGCGGCGTGGTCACAGAGAAGCCAGAGAAGAAGCGGTCCTTTAACGCGTCGCGCTTTGTGACGACGCTGTAGCCACGATCACGACGGCGGCGAGCGCGAGGGCGATGCCGGCGACGGTGGTCCACTGAATCCCGTGCCCGGCGACGGGCACGACCAGGTCGAGCACGAGCGACATGAGCAGCTGGCCGCTGATCGTCCCCAGCGTGAGCAGCAGCACGCCGGTGATGCCGACGACCGCGGCGCCGAGCCCGATGAACAGGATGCCGATCGATCCGCCGATATAGAGCACCGGGCTCGTCGGAAGAGACTCCGGCCAGCCGGTGACCGCCGTGTGCACGATCGCCGCGACGACCAACACCGACGTGCCGACGAGGAAATTGCCGAAGGTCGCGGTCAGCACCGACCCGCTCACCGTGCGGATCTGCCCGTTCACCCCCTGCTGCCACGCGATGCCGAGCCCGGCGGCGAAGGGCAGCAGGAAGAGCCACGGGGTGGACTCGCCCGCGAACTGCGAGCTGGCCGCGACGGCGACCGCGGCGAGCGCGAGCACAGCGCCGATGAGCCGCTGGGCGCTGAGCGGACGCGGCTCGACATGCCCCAGCCCGATCCGGTCGATCACCACTCCGCTGACCGTCTGCCCGCAGACGATGCCGATCGAGAACAGCGCCACCCCGAGGGCCGCACTCGCCAGTCCCTGGGTCAGCACGAAGAAGCCGCCGGCCG
>JAAFHU010000224.1 GCA_013297645.1 Actinomycetota bacterium
AAGGACTCCCAGCTCGGCGGGTGCTCCTCGAAGGTCGCGTTGCCCGTGGCGATGCCCTCGGCGTAGATCGCCTCGACGGCGGGCCAGTCGGACGGCAGCATCGGTCGGATCACGAGCAGCAGCTTCCCGCATCTGTCGAGCACACGCCGGTCGCAGGAAGCGTTAGCTGCACGAGCCGCGCGGCCTCGTGATTGCCTGCCAGGTCATCGGCAATGGAGCGCACCTGCTCGTACCCCGTGGCGAGAAGGAAGGTGGGCGCACGCCCATAGCTCTTCATGCCCGCAATGAAGAAGTCCGGCTCCGGGTGCGCGAGCTCGGTGACGCCGTGGGGCTCCACCGTGCCGCAGCTGTGCAGGTTGGGGTCGATGAGCGGCGCGAGTTGCCGGGGTGACTCGACTACCTCGTCGAGGCCGAGGCGGATCTCACGCAGCATGGCGAGGTCGGGCCGAAACCCCGTCGCCGCGACGATGATGTCGGGCTGTAGAGAAAAGGGCTGTCCCGCGCGGCGCCCGTCGACGATCGGGCCGTCCGACACCACGTCGATTTCGAAGCGGTCCACGAGCTCGACGCGGCCCTCAGCGACCAGTTGCTGCACACGGGCCCCGAGGGACGCGCGCCCTTCGAGCTCGTCCTCCCCCGTGAACACCCGCACCGGCGACGCGTTGCGGATCGCCCAGGTGATCGTCGTGCCCTCCAGCTCCGCCAGCGCGAGAAGGGTATTCGCCGCCGAGTGGCCCGCGCCGACCACGAGGGTGTGCTTGCCCTCGAACCGGGCACGGTCGATACCGAGCACGTCGGGCAGACCGTGGGTGACGTAGGGCGCTGTGTCGTCGAGTCCGGCGACGAGGCCGTTGGCCGAGGTGTAGGTGCCGCTCGCATCGATGACGGCGCGGGCCAGCACATCCACGCCGTTTGCACGCAGCAGGAAGGGGGTCTCGGCGCGACCGGTGGAGCGTGTGCGGTCCATGCCCTGGCGGGTGATCCCCGAGACACGCGCGTCGTAGCGCACGCGGTCGCCGAGTGCGGCCGCGAGGGGCTCGAGGTAGAGCTCGACAAGCTCGTGCCCGTTCGGGGTGCCGGACGGCAGCGTCCAGCCCGTGCCCTGCAGCAAACGGACGGATGCCGGGTCGACCAGGTACTCCCACGCGCTGAACAGACGGGTGTGCCCCCACTGCCGGATCGCGGAGCCCGCGCGCTCCCCCTGCTCGAAGACCACGACCTCCAGGCCCCGCTCGAGCAGCTGCGCTGCCGCGGCGAGTCCGACCGGGCCGGCTCCGACGATGGCGACCGGCAGCCCGGTCATGCGGTCAGCGCGCACGGTGGGCGCCTGCAGCAGGGTCACGGCAGCAGCTCCGCCACGAGCACCTCGATGCGCGCCTTGATGTCATCGCGGATGGGCCGCACCTCGTCGATGCCCTTGCCCGCGGGGTCGACGAGCTCCCAGTCCTCGTAGCGCTTGCCGGGGAAGATCGGGCAGACGTCGCCGCAGCCCATGGTGATGACGACATCCGATGCCTTGACCGCCTCGGTCGTCATGAGCTGCGGCACGGCCTGCGAGATGTCGATGCCCTCCTCTGCCATAGCGGCGACGGCCACCGGATTGATCTGGGTACCGGGCTCCGAGCCACCGGACCGCACCTCGATGCGGCCGCCGGAGAGCTCGCGCATGTAGCCGGCGGCCATCTGGGAGCGGCCCGCGTTGTGTACGCAGACGAAGAGAACGACGGGCTTGTCCATGGGAATCCTTTGATCGATTGCCATCAATGTAGGGCTATGCATTGATGGTTGTCAATGTATAGAATCGGCCCATGACCATCGAACTCCTGCCACTCGCCGACGTGTCGGCGTGCTGTGCGCCGCTCACCCGGGAGCCCATCTCGGCGATCGAGGCGGCAGACCTCGCAACGCAGCTCAAGGCGATCGCCGATCCGGCCCGGCTGCGCCTTATCTCGATGGTGGCCGCCCACGACGACCAGGAGGCCTGCGTCTGCGACCTCACCGAGCCGCTCGGGCTCACGCAGGGAACGGTCTCCCACCACCTCAAAGTGCTCGTCGATGCCGGCATCTTCTCCCGCGACAAGCGCGGCACCTGGGCCTACTACCGCCTGGTGCCGGGCGCCCTCGACTCCATCGCGACGGTCTTGGTCAGCGCATGACCGCCATCAACCTCGACGCCGCCCTCGCCACCATCAACGAGCACTGGCAGCCGCGCCGCGTCACCAGCGTCAACGACTACGACGTGAAGATCGCCAAGATCCAGGGTGAGTTCATCTGGCACGCGCACCCCGAGACCGACGAGCTCTTTCTCGTGCTCAGCGGGGAGTTGACGCTGCAGCTGCGCGACGGCGACGTCGTTCTCGGCCCGAACGACGTCTATGTCGTGCCGAAGGGCGTCGAGCACTGCCCGAAGGCCGACGTCGAGACGGCGATCGTCATGTTCGAGATCCAGGGCACCGTCAACACGGGCGACGCGGGCGGCGACCGCACGGCCGAGCTTCAGGAGCTATAGCCCGCCGGCCACCCGGATGTTCGCGCCCGTCGTGTACGACGCGTCGTCCGAGAGCAACCAGGCCACGGCCCCCGCGACCTCCTCCGGCTGCCCCGAGCGGCCCAGGGGCACGTTCGGCCCGAAGCTCTCCGCACGATCCGGCTCCTCGTGGAAGTCGGTGTAGATCGTGCCGGGCGATACCGCGTTGACGCGCACGCCTTCCGCGGCAACCTCTTTCGCCAGCCCGACGGTCATGCCGTCGACGGCCGCCTTCGATGCGGCGTAGTGCACATAGCGGTTGGCTCCGCCGAGGGTCGCTGCACCCGACGAGATATTGACGATCGATCCG
>JAAFHU010000225.1 GCA_013297645.1 Actinomycetota bacterium
AGCTCGCCGCCGAAAAGGCGGATGTCGTGCTGGTGCAAGAGGTCACCGACGAGGTGCTCTCTGAACTGCAGCATTCCGCCCTATGGACGCAGTACCCCTACCGCTCGACAGCGCCAGAGCCGCTGTACCACGGTGCGGCGACCTTCTCGAGGTTTCCGATTCTCGACGGCGGCGCGATCGACGTCGCCGGATCCCCGATGCTCGTGACCGACCTGCAGACGCCGGCCGGCACCCTGCGCGTCATCAATGTGCACACGGTCGCCCCGCTCACCGAGACGGATGCTCCCGCCTGGGCCGCGCAGTTTCCCGCCATGGCCCGGCTCGCCTCTGCCAGCCCGTACCCGATCGTGCTGGCGGGCGACTTCAACGCGACCCTCGACCACGCCCCCCTCGAGTCGCTCGTGAGCGGTCAGCTTGACGATGCCTTCCACCTGGCCGGATCGGGATTCGGCAATACGTGGCCGCGATGGAACCTGCCGGTCCCCCCGCTCATGCGCCTCGACCACGCGCTGGTCGGGCCCGGCGTCGCCGTTGTCTCCGTCGACGACCAGCCCAGCACGGGCAGTGACCACCGCCGACTGCTCGTCGAACTCGGCGTGCCGACGAGCTGAGCTCAGCGTCCGGTGCGCTTGCCGCCGGGCTTCGTGCGCACACCCTTGACCGCGGGCGCGCGCCCCTTGCCCTTCGAGGCCTTCGCCTTGCCGCCGGGAGCCGCGACATTCTTAGCGGCGGCCTTCTCCGAGGCGGCCAGCTGGCGCTGTGCGTCGACGAGAAAGGCCTCGCCCTCGACGGTGAGCGTCGTCGAGCTCGCGCTCGCATCGAACAGCGGGTAGCCCAGCTGCTGCTCCATCACGCGGATGGATGCGACCAGGCTCGACCGCGGCACGCCGAGCGACTTGGCCGCGTGCGCGAAATGCAGCTCGCGTGCTGCCGCGACGAAGTGGCGAAGCTGGGTGTGGTCCATGCGGTTCAGGCTACGCGGGTCGAGCCTGTCGAGGCCCTACTTCGCGAGAAGGTCCTTGTGGTGGATCTCCGCAACGTTGGGGTGCGCGCGCAGGCGGTAGCGCAGGGCGTTGTCGCCGTAGGTCTCGAGGATGGGGCTGTTGGTCGGGTCGACGCTGAGCCCGGATCCCTCGAGGGCGAGCTGCGGCATCCGCGCGTCCAGGGCCGGGTTGAAGAAGAAGGGGATGCTGATGCGGTCGGTGCCGACCCGCGGGGACTCGACGCGGTGCAGGGTCGCCTTGAGGTATCCGTTCGTTGCCAGTTCGAGCATCTCGCCGATGTTGACCACGAAGGCGCCCGGCAGCGAGGGGGCGTCGATCCACTCGCCCTCGTGCTCCACCTGCAGTCCGGCCTTGTCGGGCTCAACGAGCAGCAACGTCAGCACGCCGCCGTCGCGGTGCGCACCGACGCCCTGCTGCGGGCTGTTCTCGTCGCTCGTGCCGGGGTAGCGCACGATCTTGATGAGCGAGAAGGCCTTGTCTTCACCGAATGCCTCGTCGAAGACGTCCTCGGGGGCATCGAGCGCGACGGCCCAGGTGCGCATGAGGCGCAGGGCGAGGGCGCTCAGCTGGGTACGCCACTCGGTGAACGCGGTCTCGAGCTCGGGCAGCTGCGCCGGCCAGAGGTTGGGGCCCTCGAGGCGCCAGTAGTCCTCGCCGCCGTCGACGGTCGCGCGCTCCTCGCCGATGTCGATCTGCTCGCGCCAGTCGATCTGGCCGTTGGTGAGCTCCTTGCCGGTGCGCGTGTAACCGCGGAACTGCGCGCTGTGCACGTTCTCGATGGCCAGCTTCTCTTCCTCGGGCAGCGCGAAGAAGCGGCGTGACACGTCGAGCACCTCGTCGATCAACTGCTGCGGGATGCCGTGCCCGACCAGGTAGAAGAAACCGACGTCGTGGGTTACCTCGCGCAGCTGCTTCCTGAAGCCCTCAGCCTTGTCGGGGTCGTCGAGCTGCGAGATGTCGAGGATGGGGAGCGAGTCGAGAGCCATGCGTCAATTCTCGCAGGGGCGTTAGAAAGTTACGAACGACTGGATGACGACGCCCCCACCTAGCGGCATCGCCGGGAAGCTGCGCGTGTACACAGCGATCGCCAGAAGGGCGAGTACGTTCGCCGCGCCGAGCACCCACAGAAGCACCGGCAGCCTCGGCCGCAGCAGCATGAACAGCCCGAGCCCGATGAGTCCTCCGGCCGTGTTGACGATGACGTCGGTCAGGTCGGAGCTGCCCGTCGCCAGCCCGAACTGCGCGATCTCGAGTGCGATGCTCACCCCGACGACGAGGAGCGCCGCATAGCGAACGCCGAGCGCCCCGAGGTAGATGCCCAGCGGCACGAAGAGCAGGAGGTTCACCAGAAGCTCTTCTGGTGCGCTCGACCCGTAGCCGTCGCCCGACACGAAGGGCACGAGCTTGATCTCGCGCATGTCGTCGCGGCCGATGAAGGGTAGGTGCGCCTTCCAGAGGACCACCCAGACCACCAGCGCCAGGTAGATCGCGAGTAGGGCGATCAGGGTTTTTCGCACTAGCCAACTATGCGCCGAACCGCGACCGTTGCGCGTCAGTCCCGAGGGTGACGTTGGCAGGCCACACTCCTAAACTCTCGACATGACTGACGCGACCCCCCTGCGATACCGGCTGCTCACCGGGCCCGACGACTCCGAGTTCTGCCGCCGCGTCTCGACCGCCCTCGACGAGGGCTACGAGCTCTACGGCTCGCCGGCCGCCACCTTCGACGGCGAGCGCGTCATCGTGGCGCAGGCGATCGTGCTCTCACCTACGCCGCGAGGCTGAACGTCGTCGCGAAGCGTC
>JAAFHU010000226.1 GCA_013297645.1 Actinomycetota bacterium
GCGAACAGCACACTGCGCTGTTTCATCAAGCCCGCCAGCAGCGGCGCGCGCAGGCCGTCAACGAGAGAAAAGTCGGCGCTGTTTCGACCGTTGCGCATCGCTCGCTCGAAGTCGCGGGCGCGCGAAAGCCCGGTGATTAATGCTTCGAGGGTCACCCGACGAGTCTACGCAGGCGAGGAGACATCCACCTGGCTCGCGAGCCCCTCGGCATAGGTCGCGAACTGCGGCGTCCAGCGCAGCTCGCGCTTCGCCTTCGCCATCGACAACGTCATTGACGTCTCGGCGATCAGCTCGGCGGCAAAAGGCGCGGATGTGCGCAGCAGCCAGGGCGCGACGGCGCGCGGCATCGGCTCGCCGGCGGCAATCGCGCTCGCCTCCTGCAGCTCGCGCCAGGTCGCGCTCTGGTCGTTGGCGATGTTGTAGGCCTGGCCCGCCTTCGCGCGGGTGAGGGCGGCGACGGCGGCGGATGCGGCATCCACCACGTGCACGTAGGGAAGCACGCCGTTCCAGCCGGCCGCGACGACGGGTGAGGAGCCGGTGCCGTAGACGAAGCCGTAGCGCAGCGCCGACCCGCCGGCCGCGCGCACCTGCTGCTCGTTGCTCAGCAGCGCGAGCTGCACCGGGTCGTCGTGCTGGCCGAAGGCCTCGGTCTCGTCGATCGGCTGGGGGCCGTGATCGCTGAAGCCGTAGCCGAAGAACGCGGATGCGGTGACGAACTTCGCCGCCCCGGTCTCGCGCGCGACGGCGAGCAGGGTGCTCGTGCCCTCGGTGCGCAGCCGGTTGGTCGTCGTCAGGTGGCGGGCGGCGAGCGGCGCGCGGCGCAGAGCGGTGGCCTGGTGGATGACGGCGTCGAACTCGAGGCCGTCGACCGCGTGCAGCACCGCGTCGCGGTCGAGCAGGTCGACGCCGAGGGTGGCACGGGGAGTCGCCGTACGGGCGATTCCCGTGACCTCGTGGCCCGCATCGATCAGTTGACGGCGCACTTCGGTGCCGATCACACCCGTGGCCCCGGCCAGTAGAACCCGCATTCCACTGACACTAGTGGGCGAACCCTGAGTTTTAGTCGCGAGTGCTGTGCGCGCCTACGGCGCCGACGTGTGGAACCGCAGTTGGGCCGCGGTGAGCCCGGCCGATGCGACGAGCTCGACGGCGTCGGCAGCGTCGGCCAGCAGGTTCGGCAGCACCTTGCGCTCGTCAGCACCGAAGTCGCGCAGCACGAAGTCTGCGGCGGGCTGGCGGCCCGGCGGGCGCCCGATGCCCACCCGCACCCGCACGAAGTCCGGGGTGCCGACCGCCGCGGCAATGTCGCGCACGCCGTTGTGGCCGCCGTGGCCGCCACCGCTCTTCAGCTTGATGGAGTCGAAGGGAATGTCGAGCTCGTCGTGCACGACGATGAGGTTCTCGGGCGGCACTTTGTAGAAGCGCATGAGCGCTGCGACGGGTGCGCCCGACACGTTCATATAGGTATTCGGCTTGGCGAGGATCAGCTTGGGCCCGGACTGGCCCGTGCGCCCCTCGGCCACGGCCGCGTTGGCCTTGTGGCTCTTGAAGGTCGCCCGTGCGCGATCAGCCAGCTCGGCGAGCGCCATCTGGCCGACGTTGTGGCGGTTGCCGGCGTAGTCGGGCCCGGGGTTGCCGAGCCCGACTACGAGCCACACGGTGTCGTTCAGGTGCTACTCAGCGTCCTCGGCGGGCGCCGCAGCGGCAGCGGCCTCGGGCTCATCGCCGAGGTCCTGCTCGCCGGCGTTGCTGATCGCGACAATGAGGGTGTCGGGGTCGGTGATGAGGGTCGAGCCGCTCGGCAGCGCGAGGTCCTTCGCGTAGATGGCGGTGCCATCCTCAGCGCCCTCGATCGATACGACGATCGACTCGGGGATGTGCGTGGCCTCGGCCTCGAGCGAGATGGTGTTCGCGTCCTGGTTGACGGTCGTGCCGGGGGCGGCCTCGCCCTCGAGGTGAATCGAGACGTCGATGGTGACCTTCTCGCCCTTGCGCACGACGATGAGGTCGATGTGCTCGATGATCTGGCGAACCGGGTCTTTCTGCACGTCCTTGACGAGCGCGAGCTGGATCTTGCCGTCGATGTCGAGCTCGAGAACCTGGTTGGACTTGCGCAGAATGAGCGCGGTCTCGTGGCCCGGCAGCGTGACGTGCTGCGGCTCGGTGCCGTGGCCGTAGATCACTGCGGGGATCTTGCCGGTCGCACGGATCTTGCGGGCGACGCCCTTGCCGAAGGTGCTGCGGGCTTCTGTCTTGAGGTGGTTGCTGACTGCTTCAGCCATGGAGTGCTCCTTAGTTTCAACTCGAACGCAAAGACAACGTGAGGAAACAGAGACCTGATCCACCGCGTCGATAACGGAACCGCATGTGCGATTCCCTCGCCGAAGTACGGGCCTACATTACACCGCTAACCTTGACTGGGCTAATACCAGCGAATCAAGGAGTCACACGTGAGTGCAGCGGCAAACATCGGCGTAGTCGGCATGGCGGTCATGGGGTCGAACCTCGCCCGCAACCTCGCCTCACGTGAGGGCAACACCGTTGCCATCTTCAACCGCTCCTTCGAGAAGACCCAGACGGTGCTCGACGAGCACCCCGAGGCCAACTTCGTCGCCGCGAAGACCTACGAGGAGTTCGCCGCATCGCTGTCGAAGCCGCGCACCGCGATCATCATGGTGCAGGCCGGCAAGGGCACCGACGCCGTCATCGACGCGCTCACCGAGGTCTTCGAGCCCGGCGACATCATCGTCGACGGCGGCAACGCGCTGTTCACCGACACCATCCGCCGCGAGAA
>JAAFHU010000227.1 GCA_013297645.1 Actinomycetota bacterium
TCGCGCGACCCAGAGCCCGCCGTCCCAGCCGACGAAGGGATCCCATCCCGTCGGCTCGTAGGGCTGCCCGTCGACCAGCACACCGACGCCCTCGACGACCGTGCCGATGACGCGGAAGCCCTCGGGCACCTCGCCGGGGAAGGTCGCGAGCAGCGCGTGGTCCTCGCCGCCCTCGAGCTCGACCTCGGTCAACCCGCCGAGAGCGAGGGCGACCCCGCTCGCCGCGGCGACGCGCGCGGCGTCGAGGGCGAGTCCGTCGCTGAGGTCGATCATGCTCGTGGCTCCGGCGAGGGCCGCGACCCGGCCGAGCGCGATCGGGGGCCGGGGCTGCAGCTGCGCCTCGACCTCGGCCCCGCCGCGCAGGGGGGTGATGTCGCGCAGTCCGTTCTCGAACAGCATCCGCAGTCCGGCCCCGGCCAGGCCCAGCTCGCCGGCGACCGCGACCACGTCACCGACCCGCGCGCCGCCGCGGGTGACCGGCGCGCGGCCCTCGAGGTCGCCGAAGGCGGTGACCGCGATCGTCAGGGTGTCGCTGACCGAGAGGTCGCCGCCGACCACGCCGCAGCCGGGGGCGAGCTCGGCGCAGGCAGCGCTCAGACCGTCGGCGAAGCCCTCGTGAAAACTCACCGGGGTGTCCGTGGGGGCCGCGAGAGCGACGACGAGGGCAGTCGGCACGGCGCCCATGGCGGCGACGTCCGAGAGGTTGGTGGCGGCGGCCTTGAAGCCGAGATCGAAAGGCGTGGACCACGCGAGCCGAAAGTCCGGACCGTGCACCATCATGTCGGTGGTCACCACGAAGCGGCCGTCGGGGGCGGCGATGACGGCCGCGTCATCCCCCGGGCCGACCAGGGTGGATGCCGACTCCGGCAACCGCGGAAAGATGCGCCCGAGAACGGCGCCCTCGCCGAGCTCCCCCACGGTCTGGCCCGGTGCAGACGAGCTCATACCTCGATCTCCCCGCCGACGCCGCGCAGGTGCTCGCGGAAGCTCAGGCCCGAGCCCAGGTACTGCTCGAAGCGCACCTGCTCGCGCAACGAGGTGCCCGCCGCGATCAGATCCGCCTGTCGGCGCTCCGTGTCTCGGATCTGCTCCGCATGCGTGAGCACGGTGTCGAGGCTGTCGTAGGCGACGAAGAGCACGCCATCGTCGTCGCCGAGCACGGCATCCGATCGGGTTGCCACCTGGTCGCCGACGTGGGCGAGTTCGAGCGCATCGGCGGGGCGCTCGATGGCGTGCAGCGGGCCGGTGGGCAGGGTGCCGAGGCTGAAGACCGGCAGCCCGATCGCGCGGATGTCGACCGAGTCGCGGTTGAGCCCCCAGATGACCACGCCGCCGAGGCCGGCCTGCTGGGCCTCGAGAGTGATGAGGTCGCCGACGCAGCTCTCGTCGAGGCGTCCGTGGTTGTCGACGACGAGCACGTCGCCGCTCTCTGCCGCGTACAGCGCTTCGAGGAACACGTCGACGCTGCCCGCGTGCCGGGCGGGCAGAACGCGGCCGGCGACAGTCGTGCCGGGGATGACGGCGGCGGTTCCGGTGGGCGCACAGCGCACCGGCAGCCCGGCCCGCAGGCATCCGTCGGCGACATGAGCGGTCGTCAGGGTGGCGAAGCGTCGGGCGAGCTCGGCGTTGTCCATGAAACTGACGGTAGCCTGAAACCGATGCGCCGTCTCATTGCCCTTGCACTAGTAACCACAGCTCTTCTTGGAGGCTGTGCACAGACCGTTGCCTTCGACGCGGCCGAGGACGCGCAGAACCCGCTGTGCGCCGACATCGTCGTGCGGCTTCCCGACACGGTCGGCGACGATCTGCAGAAGCGGCAGACCAACTCGCAGGGCACCGCGGCCTGGGGCGACCCGAGCGCGGCCCTGCTGCGCTGCGGCGTCACCGTGCCCGGCCCCACCTCGACGCTGCCCTGCGTTCGCACGGGCGACGTCTACTGGTTGCGAGACGGCAGCGACGAGGACAACCCGGTCTTCATCACCTACGGCCGCGAGCCGGCCACCGAGGTCATCGTCAACCGCGCCACGGTCTCCCCCGGCGTCGTGCTGCTCGACGTCAGCCAGGCGGTCGCCTTCGCGACGGAGACGCGGCAGTGCACCGACATCGAGGATTCGCTGGGCTAGCTAGCCCTTAGCCCCGCGGCCCGTCGAGGCCGACGAGCTTGCCCGCGATGCCGCCGGCAGCGCGCAGGGCGGCGCCGGAGCCGAAGCCCGACGACGGCAGCACGAAGCGCTTGTCGCGTGCCTCGACGAGCGCGTCTTTGAGCACGGTCGCCGCCGCGGCCTTCGGAGCCCAGAGGTAGAGCGAAAGGGCGCCGGGAATCGAGTTGACCTCGTTGACGAAGAGCTCGCCGGTCTTCTCGTCGAGCAGCAGGTCGACCCGGCAGATGCCGGTGAGCGCGGTGACCTCGGCGACCCGGCGGGCGAGGTGGTCGGCCTTCTCGGCAAGCCCGGGCGCCAGCTGGGCCGGGAACTCACGCGGCGCGCTCATGAAGCCGGCGCCGGCGCTGCCGCCGCTGAGGTATTTCTCGGCGTAGCTGTAGAGGCCGCTACCGGACTCGCCGCGCAGCGGCTTCTCGACATCCGTGGTCTCGACGACCGGGTAGGTGCGGAACGAGATGTTGAGGTCGACCAGGTCGGGGCGGTACGGCTCGAGCACCGCGCCCGCGCGCAGCTGAGCACTGCCCTTCGCGATCGCGCGCGCCGCGTCGAGGTCGTCGACGATCTCGATGCCGATGGACGACCCGCCGAAGCGCGGCTTGACGATGTAGGGGCC
>JAAFHU010000228.1 GCA_013297645.1 Actinomycetota bacterium
GCTGCCGCGTTGCGGTCCGGGCGGAAGTTCGTGAGGTCGAGACCGGGGATCTCGCCGACGAGGGCGATCTCGTCCTCGATCTGGGCGGCTTCGAAGTCCTCGGGGCCGACGAGCGGGAGCCGCACACGCGGGCTGCCGATGCGACCCAGGCCGTGCAGGATGTACTTGGCCGCGACCGTGCCGGGCACGTGGGTCATCACCGCGCGCACGAGCGGCTCGAGCTGCTTGTGCGCGGCAGTCGCCTTCGCCAGGTCACCGGCGTTGACGGCGTCCACGATGACACGGTACGGGGCGGCGGCGATGTTGGCCGTCACGCCGATGAGGCCGGTCGCGCCGATCGAGAGGTGGGGCAGCACGTTCGCGTCGTCCCCGGAGAAATACAGCAGATCCGTCTGGTTGAGCACCCGGCTGACCTCGCTGAAGTCGCCCTTCGCGTCTTTGATGGCGAGGATGTTGGGGTGCTTGGCAGCGCGCAGAATCGTCTCGTACTTGATGGGGATTCCGGTGCGCCCCGGGATGTCGTAGAGGATGACGGGCAGGTCGGTCGCATCCGCGATCATGCGGAAGTGCGTGAGCACACCCGCCTGCGTCGGCTTGTTGTAGTACGGCGTCACGATCATGACGCCGTCAGCGCCCGCCTTCTCGCTCGCCTTGTAGAGCTCGATAGCGTGGGCGGTCTCGTTGGACCCGCCGCCGGTGATGATCTTGGCGCGCCCGCTGCTGACCGACTTGGCGACCTCGACGAGGCGCAGCTTCTCGGGGTCGGTGAGCGTGCTCGTCTCGCCGGTCGTGCCGGTGACGACGATGCCGTCGGCCCCATCGGTGATGACCGCGTCAATGTGCTTCTCAACGTCGGTCCAGTCGACCTCACCGTCGGCGGTGAAGGGGGTCACGAGGGCGACGAGTACCTGGCCAAAGGGATTCGCGGGGGTAGACACGTCTATAGGGTACCGTTCGCGACACGGCACCGGCTCGCCTGCGCTCTCGCCACGTCGATGCCCACCGCCCGCCGATCCCCATTGCGCTGGTCGCGGGACCAGTGGGCAATAACGCCCCGGACGAGTGGCCCCCGACTCGAGGCCGCCAGCTCGATATGCAGCGGGTCTCCGAAATCGAGTTGCTGACCGTAGAACGCGAGCGCGCTGACGCAGGCGAGCCGCCCACCAGCACGCCACGCTTGAAGGAGCACTCCAGGTGTGCCTGGTCGCGCCCACCAGCCTTGGCGCACGTGGACCAGCGCCCCGTATCCGTGGACCCATCGGAGGATCTCGGCGTCCATCCCGATCGCGAGAAGCTCAGCGGTTCGCACGAGGCCATGGTGCTTCTCCAGCAGCGTCGCCCGAGCATCCATGCAGACAGCATCCCCTCCTGCCACTTCTGCCCGCCCGTGCAGCTGCCAACCCGTGCGAATTTAGGAATGTTGCGGACTAGTGCGCTGCACTCCTGAAATGAAGGACGGTCGGGGCCAGACCGCAAACGTCCTTCATTTCAGGAGTGAGCGAGATCCGAAGCTCGTTTGCGCGCAGAGCTGTCAGAGCCGCAGAGGGACGGCTTGGGGCGCGGCACGTGGTGCGAGGAGCATTCGTGCCGCGGAACAAGCGGCTGCGCGGGGGCGCGGAAGGAACTACGGCGAAACGCGGCCGTTCTCGTTGAAGGACTCGTAGGTGAGCGGCATGAGCTCGGCCCAGAAGGCTTCCATCTTCTCTGCCGCCATCTCGATCTCGCGCTGCGGGAACGACGGGAAGTGCGTTCCCTCCCGCTTGGTGCGCAGCGAGAGGAAGTTCATCAGCGAGCGGGCGTTCATCGTCACGTACATCGACGAGTAGATGTTGAGCGGCAGCACGATGCGCGCGACCTCGCGGGCCACGCCGGCGTCGAGCATGCGCTGGTAGGAGGCGAAGGCATCCGTCGAGACGCGCTGGGCCTCCTCCTGCACGAGGGCGGTCTGCTCTGGGGTGCCCGCGACGAACTCGTAGGCGCCGGGCTTGCCCTGCTGCACGAGGTTGCGCTCGGGCGCCGGCACGTAGAAGACCGGGTTGAGCTCGCGGTAGCGCCCGCTCTCCTCGTTGTAGGACGCGATGCGGTGGCGCATGAACTCGCGGAACACGAAGATCGGCGCCTGCACGTAGAAAGTCATCGAGTTGTGCTCGAAGGGCGAGCCGTGGCGGTCGCGCATGAGGTAGTTGATGAGCCCCTTCGACTTCGACGCGTCGAGCGAGGCATCCTGAGCGCCCTCGAGGGTCTTCTCGCCCTGGGTCGAGACGCGGGCCGCGAAGAGCACGTCGGCATCGCTGGCGTTGGAGCGCACGAGTTCGACGGCGATATCGGAGCGGAAGGTGGGGGTCTTCGAGTCGTCAGGCACGTGCTCACGATACCGATGCGCGGCGTCATAGTCCGTCATAGAGGCCAGTTGGCGCGGCATCCACCGTATTTTTGGGCCATGGTCCTCTCGCTCAGCGTCGTCGCTGGCCTTGTCGCGCTCGCGACCGGGCTCGGCTTCGCGCATCGCGCGCTGACCGGCCGGGCCCGCCGGGTACGCACGTCGATCGACCTCCCCGAGGAGGTCGTTCTCGGCACCGACGCCACCCTGCTGCAGTTCTCGACCGAGGTGTGCAGCCCGTGCCGTGCCACCCACACGGTATTGGATGCCCTCGCGAGCGAGCGGGACGGCCTGCGCCACGTCGACCTCGACATCACCCACCGCGGCGACCTGGCGAGCAAGTACAACATCCTTCAGACGCCGACCACGCTGATCCTCGACGCGACGGGAAGC
>JAAFHU010000229.1 GCA_013297645.1 Actinomycetota bacterium
ACCGGTTCATGGTGCCCACTGGGCCCCATGCCCGTCAGATCCGCGGCTGCGGCGGGGGAGAGGTGCATTCCGTAGTGCACCGAGTCTCGCTGCGAGAGGATGAAATGCGCCTCGAGAGACTCGTCCAGTCTGGCGAGCTTGTCGGGCTGCATTCCGATGACCAGGTTCGCGGCGCGTAGCTCGGCAAGGTGGTCGCTGGCCGGCGTGACCACGACGAGAGTGCCGTCGGCACGCAGCACCCGGGCGAACTCGGCGGGATTGCGGGGAGCGAACACGCACAGGATGACATCGGCACGCGAGTCCCTCACTGGCGAGGGGCGCCAGACGTCCGCGACGAGTCCGCAGGATCCTGTGGCCGCGATACTCATCGCCACCGCGGCCTGGGAGGCGTCGACGGCGAGTGCGGGCGGAGCGGCGGGGGTGCGGGAGAGCACGTGCTGGAGGTAGTAGCCGGTTCCGGCGCCCGAGTCGAGCACGGCGAGCGGCCGGTCGGTGGGCAGGGCGCCGGCCACCGCGTCCGCAATCGGCTCATAGTGGCCGAGGGCGAGAAAGCGGGCACGCGCCTCGAGGATGGACCGAGAGTCGCCGTGGACGCCCTTCGAGCTGTCGAGGGCACTCAGATAGCCGCGGCGGTTGCTGTCGAAGCGGTGCCCCTCAGCGCACCCGAGAACGAGCGCATCGATCACAGCGAGCGGCTGGCTGCAGTGCGGACACCGCAGCCAGCTCGCTAGCTCAGTGGCTGTCGTGCGACTGCGCCTCAAGCTCGGCGCGGGTGACCGGCGCGATGCGGTCCTCGAAGAACCAGCGCGACACAGCGGCGCGAGCGCGCTGGTTCGCCGTGATCTTGCCGTCGGCATTCGGACGGATCATCAGCGGCTTGTAGTCGACGTAGCTCGTGAGCTTCCAACGCTCGTACTCGCTGAGCTGCTCGTGAACCTCGATGTACTCGCCGCCGGGCAGCCGGACGATGCGGCCCGACTCGAAGCCGTGCAGGGCGATCTCACGGTCCTTCTTCTGCAGCGCGAGGCAGACCCGCTGGGTGACGATACCGGCAATGATCGGGCCGACGATAAGCAGGATCTGCAGGAAGTTGATGACTCCCTCGATGGTCAGCTTGAAGTGCGTCGCGATGAGGTCCGAGCTCGCGGCCGCCCAGAGCACGGCGTAGAAGGTCACGCCGGCAGCACCGATCGCGGTGCGCATCGGTACGTTGCGCGGGCGGTCGAGGATGTGGTGCTCGCGCTTGTCGCCCGTGATCCACGCCTCGATGAAGGGGTAGAACGCGACGAGTGCGAGGAACACCGGCAGAACGAGCAGCGGCAGCAGGATTCCCATCGACAGCGTGTAGCCGAAGACGACGAAGTCCAGGTGCGACGGGGCGAGGCGCAGGGCACCGTCGGCGAACCCGATGTACCAGTCGGGCTGGGTGCCGGCCGAGACGGGGGAGGGGTCGTAGGGGCCGTAGTTCCAGATCGGGTTGATCGTCACCGTCGCGGCGATGACCATGATCACGCCGAAGACGATGAAGAAGAAGCCGCCCGCCTTGGCCGCGAAGACCGGCATGACCGGCACGCCGACGACGTTGTCGTTGGTCTTGCCGGGTCCGGCGAACTGGGTGTGCTTGTTGATCACGAGCAGCAGCAGGTGCACGCCGAGCGCGGCGATGAGGATCGCCGGCAGCAGCAGGATGTGCAGCGTGAAGAAGCGCGGGACGACGTCGGTTCCCGGGAACTCGCCGCCGAAGAGGTAGTACGAGATCCACGTGCCGATGATCGGCACCGCCTTGACCATGCCGTCGATGATGCGCAGGCCGTTGCCCGAGAGCAGGTCGTCAGGAAGCGAGTATCCGGTGAAGCCCTCGGCCATCGCGAGGATGAAGAGCACGAAGCCGATGAACCAGTTGATCTCGCGCGGCTTGCGGAAGGCGCCGGTGAAGAAGATGCGCAGCATGTGCAGGCCGATGGAGGCGATGAACAGCAGTGCTGCCCAGTGGTGCACCTGGCGCATCAGCAGGCCGCCGCGAACGTCGAAGCTGATGTCGAGCGACGACGAGTAGGCAGCCGACATCTCGATTCCCTTGAGGGGGATGTACGAGCCGTCGTAGTTCACTGCCGTCATCGAGGGCTCGAAGAAGAAGGTGAGGAAGGTGCCCGAGAGTAGGATCGCCACGAAGCTGTAGAGCGCGACCTCGCCGAGCATGAACGACCAGTGGTCGGGGAAGATCTTGCGGCCGACCTCTTTGACGAGGCCGGAGATGCTCGTGCGCTCGTCGATATACGACGCGGCGGCATTGGTGAATCGCATGCCCGCACCCTGGGGTGCGGTTTTTTCGGTAGTTGCGGCGCTCATTACAGCTCACGCTCCCAGAAACTAGGTCCAACGGGTTCGAGGAAGTCGCTCTTGGCGACAAGGTATCCCTCGCTGTCGACCGTGATCGGCAGCTGGGGCAGGGGGCGGGAGGCCGGTCCGAAGATGACCTTCGCCCCGTCGGAGACATCGAACTGCGACTGGTGGCAGGGGCAGAGCAGGTGGTGCGTCTGCTGCTCGTAGAGTGCCACAGGGCACCCTACGTGCGTGCAGATTTTGGAGTAGGCGACGATGCCGTCGTAGGACCAGTCCTTCTTGTCATCCGCCTCCTTCAAATCTTCGGGGCGGAGGCGCATGACGAGCACGGCGGCCTTCGCCTTCTCTTCGAGGTACTCCTCGTGGTCGACGAGGTTCTCAGATCGGAAGAG
>JAAFHU010000023.1 GCA_013297645.1 Actinomycetota bacterium
CGGAGGTCGTCGAGGGCGAGCTCTTCGCCTCGCCCGCCCTCAACGACATCGACGGCCTGCTCATCGGAGGCGGCCACACCCCCTCCTATCTCGCGGCGGTGACGCCGATCATCGACGAGATCCGACTGCTCGTCGCCGACGACCTGCCCTACCTCGGCTTCTCGGCCGGGGCGATGATCGCCGCCGACTCCGCGATCATCGGCGGCTGGCGCATCGGCGAGGTGGCCGTCTGCCCGGAGGAGGCCGGCGAGGGCCTCGATGACGTCACGGTCGTCGAGGGGCTGGGCCTCGTCGACGTCGCCATCGACGTGCACGCCGCCCAGTGGGGCACGCTCGCGCGCCTCATCGCCGCGACCGAGGCGGGCCTGGTCGACGGCGGCATCGCGATCGACGAGTTCACCGCCCTGACGGTCGACGACGAGGAGATCCGCGTCATCGGCTCGGGCAGCATCTGGCAGGTCTCGCCGACCGACGACGGCGTGCTGGTGAGTACCCTCGGAGCATGAGCCCGAAGCCGCTGAGCGAGCTGGTCGATCCGGGCTGGGCGGCGGCGCTGGCCCCGGTAGCGCCGAACATCGCGGCGATGGGTGAGTTCCTGCGGTCGCAGGGCCCCTACCTGCCGGCGGGCGAGAACGTGCTTCGCGCCTTCCGGTATCCCATCGAGGGTGTGAAGGTGCTCATCGTCGGGCAGGATCCCTACCCGACGCCGGGCCACCCGATCGGGCTGTCGTTCGCAGTCGAACGCCAGGTACGCCCGGTGCCGCGCAGCCTGCAGAACATCTACAAGGAGCTACGCGACGACCTCGGCATCCCGATTCCGGTGCACGGCGACCTCACGCCCTGGGCTGAGCACGGGGTCATGCTGCTCAACCGGGTGCTCACCGTGGCGCCGGGGCAGGCCGGCTCGCACCGCGGACGGGGCTGGGAGGCGGTGACGGAGGCGGCCATCCGCGCGCTGGTCGCCCGCGGCCAGCCCCTCGTGGCGATCCTGTGGGGGAGGGACGCGCAGTCCCTCACCCCGATGCTGGGGGCGACGCCGGTGATCGCGTCGGTGCATCCGAGCCCGCTGTCGGCATCCGGTGGGTTCTTCGGATCCAAGCCCTTCTCCCGGGCCAACGCGCTGCTGGAGTCGCTCGGGGCCTCGCCCGTCGACTGGTCGCTCGAATAGGCTCCAAAGGTGCTTGAAGAGGAATACCAGCCGCGTCGCAAGCTTCCCGACCACCTGAAGAAGCAGCCGGAGCCCGAGCGACCCTTCGAGTACGAGATCCGGGATGCGGTGCCCGCCGACCTGCCCTACATCCGGGCGATCTACAACCACTACGTGCTCAACACGGTCGTCACCTTCGATGAGCAGGAGATGACCCTGCGCACCCTGCGGCACAAGTTCACGACCGCCCGCCGGCTGGGCATGCCCTACATCGTCGCGGTGAGCCCGAGCGGCCAGATCCTCGGCTACGCCTACGTCTTTCCGTGGAAAGAGAAGGCGGCCTACCGCTACACGGTCGAGAACTCGATCTACCTGGGCCCCGCCTCGACGGGCAAGGGCCTCGGCAGGGCGCTGCTCGGCGCCCTCATCGAGAGGTCGAAGGAGGCGGGCCTCAAAGAGATCATCGCCGTCATCGCCGACAAGGGCGCGGAGGCCTCGATCGCCCTGCACAAGCAGTTCGGCTTCGTCGAGGGGGGCCACATGGGCAAGGTCGGATTCAAGTTCAACCGCTGGATCGGCACCGTGCTCATGCAGAAGTCGCTGAAGTGACTACTCGGGCGTGTGCGTAGCGCCGAGCTCGAGCAGTAGCACGCCGGCGATGACGAGGCCCATGCCGGCGATCTGCATGACGGTCAGGCTCTCGTGGAAGAACAGCCAGCTGATGATCGCAACGAGCACGACGCCGATGCCGGCCCAGAGTGCATAGGCGATGCCGAGCGGAACTCCGCGCGAGAGCGTCAGCGACAGCATGGCGAAGGCGAAGACATAGCCGACCCCGACGATCGGGTAGGCCCACCAGATGGTGCGCTCACCGCTGGTGAACTTGAGGAAGGTCGTGGCGATGACCTCGCCGATGATCGCCAGCGCGAGGAAGACGTAGCCCATGCTCCGAGGGTACCGGCCAGTGTCGGTGGCCTTGGGCAGAGTTGTTCTCGGCCGGAACAGATGCCCCTTCGAACGAAAGTCCCACTGTGCACGCCACCTCCGAGCCCCTTGTCATCGAACTGCGATCCGGCCTGTGGATGGTGAAAGAACCGGGCAGCGACGGCGGGCCGGGCGTCATCCGCGGCTACCTGTCGCAGGTGGAGGTGGCCGGCGGCATCCGCTACCTCGCCCGCCTGCCGCACCTCAACCCGACGCAGGGCATCCGGCTCGGCGAGTTCTGGGAATGGGCCAAGGCCGTCGAGGCCGTGCTCGCCGAGCAGCCCCGCCCGCTTGTGGCGGACCCCTACCGTGCCGAGCGCTATACCGAGCCGGGCGAGAACGCCGTGCGGCTCGAGAACGCCCGCAAGCGTCGGCGGTTCGCGGGCCGGTTCAGTTAGCCTCGTAGACTTCGGCGCGCACCTCGGCCGCGATCCTCTCTGCCTCTGCGTAGCTGTCGGTGCCGCCGATGGTCTGGATCACCGAGATCCAGCTGTCGTCCTCGATCACGTTGAGAATGGCCGGGTGGTCGTCGCTGTCGCCGAGCTTCCAGTAGTAGGTGGCCGTCTCGCCGATGCTCTCGTTCAGTCCTTGGCTGATCGAGAGGTCGGAGACCACCGTGGGGCGCTCCGCGGCCGAAAGCGGCGCGACCGAGATGGTGACGGTGCTGAGCTCGGTGTCGGGCGGCCCCCAGATGCAGGTCACACCTCCGGCCTGCTGTTCGGGGGAGGGATCGAGCAGGTAGTCGTCGCCGTAGAGGCCGTCGGGCCCGCCGAGCAGCACGATGCCGGCGGCGTCGAAGTCGGAGAGCCGGCTCGCGGGCAGGATGTCGAGGCAGGCGGTCGGCAGCGTGAACGTCTCGGCCGGTGCCTCGCTCGTCGCACTCGGGCCGGGCTCCGGTGAGCCTAAGGCGCTCGGTTCGCCCCCGGGTGCCGGCTCGGGGGAGCAGCCGGTGAGCAGCAGCGCGAGCAGGGCGACCGTGGTCGTGGGCAGTGCGCGCATGGTGGCCTCCTCTGGCTGAAACCTACAACACGGGCCCGAACGCACTCTGGCGTCCGGGCCCGTGTCGGTGAACGGGCCTAGTTCTTCGGGGTGACGCGGCGCAGCACGGCGTAGCCGCCGACGGCCGCGAGGGCTGAGACGACGAGGCTCCAGGCGAAGGAGCCCACCAAGCCGGTCGTGGCGAACCACGAGAAGACCTCGTCCCAGCCCTCGACCAGTGTCAGCAGTGCGCCCAGGCCGACGATGACGAAGCCGAGGGCGATGAAGAAGGTCGTGATGCCGAAGGCCTTCCAGCGCACATAGATGGCCGCGATGGCCGAGCCGCTGAAGAAGAACAACACCAGGATCGCGAAGAACACGAACAGCCGCTGCGCGGGGGTGTCGCCGAAGTAGCCGACACTGAACAGGCTGCCGCCCACTCCCCACCCGCCGGTCGCGTCTTCGATGATCGACAGCACCGTCAGGCCGACGCTGTAGAAGGCCGAGAGAAGCACGAAGTAGAGCCCGGTGCCGAGGGCGAAGTTGCGACGCGTGACGCCGTAGCCCTGAGCGAAGGGGAACATCGTGTTGATTGACTGCACGGCCACGACGATCATGTAGACGAAGATGAAGCCGCTGGACCCGCTGTAGCCGAAGCCCTCGCGGGCGTTCATGCGATCCGTCGGGTCGGGGATGTTGGCCAGGATCAGCATCCAGACCAGCACGGTCAGGGCGAGGATCGTCAGCATGACGATCCACGGGAAGGTGATCGTCGTCCAGGGGTTGGCCAAGTGCAGTCTCACCACTGGCAGGACGCGGTTGCGCGGTCGTGCTTCTACGGCGCTCATGCGCTCTTCTCCATTTCGTTCTCGGTCGTCTGTGTGTTCTCGCTGGTTCGGCGAATAATGAGCTGCTGCAGCGAGACGGGCGAGAGTTCGAGACCCGCCGTGCGGGCCGCGGCCTGTTCGGCCGGCGACAGCGCTCCGATGGTGACGGATGCGAGCCCGCCGATGCCGTCGCGGTGCAGCACCTCCCGGGTGCCGATGAACGCGTCGACCGCGCTCGCGGCGCCGACGACATTGGTCACTGATCCGCGCAGGTCATCGGCCGGGGCATCGATGATGATGCGGCCCTCGTCAATGACGAGCACGTGCTCGAGCAGGTTGCTCACCTCGTCGATGAGGTGCGTCGACAGGATGATGCTGCGCGGGTGCTCGCTGAAGTCCTCGAGCAGGCGGTCGTAGAACAGCTGTCGCGCCACCGCGTCGAGGCCGAGGTAGGGCTCGTCGAAGAAGGTGAGCGGAGCCCGCGAGGCGAGGCCGACGATGACGCCCACGGCGCTGACCTGCCCGCGCGAGAGCTTCTTCATCTTGCGGGTGAGCGGCACGCGAAACTCCGTCGCGAGCCGGGCCGCGAAGTCGGCGTCCCAGTGCGGGAAGAACCAGGCGGCGCTCGTGAAGACGTGTCGGGGCTGGAAGTCCTCGGGGTACTTCTGGCTCTCCTTGATGAAGCAGGTGTTCTGCAGCACAGGCGCGTTCTCGACGGGGTTCTCGCCGAAGACGCGGATGCTGCCTGCGGTCGCGAACTCCTGCCCGGTGAGCAGCTGCATGAGCGTCGTCTTGCCTGCGCCGTTGCGGCCCAGCAGGCCATAGATCTGGTTCTGCTCGACGCGGAAGGTCGCGTCGTTGACGGCGGCGAGGCTGCCGAATCTCCTGGTGAGGCCCTCGACCTCGACTACTGCGCTCATGCGCTCTGCTCCTTTCTGATGAGCTCGGCCAGCTGGTCTGCTGAGATGCCGAGTTTGGCGGCCTCCTCGATCAGCGGGCGGACGTACTGGGTGCTGAACTGATCGCGGCGCTTGGCCACGAGTCGGGCGCGTGCGCCCTCGGCGACGAACATGCCGATGCCTCGTTTCTTGTAGAGGATTCCCTCGTCGACCAGCAGGTTGACGCCCTTGCCGGCCGTGGCCGGGTTGACGCGCAAGAAGGCCGCGAACTCGTTGGTCGAGGGAACCTGCGTTTCTTCCCCGAGCGCGCCCGAGATGATGTCGCCCTCGATCTGCTCTGCGATCTGCAGGAAGATCGGGCGCGACTCATCCACGGTGTACTCCCTTGGCTGGTTCGTTACTCATGTAACTAACCAATCAGGTAGGCAACCCCGTGTCAAGACCTAGGCTGAAGAAATGTTCGAGCTTCACCACCTCAGCGCCCAGGAGCAGATCGACTGGCTGCGCCGGGGCGAGATCACGCCGACCGAACTGGTCACGCACTACCTGGACCGCATTGAGCGTCATTCCGGCCTGGGCGCGTTCGTCACGGTGACGCCCGAGGCCGCCCTCGCGCGCGCGGCGTCGGTCGAGTCGCTGAGCCGGGCGAGCATTCTGTGGGGCCTTCCGCTCGCCGACAAAGACCTCGAACGCCGCGTGGGGGTGCGCACCACCTTTGGATCGCGCCTGTTCGAGCACTTCGTGCCCGAGGAGTCCGACGAGGGCGTCCGCGCCCGCGACGCGGGCGGGGCGATCAGCCTCGGCACGACAAACTCGCCCGAGTTCGGGCTCTCGAGCTACACCGAGAACCGGGTGGCTGCTGCGGCGGTCACCCCGTACGACGTGTCCCGCGGGGCTGGCGGAAGCAGCGGGGGAGCGGCGGTCGCGGTTGCGGCCGGGCTGTTGCCGGTCGCGCCGGGGTCAGACGGCGGCGGCAGCATCCGCATCCCCGCTGCGGCAACGGGTCTCGTGGGGCTCAAGCCGAGTCGTGGGCGTATTCCCAGCGGTGCGGGCTTCCTCAGTCTGGCGGGCCTGGTCACGACCGGGCCGCTCGCGCGAACCGTGGCGGATGCCGCCCTCCTCCTCGACGCCCTGGTCGAGGGCGACTACCCGTACGCGACCGCGGCACCCGCCTGGGACGGCGGCGCCTACCTCAATGCCGCGGTTCGCGGCGAGGGCCGTTTCGAGATCGGGGTCATGACGACGAGTCCGTGGGACTCCACCTACGAGATCGCGATCGCCCCGGAGGCGCGCGAGGCCCTCGAACTCGCACAGACCCACCTCGCGGCGATCGGGCACGGCCTGCAGCCGATGGCCCTCGAGCCGGATGACAGCTACGGCCCCCACTTCCGCACGATCTGGCAGGCGGGGGCGGCGTCCATCCCCGCAGAGGGCGCGCAACTCGAGATGCTCGAGCCCCTGACGCGCTGGCTGGTCGAGCGGGGGCGGGAGCTCAGCGCCCGCGAGCTGGGCGAGGCGCTCGAGGCGCTCACGCTGTTCGAGCGCAGCGTCATCCGCCAGTTCTCGCGCGTCGACGCAGTGCTGACCCCCGCGCTCGCGCTCACGCCGCGCCCGCTCGGCTGGTACGACAGCGAGGATGCGGAACGCAATTTCGAGCAGCAGTGCCAGTACACGCCCTTCACCAGCTTCGTCAACGTCGCGGGACTCCCCGCCATCACCCTGCCCGTGCACGAGACCGCCGACGGCCTGCCGATGGGGGTGCAGCTCATCGGACGACCGGGCGGCGAGCACACTCTGCTGGCGATCGGCGCGCAGCTGCAGCGGCGCCTGCGCTGGCAGGAGCGGCACCCTCCGCAGTGGTGAGGACTAGCTGGTGCGCGCCCGGTGCGCTATCTCGACCGCCGTGGGATCGGGGGCGTAGACGTACACCCAGTAGCCGTCGCCGAAGAGGTATTCGCTGATCTGCTCGAAGTGATCCGGCGGGCGGGTGAAGAGCTCGCCCTCGGCGACGCTGACCGAGGGGACGGACTCCGCGACGAGCTGTTCACGAATTTGCGCCGCACGCTCAGCGTCGATCGGAGCCCAGAAGAAGTCGATGAGCACGTCGGTATATGGGTAGCCCCAGCGGCACATGAGGCCGTCGTCGAAATCGCCGCTGCTGAAGCCCAGAAATCCGAAGTCCGTCTCTATCTGATCGGCCGTGAACAGCCGGACTTCCGGTATGGCACGAAACTCGGGGAGCACGGAGGGGCCGACTAGGCTCTCGCACGCAGCCGCGTCCTCGGGATTGGCGGCCTCGATCTGCTCCAGTGTTGACGTCGTCGTCTGCGACGGGCTGGGAATGACAGGCGGCGGGCCAGGTAGATTCGCGGTCAATGCGCAGCCCGAGAGCGCGGAGGCGGCGGTGAACAGCACGAGCGCTGCCGTGGCCCGTGATCGCGGTAGTTCCATTCATTCCCTCCTGCGTGCCAGTGTGCCAGTGACGCCGTGCGGGCGGTAGCACCGGGGCAGCAAGCTTAGGTAAGGCATGCCTATACTGGATGCATGACCACCCGGACCGCGACAGAACGCATTCTGCTCGCCGGCGACCTCTCGTCGCTGCCGGAGTTCCGGTTGTTCCTGGCTTCGCTCGGTCCCAAGTCGACCGGCCAGGTCTTCATCGAGGTCGACTCGCTCGACGAGATCGAAGAGCTAGCGGCCCCGCCGCGTTTCTCTGTCTGCTGGCTCGACCGCTCGCGCGGCCAGCAGCTGCGCCGCTCGGTCGACGCGTGGCTCAGCGAGATGCTGCCGGTGAGCGGCGTCGAGGAGCACTCGGTCTACGCGTGGATCCCCGCCGACGGCGCGGCGCGCTCCCTACGCTCCGACTAACTTCGCGGTAGCCTCCCAGAGCTCCGAGGCGAGCACCTCGTCAGTGGCCTGCTTCGGAGTTGCCCCGTTGGGCTGCAGCCGGTCGAAGTAGCCGCCGTTCTCGCCGGGAACATTGGCATCGGTCGCCAGACGGATGAGTGGAAGCGCGCCCTCTTCCGCCGGGATGCCGAAGCCGCCGCTGCGGAGCGCGGTCGAGATGCGGATGAGGCGCGAGTCGGTGCCGAACTGCGTGGCCACGTAGCCGGGGTGCACCGAGTAGGCCTCGAGGCTCGAGCGCCGGGCGAGTTCGCGAATGAAGAGGATCGTCTCGAGCTTCGAGGTGCCGTAGGCCTTCCAGCCGCCGAGCCAGGCCCGCTTCTCCCACTGCAGGTCAGTGAGTCGAACATCACCGATGCGATTCATCACGCTCGATGTCGACACGACCCGGCCCTGCGACGCCTCGAGCCGTTCGCGCAACAGCGAGGTGAGCAGGAAGGGGGCAAGGTGGTTGTACTGCAGGGTCTTCTCGTTGCCGTCGAGCGTCAGCCCGCGCGGCGAGACCAAGCCGCCGGCGTTGTTGAGCAGCACGTTGATCACCGGGTAGGCATCGAGCAGCGACGCGGCGAGGGAGCGCACGCTGTCGAGCGAGTCGTAGTCGGCGAGAAAGGGGCGGCCGCCGACGTCGGCAGCGACGGCCTTCGTGCGCTCCGGGTTGCGGCCGACGACCGCTACCTCGTGGCCCTGCTCGGCGAGGCGGCGTGCCGCGATCGCGCCGATGCCGCTGCTCGCTCCGGTGATGATGATCGTGCTCACAGGTATCCACCCTTTTTAAGTCCTGCTTCGACCTCGAAGCGGTTGGTCTTCGCCGGAACCCCGGCGGCGATGTAGAGGGGGATGAAGCACAGCCCGTACCTGCGCCACTGGGCGCGGTGCACCGACTCGTGCTCGAGGGTGGCGGGGCCGACGAGGTCGCGGGTGAAGAACACGGCCCCCACGGTGGTGCCGCCGCGGCCGAAGGCCCAGTTCGGCATGTGCGGGGCGACGATGACGCCGCCTTCGGAGCGTAGGCGAAAGCGGCTCATGATGCCGCCCCAGATGAGGCCGGCCCCGGTGGCGAACCAGTAGCCGGGCAGCGCCACGACCGGGCTGAGCAGAACCCGGCGGGCGCCGGGGATGCGCACGGTGAGATCCGCCCAGGCCTGGAAGAAGCGCACCACGGGCGGCGGGTTCTCGGGGCGGATGTCGGGAGCGACCATGCTCTCAGCCTAGGGTCGGCCGTATCCCTCGAGTAACCGCAGCCAGATCTCGTTCATCGTCGGGTAGGCGGGCACGGCGTGCCACAGTCGGTCGAGCGGCACCTCCGCGACGATGGCGACCGTGGCCGCGAAGATGAGCTCGCTGACGTCCTGCCCGACGAAGGTGACCCCGAGGATAACCTTGCGCTTCTCGTCGACGACCATGCGGGCGGTGCCCTCGTAGTCATCGGCCTGCAGGGAGGCCCCGGCCACCCAGCCCATGTTGTAGTCGACAACGCGGATGTCATAGCCGGCCTCGCGGGCCGCCACCGACGTCAGCCCGACGGATGCGACCTCCGGGTCGCTGAAGGTCACCTGCGGCACCGCCGCGTGGTCTGCGGTCGCGACGTGGGAGCCCCACGGCGCATCGTCCACACTGCGCCCGAGCGCCCGCGCCGCGATGACGTCGCCGGCCGCCCGCGCCTGGTACTTGCCCTGGTGGGTGAGCAGTGCACGGTGGTTGACATCGCCGGTGGCGTAGAGCCAGGTGGTGTCGGTGACGAGCAGGGTGTCGTCCACCTCGAGCCAGTCGCCGGGCGTGAGGCCCACCGTGTCGAGGCCGATGTCGGACGTACGCGGCTGGCGGCCCGTAGCAACGAGCAGCTCCGCCGCCTCGACCACCTCGTCGCCGACGGTGATGCGCACGCCCGAGTCGCGCTCGACGTGCGTGGGGGAGCCGTGGACGATGCGCGCCCCGAGCTTCGTGAGCGCCTTCGCCACGGCCTCGCCGGCGAAGTCCTCCTCCTTCGACAGCAGGCCGCCGCGCACGATGACGGTGACGGCGCAGCCGAAGCTGGAGTAGGCGGTCGCCATCTCGACAGCGACCACGCCGCCGCCGATGATGGCGAGGCTCTCGGGAATTGCGGTGGCGCTGGTGGCCTGTCGCGGGGTCCAGGGGTTGGCATCGGCGAGCCCGGGGATGTCGGGCAGCACGGGATCGGAGCCCGTGGAAACGACGACGGCGTGGCGAGCCGTCAGCTGGGTCAGCTGTCCGTCCTTCTCTACCGATACCGACTTGACCCCGGTCAGGCGGCCATGCCCGCGCATCAGGCTGATGCCGGCCGACGCGACCCAGTCGACCTGGCTCTGATCGTCCCAGTCGTGGGTGAAACTCGTGCGGCGGGCGAGTGTGGCCGCCACGTCGAGCCCACCGGTTACCGCCTGCTTGGCACCCTCGACGGACTGCGCAGCGCGCAGGGCGATACCGCTGCGCAGCAGGGCCTTCGACGGCATGCACGCCCAGTACGAGCAGTCGCCGCCGACGAGCTCGCTCTCGATGAGCAGAGCCGTGAGCCCGCCGTGGACGGCGCGGTCGGCGACATTCTCGGCGACAGCGCCGCCCCCGATGATGATGACGTCGAATTCGGTTTCCATGGCCCGAGCCTATGCCGACTGTCGTCGGAAGGAGAAAGTGTTGCACGTAAAGTACAATGTACGTTAATGTGTTGGCATGACTACGATCACACTGACTCCCCGAGCCACGCGCTGGTGGCGCTGGCCCCTGCTCCTCGTCTCCTTCCCCCTCTCGAGCCTCGCAGCGTCTCTGCTCCTGGGCCCGGTGACCTCTGTCACGGTTGCGTTGCTCGCCGGCGCCCTCGTCGGCCTCGCCCTCGGCATCACCAGCGCGCTGGCACTGGGCACCCCATGGCGCCGCTGGGTGCCTCTGACAGTGATCGGCCTAGCCCTGGGCACCCTCGCCGTCGTCGTCGTGCCGGCGGTCGCCCCGATCGTGCAGGGACTCGTTCTCGCACTCGCGCAGGCCGCGGCCCGCCCCCCGCTGCGCGCGCTGATCTGGGTCCCGTTAGCGACCGCCGCGTGGGCCATCGCCTGGCTGATCAGCTGGGTCGTCGCGATCAGCGACGAGCCAGGCTTCGTCACCTTCGGGGCGAGCGGCGCGCTCTTCTTCACCCTGGTGATGTTCGTCGTGAAACGGGTCACACGATGATCCTCGGCATTCTCCTCATCGCTGTGCCCGTCGCCTTCACGGTGCTCTTCGCCGTGCTCGGCCGTGTATTCGGCTACCCGGCGATCCTCCGCCGGCCCGCGGGGGAGGTGCTTGAGCGATTCGCCGCGGGGGGCTCGCGCCTCGTGCTGCTGTGGTGGGCCTTCGCCATGACCGCTGTCGCCTTCGTTCCGATCGCGGTCGGGGTCGGCGGCCTGCTGGGGGCGGGCACGCTCGCCACGCTCACCGTCGTCGTCGGCACGCTCGCGGCGGCGGTGCAGGCGCTCGGCCTCATCCGCTGGCCCTTCCTCGTTCCTCTGCTCGCTCGCGAGCGCGAGAAGCACCCCCAGGTGGTCGACCTCGTCTTCGAGGTGGCGAACCGCTACTTCGGAATCGCGGTCGGCGAGCACCTCGGCTACCTGCTGACCGGCAGCTGGACCGTGCTCGTCGCGATCGCCCTCGGGTCCACCGCTCCGCTGTGGTTCGTGGCCGCCGGCGTCGTCGTCGGAGCCAGCCTGCTGATCGGCTCCCTCGAGTTCATCGGCCCCGCCGAGAAACACGGCTGGGCACTCGCCGGCACCGTCGTGACGATCGGCTACACCGCCTGGGCGCTCTGGCTCGTCGCCGGGGGAGTGCTGCTTCTGCTGGCGCTCTAGCGGCCGACGAAAGTCGCCGGCTGGCGGGTGATGAAGGCCTCCATGCCGATGCGAGCATCCTCGCTGGCGGCGAGCCGCACCAACTCGGGCTGCAGTGCGGCCTCCGCGGCGGGATCGCCCTCGCGCACCGCCGCACGCGCGTTGGCGAGAGCGGCCTGCACAGCGAGGGGAGCCTGTGCCGCGATGCGCTGGGCGAGCGCGAGGCCGCGCGCGAACTGCTCGCCGTCGGGCACGACCTCCTGCACGAGTCCGATGCGGTGCGCCTCGGCGGCATCGAAGCTGTCGCCCGTGAGAATCCAGCGCATGGCGTTGCCCCAGCCGACGGCCCGCGGAAAGCGGATCGTCGCGCCCCCGAAGGGCAGGATGCCGCGGGCGACCTCGATCTGCCCGAAGGTCGTCGACTCTGCCGCGACCGCGATATCGCTCGCGAGGATCAGCTCGATCCCCAGAGTGAGGCAGGTGCCCTGCACCGCGATCACCACCGGCTTGCTCAGGCTCTCGCCCGAGACCTGCCACGGGTTGATGCCGCCCTCGCCGGTGATGTCGAGGCCGTTCTCGCCGATGCGCGGGCCGACGTCGGCCAGGTCGAGGCCGCCGGTGAAGTGGTCGCCGTGGGCGAAGACGAAACCGGCACGTAGCTCCGGGTCGCGCTCCAGCTCGCCGTAGGCGCGCGAGAGCTCGGTCAGAAGCTGCAGGTCGGCGGCATTGCGCTTCTCCGGGCGGTTGAACCCGATGCGCAGAACGTGGCCGTCGCGATCAACGCTGATTCGCTGGAAGGTGCTCATAGCCACCGAGCCTAAGCGGGCGCATGGGCCGAACTCCACCGACGCAGCACGTTGCAGGCCAGCGGTCAGGCGGTCAGTGCCCCGATAAGCCGCAGGAGCGTGCCCAGGTCGTCGACGGCGGCCTCGGGCGACGCGGGCGTGAAGCCCGCCAGGCTCGCGCCGGCGAGCGGGTACGCCGCCGTGACCGCCCGCACGAGGTCGGTGAGCGCCGCGGCCGAGACGCCGAAAGGCATCGGGTTGTTGAGGCCGGTGATCTCGGCCGGGTCGAGCACGTCGACATCAATGTGCAGGTAGACGGATGTGGCTCCCGTGGCCGCGATCGCCTCGAGCAGTGGCCCGGGCGTGGCGAGGTCTGCGACACTGACGCGGGCAATGCCCGCCGTTTCCATGAAGTCCTCTTCGCCCTCGTCGGTCGCCCGGATTCCGGCGAGCACGACCCGGGAGGCGGCGACGGGCCGCGCGGGCACGAGTCCCTCCACCCCATCGCCGATGAGAGCGCGCAGCACCATCCCGCCGAAGGCTCCCGACGGCGAGCTCTGCGGGGTATTGAGGTCGGGGTGGGCGTCGAACCAGACGACGGCGAGGTCGCCGGCCGTGCGCTCGTTGGCGTGGCCGACGGCGGCGAGCGAGACGCCGCAGTCCCCGCCGATGGTGATCGCCCATCCGTCGATCTCGGCGAGCACGGCCAGCGTGCGCTCGTGCACGAGGCGCAGCGACCCCGCGCGGGCTACCCCGGTGTCGAGCTCGTCCCCGGCCTCGAGGGGAACATTGACGCTGAAAGTGGATGCCGCGGGCAGGTCGCCCCGGATCGCCTCGGCGCCGTCCACCAGCCGCATCGCCCGGCTGGACCCGGACCCCTGCCACTGGGGGACGACGACGAAAGAGGCAGACATCGCTACTCGGTGACTGCCTTGGGCGAGCCGCCGAGCTTGAGCGAGGCCAGCCGTGCGTCGATCTCGGCCTCCTTGTCGAGGTCCTCGAGCTGCTCGAACTGTGCGTCGAGGCTGGATGCCGCGAGCTCCTGCGCGCCGAGCACCTTGGCCTCCTCGCGGCGGATCTTCTCCTCGAAGCGGCTGATCTCGCTCGTCGGGTCGAGCAGGTCGATGCTCTTGAGCGACTCCTGCACCTGGGCCTGCGCCTGGGCGGTCTTGGCGCGGGCGATGAGCTCGTCGCGCTTGGAGGTGAGCTCGCTGAGCTTGCCGCGCATCGCGTCGAGGCCGGACTTGAGCTTCTCGACCACCACGGTCTGCGAGGCGATCGAGGGCTCGGCATCCTTGGCCTCGTTCTCGGCGCTGAGCTGCTTGCCGAGGGCGATGCGGGCGAGCTTGTCGAACTTGTCGGCGTCGGTCACGTTGCCGTCGGCGCGCAGCTCGTCGCCCTTGGCGCTCGCCGCGAGCGCCTTGCGGCCCCAGTCGGCTGCAGCCTCGACGTCTTCCTTGTGGTCCTGTTCCAGCAGGCGCAGGTTGCCGATGGTCTGGGCGACGGCGCTCTCTGCCTCGGCGATGCTGTTGGTGTAGTCGCGCACCATCTGGTCGAGCATGAGCTGGGGGTCCTCCGCCTGGTCGAGCAGGGCGTTGATGTTGGCCTTGGCCAACTGGGCGATGCGTCCAAGGATCGATTGCTTAGCCATGCGACTGCCTTCCAGTTCTCTGCGGCCCTGACGGGGCCATGCGTCCCTCGGATTCTAGCGAGAGAAGACCGGCGTAACACTGGTCGTTTGGCCCACGGCGATGCCAGACTGGGGCCGCCCGACAACGGTGTCGGGCAACTCTCAGCAAAGGATCACGTACATGGCCAATGTTTCATCGCGAACCGCAAACTGGCGCCTCCTCGGAGGTGGCGGCCTCATCCTCGGCGGCGTCATCTGGACGCTCAACGTCATCCTCGCCCAAGCGGGCGTCGGTGCCCTCGGCCAGTGGCCCTTCGTCATCGCGCTGCTCATCGTCGCGGTTGCGCTCGTGTTCGTCGCCTTCGGCGAGACCGGCTCCAACGGCGCGGTCGGCGACTGGATGCTCGGCAAGATCGCGCTGATCGTCTACGCGGCCGGATTCCTGCTGCTCGCCGTCAACGCCGCGGCCGCGCTCGGAGCGACCGTGGTCGCGATCGCCGCGGTGCTCGTCATCGTCGGAGGCCTCCTGTCGGCCTATGCGATCTACACGAAGGGCGTCGCCAAGGGTGCCGCCCGCTGGTTCTTGTTCCTGCCGGCGGTCGTGGGCGCGCTCTGGGCCATCGGCGCGGCCTTCGTCGCCTCGCTCAGCATCTGGTGGCTGGGCCTCGCGCTCGCACTGCTCATCGGTATCACCGGCGTGCTCTACCTGTTCAATAGCCGCAAGCTGGGCTAGGCGCGCTGGGCCCGGCAGGCGCTAGCGCCCGCCGGGCCCCTCTCAGTTCAGCGTGATGGACTCTGCCGGGCCACTGACGAGCCGCGCGTCGAAGTCGCCCATCACGTCGATGGCGGCGCTGACCTCGTACTGGCCGGGCGCTGCCGCCGGCAGATCGGCGCGGAAGCTCTCGGCGAGATCGTCCTCGACGCCGCACACCACCGGGGTGAACGAGGCCTCGTACGCCATCGACTCGCCCGGGGCGAGGTCGACTTCGCGGGCGAGGTCGATCATCGGCCCATTGCTGTGCCACACGACCATGCCGTTCTGCGAGAGCGTGATGGCGGGCGAGGCGGCCGTGTAGCCGGTGATGGCATCCGGGCCGACATTGGTCAGGGTGACGGTTCCCGCGACGCTGGCGGTGCCCGCGACGGCATCGGGAAAGTCGACGCTGAGCTCGAGGCCCGTGTCAACGGTGTCCAGCAGCGCGACGGAGCCGGTGCACAGGTTGAGCTTCTCGGCCGGAGCGCGCTTGATCGTGTCAGAGAACATCTCAGCGCTGCCGCCGGCGTCGCTCGTCATGCCCTCGGTCGATGTGCCAGCGGCATCGGATGCGGGCGAGACCCCGCCACCGAGCTGCAGCCCCCCGAAGACGAGCCCGCCGATCGCGAGCACGCCGACCCCCGTCACGCCGAGCACCTTCGGCAGGCGCCGCGCACGCGCGCCCCGCACGACGGCCGCGACGTCGATCGCCCCCTCCGGCTGCGGCGCGCTGAAGAGATGGCGGATGGTGTTGGGCTCAGATGCCACGGGGGGCTCCTCTTGTGGGGTCGGTACGGTTGTCGCTCAGCGAGACGGCCATCTTGCTGAGGCCGTCGCTGAGGTAGCGCTTCACAGCGCCGGAGCTGAGTTCGAGGGTGGCGGCGATGTCGTCCACCTTGAGGTCCTCGTAGTAGCGCAGCACGAGGCAGGCGCGCTCGCGCGGGGTGAGCTTGCGCAGCTCCTCGTGCAGGTCGAGGCGGCTCTCGGTGTCGGCGGTTGCGGCATCCGTCTCTTCGGGTACGGCGTTGAGATGCGCAATAGAGCGCCAGCGCGAGCTGCGACGCCCGCGGTCCACCCAGGTGTTGAGAATGGCCCGCCGCACGTAGGCCTCTGCGCTCTGCACGCTGAAACCGTTGCGGAGCCGGCCGAAGGTCTTGACGAGGGCGTCCTGCACCAGGTCGGCGGCGTCCTCGTGGCTGCCGCTGACGTAGAACGCGTAGCGGGTCAGTGCCTCACCCCGCTCGGCGACGAGTCGCTCGACGACGTGTTCCCACCCGCTTGGAGGTGGCTGTGATTCGATCGCTGACACGCGGTCCCTTTCTGTCTACTGACTAAGACGCGCGGTCGGCCGAAAACGTTGGGCCCAGCTCCGCGGCGGCACTCGCGGCCGCCACGGCCAGCCAGCGCGCGGGCTGGTCCATCGCCGCCTCCCTGCTGCCCGCAATCTCGCCGAGCGAGAAGCCCAGGTCGGGCGGGCGCTCGGCGAGTTCACCCGCGATGACGACCGTGCGCCCGGCCGACCGCGCCAGCAGCTGCCCGACCACCTTGCCGCCCCGCGACTGCCGGTCGAAGCGGCCTTCACCCGTGATCAGCACATCGGCGGGGCGATCGTGCACCCCGGTGAGCCGGGCGATGTAGTCGGCACCGCTGACGATCGTCGCGCCCCACGTGGCACTGAACCCGTAGGCCGCGCCACCCGCTGCCCCGGCGCCCGGAGCGGCGGGGTCGCCACCGAGCAGCGCGGCGAAGGCGCCGAGTCGAGCCTCGAGCTCGACGACCTGGGCCGGGCTCGCACCCTTCTGTGGGGCGAAGACCGCGGCGGATCCCATCGGGCCCAGCAGCGGAGCGGTGACATCGGTGAGCAGCACGACTCCGCCCGACGGGGCCGGGCGCAGCGCGTGCGGCCAGCCGAGGGCCTCGAGGGCGCCCCGGGCGCCGTCCGTGCTTGCGGATCCGCCGAGGGCGATGACCAGCCGTCCCGGCTCGGTGTCGAGGGCGGCAGCGACGACCTCGCCGAGACCGCGCGTCGTCGCGCCGAGGGCATCCGGCTCCCTCATGAGGGGCAGTCCGCTCGAGACCGCGAGCTCGACCGCTGCCGTGCCGTCGGGCAGGGCGAGCCAGTAGGCGTCGACCTCCCGTCCGTCGGGGCCGGTGACCGAGCGCACAGGATGCCGAACGGCACCCGGGATTGCCCACGCGAGCGCGTCGAGGGTTCCCTCGCCGCCGTCCGCCTGCGGCAGCAGGAGCAGCTCGTCAGAGGGTCGCACGCTGCGCCACCCGCTGGCGATAGCCTCCGCGGCCGCGCCCGCGCTCAGTGTTCCCTTGAAGGAGTCAGGGGCGATGACAATCATGGGCGGCACGCTGCGAATCGTACCTAGAATGACTACATGAACGTCTTCGCCTTCGTCATCGCCATCGCCCTCTTCCTCGGCGGGTTGCTCCTCATGGGCTACTCGTTCTATGCGACCGGCTTCCAGGGCGCGATGTTCGTCGCGGGCATCTTCGCGGTGGCGGCATCGATTGCCGTGCCCGTGCACGTGCTCAAGCGCATCGACGGATAGTCCCTGCACCGCTGGTGTGCAGCCACAGTTTTTCGAGCCACCGTCCCCGAGAGTAAGGAGTACTGAATGGCAGACAAGTCACCCAAGAAGTCGAGTCCGAAGACCGCCGCTTCGAAGTCGTTGAAAGAAAAGCGCGCAGAGAAGAAGGCGAAGTCGGGGTCGAAAGACCGCTAACTCGCTACGTACGAAAGAGCCGGGCACCCTCAGGGGCACCCGGCTCTTTTGTGTTCAGGCTGCTTATTCGCTGATCGCCAGCACCATGCAGTAGGCCCCGATGTACTCGGTCGCCAGGTCGTCGGTCGTGATCGAGACGTCGACGATTCCGTAGTACCCGTCCGACGCAGAGTTGAAGAGCAGGTCGGTCGAGGTGAAGGTGGTGCCCTCGGGGTCCGGGAAGAATCCACCGGTCACCGGGATGACCGCGCCATCGTCCTGGACGTACGAGATCTCGTAGCCGAGCGTGCCGCTCGTGTAGTCGTCGTAGCCGATGACGAGCGGCGACCCGTCGCCCCAGACCTGGCCGTACTCGGGCGACTGGCTGATCGAGGGGTCGCTGAACAGCTCGACGCCGCTCGAGTTCTCTTCGCAGGGCGTGCCCTTGGCGTCGACGGACGGGCCACTGCCCTCCTCAGACGAGTCGGTACCGCCGTCGGAGTTGGACGAGTCGGAGGTGGCGGGGCTCGTGCAGCCCGCGAGGAGCACGGCGGTCGCGGCGAGAAGCAGCAGAAGGGAGGGTTTGGCAGTCATGCGTCCATGTTCCTCGGCACGACGGCTGGATGCAGTGGGGCAATCACCTATTCACGCGGCGCTGAGTGCCAACCGCGCGATGCCAATGCGGGAGGCGACCTGCCATCGCCGCAGGATCTCGCTGACGTGCTTCTCTACCGTCTTCACGCTCACGCCCAGGTCGCTAGCGATGGCCTCGTTGGTTCGGCCGAGCGCGATCTGATCGGCGACCATCGCCTGCCGTGGGGTGAGCGGGGGCAGGGGAGCGGACTGCGGACCCCGCGGCAGCATGAGCGTCAGCTGCGCCGCGACACTCAGCCGCGACGCCGCGCCGAAGGCGGCGAGCACCCGCGAGACGTGAGCCTGCACGGTGTGCTCCGAGAGGTGCAGCTCTGCGGCGATGGCCTGGTTGCCGAAGCCCTCGGCGACGAGCAGGGCCACGTCGCGCTCGCGCGCCGACAGCCCCTCCCAGCCGCTTCCCGAGGTGGGGCGCAGCCGGCGCCCGATGAGCCGCAGCTCGCGCGCCGCCGACTTCTGCGCCGAGAGGTGGCCAGAGCTCGCCGCCCGCGCGGCCATCGCCTCGAGGCGCGCGCTCGCCAGCCCGCGCTCGGACAAGGCTATGCGTGCCCTCGACAGCACGATCTCGCCCTCCGCTGCCTCGATCGCGCGCCCATCCGCCTCGGCGTGCTCGATCGCGAGCTCGCCCCACGCGGCGGCGGCGGCGGCATCGCCGGCGAGCAGCGCGACCCGGCTGTTGAGGCGCTCGACGGTCGGACGAGAGATGCGCTGGTCGAGCAGGGGCTGTGCCTGCAGCTGCCAGGCCTGGGCGGCATCCAGGTCGTTCTCCGCGACCGCAGCGGCGACGAGCATCTCGAGGCCGAGCGCCCGGTCGATGAAGTTGAGCCCCTCGAGTCCCGCCGTGCGCCCCGCGGCGAGCACGAACTGCGCCGAGCGCGCCGTTTCGGCGATGGCGATGAGGCCGTAGGAGACGAGGATGTAGCAGCCCGCAGAGATGTAGTCCGTCGGCTCGCCGAGCTCGCGCTCCAGCCGGTCGGCGATCGTGCGCACCGCCTGGCGCTGGGCGTTGTTGCCGACGAGCAGGCAGCGGGTCGCCGTCACGATGTAGTCGGTCGCCGTGCCGGGGGCAAGGCGCACCGCCTCGATGACCGCGATGGCCTCGGTCACCCGGCCCTGGAATCCAAGGAGGCGCACCCGCATGATCTGCATCATCGCGAGGTAGGGGTGGGATTCGCCGTCGGCGCCCACGAGGAAGTCCTCTGGCCGGTCGCCGCACAACTGCACGACCCGGTCGGCGAGTAGGATGCGCGCGGAGCCCAGCGCCGACTCCGCGAGCAGGTACACGATGAACGCCCGCAGGTCGGCGGGGGAGTCGTCGAGGTCGCCGAGTCGCGCGAGGGCGTCCTCGACGGGGTCGCCGGCGTAGGCGGTCGGCCAGCAGGTGGCCGCCCAGGCAGTGGCGGCGAGGGCGAAGACCGCGGCCTCGGGGTCGTTCGCCTCGGCGACGGCGCGGGCGGCGGTATCCGATGCGCTCTCGAAGTTCTGCCCGATGCACTCGGCGAAGCTGAGTAGCGAGAGCAGGGCGGGGTCGGGGTCCGCCGCGTACTGCTCACGGCAGAAGGCGGCGGCTTCGACGGGTCGCAGCGCGATGACGTTGTCGAGCACGGTGCGCAGTGCGTCGAGTCGCGTCATTCTCGGGAGTTTAGCGGCAGTGCCGCGATGCTGAGCGTGCCTAGAGTCTGATGCCGGCGCCTCCGGCCAGAAGTACAGTGCCCCCTGGCAGATTCGAACTGCCGCCCCTGCCTCCGGAGGGCAGTGCTCTATCCCCTGAGCTAAGGGGGCCAGGGTCGGTGTCAAGGGTACCAGCGGGCCGCCTGCGCGCGTGACATGATCTGATCATGCAGCGAACCGTCTCGACCCACATGGAGATCGATATCGCTGGGTTGAGCGAACTGGTCTTCAGCATGGCGGTCGCCACGGAGTCGCAGCTCGTGTCAGAGAGCATCTCGTTCCTGCTCGACGGCGTGCCGCAGCAGGCGACCGAACTGGTCGACCGCCACGGGTCGCGCCTGCACAAGTTCGCGGCCGGCCCCGGCCACCTCAGCGTCGACTACCGGGCTGAGGTCACCGGGCATGCGCCTGCCCCCGCCGTCGACGAGCTCGACCTCATCTCGTACCTGCGCCCCAGTCGATACTGCGAGTCCGACAGCCTGCTGCCGACGGCGCGCTCCGAGTTTCGCGGGCTTCTCGGGCACGAGCTGCTCACCGCCGTCACACTCTGGGTGTGGGAGCGCCTCGCCTACGTGCCGGGCTCGAGCCTCGTGACCGACGGCGCGGCACGCACACTCATGGCCCGCCGCGGCGTCTGCCGCGACTACGCCCACCTGGTCATCGCTCTGCTGCGGGCGCTCGACGTGCCGGCGCGCATGGTCTCGGTCTATGCGCCAGGCCTATCGCCAATGGACTTCCACGCCGTAGCCGAGGCCTACGTCGACGGCCAGTGGTGGATCGTGGACGCAACGCGACTCGCGCCCCGCCAGAGTATGGTGCGCATCGCCACCGGCCGCGACGCCGCGGACATCGCCTTCCTCACCAACCACTGGGCCGATCTGACGCTGAGCACCCTCGAGGTGCTGGCTATCGTCGACGACCTCCCGGCCGACGACAGCGAGCAGCTGCTGCAGCTCGGCTAGCCGCGCGCGGGCAGCGCGGCGACGGCGGCCTCGACGAGCGGTTTCGCATCGCCCGGCTCAGAGAACCAGGTCGACTTCAGGTTTAGCCAATAGCCCCCGCTGAAGACGTCGACGTATCCAACGCCCTCGGCGACGTGGATGAAGGCGTCGCCGAGCTCGGGCGCAGCACTGCCCGCGGTCGCCGCGGCGTCCCGGGCGGCCGCGAGGGTGCCGTCGGTGGGGATCGAGACGGCAACATCCACCGTCTCCTGGCTGGTCAGGTTGATCCAGCGGCACGCGAGACCGCCCTCGTCGGCCATCTGGGCGGCACTCGATCCGGCCTCGGGGGTAAAGCCGGCCTCGAGGGCGAAGTTGCCACTACCCCAGTCATAGACGACCTGATCCGAGATGAGGGCTGTGCAGTTGATCCCGATGGTCTCATTCGCGGGCTCGGGCGGCAGCGTGCCCTCGCCCGGAGCCAGCGTCGCGGGGGCGCTGGGGCTGGGGCTGGGGCTGAGGGTGTGGTCCTCGGGTGCGCAACCGGCGAGGCCGAGCGCGGCGGCGCAGACGAGGGTGATGGCGATCATGGGGCGCATGCGTCCATTGTCTCCGCAAAGCCTGCCGGAGGCGCGCGACAGGCGACGATAAGCTTGGCTACCGTGAATCCCGCCACCCTGTCTGCCGCCATCCTCGACGTCGTTCGGGCCGTGGTCGACGAGCACGGTGGCTCCGAGCTCGAGCTCAGCATTGACGACGTCTCGCTCGACCGCCCCAAGAACCGTGACCACGGCGACTGGGCATCCAATGTGGCGATGAAGTTCGCCAAGCGGCTCGAGGCCAACCCGCGCGAGCTGGCCACCGAGATCGCCGCGCTCATCGCCCGCATCGACGGCGTCAAGAGCGTGGATGTGGCCGGCCCCGGCTTCATCAACATCACGCTCGATGCGGCGGCGGCGGGCGCCCTCGCGCAGACGATCGTCGACCAGGCTGACCAGTACGGCACCGGCGACCTCTACGCCGGAGTGACGATCAACCTTGAGTTCGTCTCGGCCAACCCGACCGGGCCGATTCATATCGGCGGAGTTCGCTGGGCCGCCGTCGGGGACAGCCTCGCTCGCATTTTCCAGTCCCAGGGCGGCCTCGTCACCCGCGAGTACTACTTCAACGACCATGGCGCGCAGATCGACCGATTCGCCCGCACGCTCGTCGCCAGCTTCAGGGGCGAGCCGACGCCCGACGACGGCTACGGCGGTATGTACATCAGCGACATCGTCGCGCGCGTGATCACCGACTACCCGGGTGACCTCGAGGCGCTGCCGCCGGCCGAGCTGCAAGAGACCTTCCGGGCGGTCGGCGTCGAGCTGATGTTCGGAGACATCCGCGCGAGCCTGCACGACTTCGGCGTCGATTTCGACACCTACTTTCACGAGAACGACCTCTATGAGACCGGCGCGGTCGATCACGCTGTCGCTCGGCTGCGCGAGCTCGGCCACATCTACGAGGCCGAGGGCGCGACCTGGCTGCGCACCACCGACTTCGGCGACGACCGCGACCGGGTCGTCATCAAGAGCGACGGGGAGGCCGCCTACATCGCGGGCGACCTGGCCTACTACCTCAACAAGCGCGAGCGCGGTTTCGAGCGCAACCTCATCCTGCTCGGCGCCGACCACCACGGCTATGTCGGCCGCCTCATGGCGATGGTCGCTGCCTTCGGCGACACGCCGTACTACAACCTCGAGATTCTCATCGGCCAGCTGGTCAACCTGCTCAAAGACGGGGAGCCGGTTCGCATGAGCAAGAGGGCCGGCACCGTCGTGACGCTCGAAGACCTCGTCGACGCCGTCGGGGTCGATGCCGGCCGCTACGCGCTCGTGCGCTCGAGCGCTGACTCG
>JAAFHU010000230.1 GCA_013297645.1 Actinomycetota bacterium
CCCGTACTTCGACGGCATGACCATGGAGCTGACCCCGGTCGCCTCGATCACCGGCGCCCGCGTGCTCGCGACGCTCGGCGACTCCGTCACGACCGACCACATCAGCCCCGCCGGCAACATCAAGGGCGACACCCCCGCTGGCAAGTACCTCGACGCCCACGGTGTCGCGCGCAAGGATTACAACTCCTACGGATCGCGCCGCGGCAACCACGAGGTGATGATTCGCGGAACCTTCGCGAACATCCGCCTCAAGAACCAGCTGCTCGCGCAGTTCAATGGCGGCAGTGGCGTCGAAGGCGGCTACACCCGTGACTTCACGCAGGAGGGCGGCCCCCAGTCGTTCATCTACGACGCGTCGCAGAACTACCAGGCGGCGGGTACCCCGCTCGTGATCCTCGGCGGCAAGGAGTACGGCTCCGGCTCGTCGCGCGACTGGGCGGCGAAGGGAACCTCGCTGCTCGGCGTCAAGGCGGTCATTACCGAGAGCTTCGAGCGCATCCACCGCTCCAACCTCATCGGAATGGGCGTGCTTCCCCTGCAGTTCCCCGCGGGCGAGACCTGGGCGTCGCTCGGCCTCGACGGCACAGAGAAGATCACTATCACCGGGGTCGAGGAGCTCAACGAGGGTCGCACCCCGAAGACGCTCCACGTTGTCGCCGAACCGACCGTCGACTCCGCGGACGGCAAGCAGACCGTCGAATTCGACGCGGTGCTGCGCATCGACACGCCGGGCGAGGCCGACTACTACCGCAACGGCGGAATCCTGCAGTACGTGCTGAGGTCTCTGGTTTAGGCTCACAGTATGGGTCTGCTCGAGAATATCCACGGTCCCCGAGACCTGGATGGTCTCAGCAATGACGAACTCGTCGAGCTCGCCGCGGAGATCCGCCAGTTCTTGGTCACCAACGTCTCCAAGACCGGCGGTCACCTCGGTCCGAACCTCGGGGTCGTCGAGCTGACGATCGCCATGCACCGGGTCTTCCAGTCTCCCTACGATGCGATGGTGTTCGACACCGGGCACCAGACGTACGTGCACAAAATACTCACCGGCAGGCAGGATTTCTCCAAGCTGCGACAGGAGGGCGGCCTCGCCGGCTACCCGCAGCGCCGCGAATCCGAGCACGACATCGTCGAGAGCTCGCACGCCTCGAGTTCGCTCAGCTGGGCCGACGGCATCTCACGCGCCTTCACGATGTCGGGGCAGGATGACCGCCATGTCGTCGCGGTCGTCGGCGACGGGGCGCTGACCGGCGGCATGACGTGGGAGGCGCTGAACAACATCAGCGATGACAACAGTCGCAACCTCGTCATCATCGTCAACGACAACGGCCGGTCGTACGCGCCGACGATCGGCGGCATGGCGCACTTCCTCAACGATGTGCGCACCCGGCGGTCGTACCGCAATCTCTACTCGACGAGCCGCAAGGTATTCCATGCCTTCGGCGCGCCCGGCCGCGCGCTGTACCGCGGCATCCGCGGCGGCACGCACGGATTTCTCTCCCGCCTGACCAACAACGAGGCCCTCTACTCCAACCTCGACATCAAGTACCTGGGCCCGATCCACGGCCACGACATCCACGCGCTCGAAGAGGCGCTGCGCCAGGCCAAGAACTACGGCGCTCCGGTCATCGTGCACGCGATCACCGAAAAGGGTCGAGGGTATGAGCCGGCCGTTCTCGACTTGGCCGACCAGTTCCACGCCGTCGGGCAGATCGACCCCGAGACGGGGGAGCCGACCGAGGTTGCCAGCAAGCCCTCGTGGACCAGCGTCTTCGCCGACGAGATCGTCTCGATCGCCGAGCAGGATGAGACCATCGTCGGCATCACCGCGGCCATGCTGCGGCCCGTCGGGCTGCACAAGATGGCCGAGCGCTTCCCCGACCGTGTGCTCGACGTCGGAATCGCGGAACAGCATGCCGTCACGTCGGCCGCAGGCATGGCCTTCGGCGGAATGCACCCGGTCGTCGCCCTCTACGCGACCTTCATCAACCGCGCCTTCGACCAGGTGCTCATGGACGTCGGCCTGCACAAGGCCGGGGTGACCTTCGTTCTCGACCGCGCCGGCGTGACCGGACCCGACGGACCAAGCCACCACGGCATGTGGGATCTGGCCCTGCTGCAGGTCGTCCCCAACATCCGACTCGCTGCCCCCCGTGACGCCACCCGCCTGCGCGAGGAGCTGCGCGAGGCCGTCACCGTGCGCGACGCTCCGACAGTGGTGCGCTTCTCGAAGGGCGAGGTCGGGTCGGAGTTCGACGCCGTGCGCCGCACTGACGACGGTGTCGACGTGCTGCGCGAGGCGCCGCACCGCGATGTGCTCATTGTCACCGTCGGCCCCATGGCGAAGCTCGGCATGCAGGTGGCCGAGCGGCTCGCCGCCCAGGGGATCGGCGCGACCGTCGTCGATCCGCGCTGGGTCGTGCCCGTGCCCGAGAGCATCATCGAGCTGTCCCGCGACCACCGCATCGTCGTGACCATCGAGGACGGTGTGCGCGTCGCGGGCATCGGCACCCGTATCCGCCAAGACCTGCGCGCCGCCGGCGTCGACACCGCGGTGACCGAGCTCGGGCTGCCCGACGAGTTTCTCGACCACGGCACGCGCGATCAGGTGCTCGAGCGTGTCGGGCTCACTCCCCAGCAGATCGCCCGGGATCTCGTCTCCCAGGTGCTCGGCAGCAAGATCCCGATCGCGCGCCCCCTGCCCGACGAGTCGGGTGTCCGAATCGACGAG
>JAAFHU010000231.1 GCA_013297645.1 Actinomycetota bacterium
GCGTACCACCCGCGGCGAACCCGTCGGATCTGCCCGCGCCGAACGGCCGCCGTCAGCTGCCCGCCGGTGTGGCCGCGCTCCACCAGTTGGCGCCGGGTGGCGATGTGGCCGAGGGAGTCGATGGTGATGAGGGGGGATCGCACCCGCCCAGTGTTGGCTGCGACGGCGGTTTGCGGTTTGTGCCCTCCGCATCCGTTCGCTTGCGCAGCTCAGGAAGGAGTGTGGCGGAGCAGTCCCAATAGCCATATTTCTGCCTGCGCAGCAGACACGAGCCACAACAGTTCCTGTTTTGCGAGAGGGCTACACTGGGGGTGAACACGGGAGTCCGGTGAGCCGGGCTGAGAGGAAGCTGATCGAAGCTTCGACCGTCGAACCTGATCTGGATCATGCCAGCGCAGGGAGGCAGCTCTGACAATCCCGTGCCCCCTCAGAAGAGAGAGCACGCTATGAAGAAAATCATCCCGATCGCGGCTATCGCGATCATCCTGCTGTCCGGCTGCACGCAGCCTGAGGCAGACACCACTCTGATCCTCGTGACGCACGACTCCTTCGCGCTCAGCGAGGGCACGCTCGAGAAGTTCACCGAGCAGACCGGTATCAACGTCTCGGTGCAGGCCGGCGGCGACGCGGGCGAGCTCGCCAACAAGCTCGTGCTGACCAAGGACTCGCCCATCGGTGACGTCGTCTTCGGCATCGACAACACCTTTGCGAGCCGCGTGGCCGACGCGGGCGTTCTCGAGAAGTACGTCAGCGGCGACCTGACGGATGCCGAGAGCAAATTCCTGCTGCCCGACGGCTCCGGCGGCGGCTACCTCACCCCGATCGACACGGGCGATGTCTGCATCAACATCGATCATGCCTGGTTCACCGAGCACGGAATTGCCGAGCCGACGAGCCTGGTGCAGCTCGCCGACGACGAGACCTACAAAGACCTGCTCGTCGTCGAGGCCGCGAACTCGAGTTCACCCGGCCTCGCCTTCCTGCTCGCCACGATCGCGGCTTTCGACGAGCAGGGCGAAGACGCGTGGCAGCAGTACTGGGGTGGACTGATGGACAACGGCGTCAAGATCGCCGCGAGTTGGAGCGACGCCTACTACGTCGACTTCAGCGGCCCGTCGAGTGAGGGCGACCGCCCACTGGTGGTCTCCTACGCCTCCAGCCCGCCCTTCGAACCGGCCGGCGCGACCGGGGTCATGCTCGACAGCTGCTTCCGGCAGACCGAGTACGCGGGCGTGATCGCCGGCACCGAGCACTCGAATGAGGCGCAGCAGCTCGTCGACTTCCTGTTCTCCCCGACCGTGCAGAACGACATTCCCGAGAACATGTACGTGTTCCCGGTGAACGCGGAGGCGACGCTGCCGGCCGGCTGGGAGAACGTGCAGGTGGCCGACGACCCGTGGTTCATCGACCCCGCCGAGATCGACGCTAAGCGCGAGGATTGGCTGGCGGTGTGGGCAGCTATCGCTACGCCGTAGCGGCGGCGGTGCCGCTGGCCTTCGTCGGGATCTTCTTCGCCTGGCCGGTCGCGCACATGGTTTCGCTCGGCTTTGCCGAGGGTCTGGGCGGCTTCGCCGAGGCCCTCGGCCGGCCGCGCACCCTGCGCATCATCGGGCTGACGATCGCGCAGGCCTCGCTCGCCACGGTCATCTGCGTGGCGCTCGGACTGCCGATCGCGCACGTGCTCTACCGCTTGCGCTTCCGCGGCCAGCGCTTCCTGCGCGCCCTCGTCATCGTGCCCTTCGTGCTGCCGACGGTCGTGGTGGGCATCGCCTTCCGCACCCTGCTGCGCGACACTGCACTCGACGGCTCCTTCGCGGCGATCCTCCTGGCTCTCGTGTTCTTCAACATCGCCGTCGTGGTGCGCACCGTCGGCTCCAGCTGGCAGGCGCTCGACCCCCGGCAGGAGGAGGCCGCGGCCGCGCTCGGCGCCGGCCCGGCGCGGGTGTTCGCCACCATCACGCTGCGGCGACTGCTGCCGAGCGTGGTGTCGGCGGCATCCATCGTTTTCCTGTTCTGCTCGACCGCCTTCGGGGTGGTGCTCGTCCTCGGCGGCTCGCAGTTCGGCACGATCGAGACCGAGATCTGGCTGCTGACCACGCAGTTCCTCGACCTGCGCGCCGCGAGCGTGCTCAGCGTCACGCAGCTCGTGGTCGTGGTGCTGCTCCTGGCGGTTGCGGCGCTGGCCCGGGGCCGCTCCCTGGCGCAGAAGCGCGCCGCGCGGCCCCGACCCATCACGCGAGGGGATGCGGCAGCCATCACCCTGACACTCGTCACCGCGGCAGCCCTGCTGGCCCCGCTCGCGACGCTGCTGTTGCGCTCGCTCACGGTGGACGGCGCCCTCAGCCTGCACAACTACGCCGCGCTCGCCACGACCGGCGCGCGCAATGCCCTCGTCGTACCGGTCTGGCAGGCGCTCGGCAACTCGCTGGTGATGGCGGCCGCCGCCACGGGCATCGCGGTGGCGATCGGGCTGCTCGCCAGCATCCTGCTCTCGCGGACGCCCCGCTCGGCGTGGGGTCGGCGCGCCCTCGAGGTCGTCGACGGCACGCTCATGCTGCCGCTCGGGGTCTCGGCCGTGACCGTCGGCTTCGGCTTTCTCATCACGCTCAACGCGCCGCCCTTCGACCTGCGCAGCTCGGCGGTGCTCGTGCCCATCGCCCAGGCGCTCATCGGGCTGCCGCTCGTCGTGCGCACCCTGCTGCC
>JAAFHU010000232.1 GCA_013297645.1 Actinomycetota bacterium
GCGAGTTCAGCGCGAGTGTCAGCGACATCAGCGCCTATTCCAATGTCACCATCGCGGTTGGCTTCGACGGCGGCACCTTCGCCCAGCCGGAGCTGGCCGAAGACAGCTGGATCATCCGGAGTGCGCCGCTCTGGCTGTTCCTCGGCAGCATCGGGCTGCTGATCGTGGCCTTGATCGTGCGCTTCGGCGTCTGGCGGGACGCGCCGGGACGCGGCATCGTGATCCCCCAGTACACGACGCCCGACGACCGCGACCTCTTCGAGGCGGGCGACCTCATCGAGCGGTCGGGCAGCGCGATGGCAGCGCAGTTCGTCGACCTCGCGGTGCGCGGACTCGTGCAGGTCGTCGACCTCTACCCCGACGGCGCCGGCGTCGGCGTCACCAACCGCTTTGCGCTCGACTTCGTTACCAAGAAGGGTGCGACGCCGGCCGAGCGGAAGATCCTCGCCATCCTCTTCGACGAGCTCGACGAGCCGGGGGAGCGTGCGATGCTCGCCTCCCTCGATGAATCGGTGGGCGCCTCGCTCTACGAGCAGACCGCCACGGGGCGCCGCGACACGATCAAGAACGGGATGCGCGAGCAGCCCCCCGGAAACCTCAACGTCTGGATGCGCCGCCTCGGCCTGCTGCTCGCCGCTGCCTACGCAGCAATCTTCGTCTGGACGCTCGTGGTCGACATCGACGCCGGCCCGATGATCGGCTTCGCGATCGGCTCCATCGTCGTGCTGCTCATCGCCTCCTCAGTGCTGGTGAAGCCCTACCTCCTGTCGCAGTCGGGCGCCGAGGCGCGGGAGTACCTGCTCGGAATGCGCGACTACCTGCGTCTTGCCGAGGAGGACCGCCTGCGCGTGCTGCAGAGCCCGCAGGGCGCTGAGCGGGTGGTAACGACCGACAAGCGGGCGGTCGTGAAGCTCCACGAGAAGCTGCTTCCCTATGCAGTGCTCTGGGGTGTGGAGAAGGAGTGGGCGCGCCAGCTCGAGGTCGAGTACCAGGCGGTGGCCGAGAATCCGAGCTGGATCAGCAGCGATCTCTCGTCCCTCGACCTCGGCCGGTTGATGTCGAGCTTCTCGACCGACAGCACGTCGGCCGTGCGTCCGATTGTCACCCACTCCTCGTCCGGGGGCAGCGGCGGCAGCTCGTGGTCCAGCGGCGGCAGCTCGAGCTTCTCGAGCGGTTCGAGCGGCGGTGGCTTCTCCGGCGGTGGCGGTGGCGGTGGCGGCGGAGGAGGACGGTAGGCGCCGGTCGCGGCTCCCGCGCTACATTCCGCTGTTCTCGGCTGATAAACGGCGAATTCCTGTTCGAACTTCCTAGAGCGTGCGCAGGGCGCGCGCCTAGGGTTGGACTGTGACTGAGACGCGCACGGAGTCCGACTCGCTTGGATCGATGGAGATCCCCGCTGAGGCCTACTGGGGAATCCACACGGCCAGGGCCCTCGAGAATTTTCCGATAACCCGACGTGCCATCCACGTCTACCCCGACCTGATCATCGCGCTCGTACGCGTCAAGCAGGCGGCGGCGCGGGCCAATGTCGAACTGGGAGCGCTCGATACGGAGAAGGGCCGCATCATCGACGCGGTCTGCGAAGAGATCATCGGGGGCGCTCTGCACAAGGAGTTCTGCGTCGGCGTCATCCAGGGCGGCGCGGGCACGAGCACCAACATGAACACCAACGAGGTCATCGCCAACCGCGGCCTCGAACTGATGGGCCACCAGCGCGGCGAGTACCAGTTCTTGCACCCGATCGACGACGTCAACCGCAGCCAGAGCACGAATGACGTCTACCCGACGGCGATCAAGCTCGCCATGGTGCTCGGCACGCGACGGCTGCTCGTCGAGCACCGCCTGCTGACGAAGTCGTTCCGTGAGAAGGGGCGCGAGTTCAACGACGTGCTCAAGATCGGCCGTACCCAGCTGCAGGATGCGGTGCCCATGACGCTCGGCCAGGAGTTCCGCGGTTTCGCCGTCACCCTCGCCGAGGACTACGACCGCCTCAGCGAGGTCATCCCCCTGCTCAACGAGATCAACATGGGAGCCACCGCGATCGGCACCGGGATCACCGCCGACCCCCGCTACGCGGAGGCCGTGCGGCGGCAGCTGGTCGAGAACACGGGCATCCCGATGGAGACCGCCCCCGACCTCATCGAGGCGACCTCCGACGCCGGCGTCTTCATGACCCTCAGCGGCACCCTCAAGCGCGCCGCGGTTAAGCTCTCCAAGATCTGCAACGACCTGCGGCTCACTTCGAGCGGGCCGCAGGCGGGCCTCGGCGAGATCATGCTGCCGCCGCGCCAGGCCGGGTCGAGCATCATGCCGGGCAAAGTCAACCCGGTGATCCCCGAGGTGGTCAACCAGGTCGCCTTCTCGATCATCGGCGCGGATGCGACGGTTACCGCGGCCGCCGAAGCCGGCCAGCTGCAGCTGAACGCCTTCGAGCCGGTCATCACGCACAGCATCCTGCAGTCCCTCATGTGGCTGACCGGCGCCTGCTACACCCTGCGGGTGAACTGCATCGATGGCATCACCGCCAACTACTCGCGCCTCGCCGCACAGGTGGAGTCGTCGGTGGGCGTCGTGACGGCCCTCACGCCCTACATCGGCTACGCCGCATCGGCGAAACTCGCGCACGAGGCGCTGACCACGAACGCCTCGA
>JAAFHU010000233.1 GCA_013297645.1 Actinomycetota bacterium
CGCACTGGTCGCTTCAGCGGCTGGTTCTACCTCGACCCGCGCGAGCTGGGCTTGCCCGTCGAGGATGTGGCAATTGGGGCTCCGGTCGGCCCGGCGCCCGCGTGGCTGGTGCCCGCGGAAACAGGAACGGATGACTGGGTCATCCAGGTGCACGGCCGCGGCGTCACGCGCGCCGAGACCATTCGCGCGGTGCCCGTCTTCCGCGCGGCCGGCTACAGCAGCCTGCTGGTCTCGTACCGCAATGACGGCGTGGCCCCCGACAGTGCGGACCGCCGCTACGCACTCGGCGGCACGGAGTGGCGCGACGTCGAGGCGGCAATCGAGTTCGCCGTTAGCCGCGGGGCGAAGAACATCGTGCTCATGGGCTGGTCGATGGGCGGCGCGACCTCGCTGCAGTCCACCCTGCTCTCTGCGCATCGTGGCCTCTTCCGCGGGCTCGCCCTCGAGTCGCCTGTGGTCGACTGGCGCAGTGTGCTCGACTTCCAGGCGAGCCAGAGCCGGGTGCCTCTCATCGTTCGCCTCGGCGCGCTGCAGTTGCTGGGGAGCACCTGGGGAAAACCCTTCACCGGCCAAGCGCAGCCGATCGACCTCGACAGCCTCAACATCGTCAAGCGAGCGCACGAGCTCTCGTTGCCGACCCTCCTCATGCACAGCGCGGATGACGGCTTCGTGCCGGTGGACGCCTCGCGCGAGCTTGCGCTGCTTCGGCCCGATCTCGTTACCTACGAGGAGTTCACCGGCGCGCGACACGCCAAGCTGTGGAACTACGACCAGGAGCGCTTCGACCGGGTGATCACCGAGTGGCTGGCGACGCTGCAATCGACCACCGCGCGTAGAGGCCGCTCGCCTCGTCGCGCAACAGCTGCGTCAGAGTAGCCCCGTGCTGGGCGATCGCTGCAGTACCGGTCACCGGAAGCGGCAGGCCGCCCACCAGGGGTGAGGTCGACAGGCAGAACTCGTCGACCAGTCCGGCGTCGAGCATCTGCGCCGCGAGCGAGGGACCGCCCTCGCAGATAATGGATGCGAACCCGGCAGCGCGCAGGGCCGCGATCATCGCCACCGGCGGGATGCTGCCGTCCGCCCCCGGCTGCAGCTCGAGAATCTCAGCGATGGGCAGCGTCTCCTGCACCCGCGCGCGCGCCGCGGGCGGGCAGAGCACGATCGGCCTGTCGCCCTCGGGGGCGGCGATGCGGTGGCCGCCCAAGTCCCCACTGGCCGTGACGATGGCCAGACGGCTGCGGCGAGGCTGCACGTACAACTCGGCCCGCAGGCTCTGCGCTCCGATGAGAACGATGTCGGCGAGCTGTCGGATCACCCCCAGGATGCGGCGGTCCACCGGATTCGTCAGCGTCTCGCTCGTGCCGTCACTTCCGCTCGCGCCGCCGGTGACGGTGGCAATGAGGTTGAGGCGCAGCCAGTCGGTGCGCGGCGGGCGGTAGAGCTCGAGCAGGGCATCCCGGTCGTCGATGTCGACCGGGGCGGTGGGGCCGGGATAGAGCCGCTCGACGATCACGCGGCGAGCTTCTCGCGAATCTGGCGCTTGGTGCGGCCCAGCAGCGCCGTCATCCCGCGAATGCGCAGCGGGCTCACCGCTTCGGTGAGCCCGAGGTCGCTCGGGTAGTCGTCGGGTACGGCGAGCACCTCGTCGACCGTCAGTCCGGCGAGGCCCTGCACGAGGATCGAGGCGAAGCCGCGCGTCGTCGGTGCCTCCTTGGGCGCGGTGGCCCAGAGGTGCACGATCTGCGCGTCATCGACCTCGACGAAGATGTAGACGGGAGACTGGCATTCCTCGACCCGTTCCATGAGATCGGGGTGGTCACGGTACTGCTCAGGAAGTTCTGGCAGCTCATTGCTGAACTCGAGAAGCAGCTGGAGTCGGTCTTTGACGCCGAGCTCGCGGAAATCCGAACGGATCTCCGCGAGCGCGGGGGGAAGCTCAGTCATAAAGGACAGGCTACTTACTTGGCTGGCAGCGCGCCCGGCTCCTCGCCCTTGACGATGGGAACGCGCACAGCGTTGCCCCACTCTGTCCAGGATCCGTCGTAGTTGCGCACGCCCTCGAGGCCGAGCAGATGGGTGAGCACGAACCAGGTGTGGCTCGAACGCTCGCCGATGCGGCAGTAGGCGATGACGCTGTCACCGTCCGTGAGGCCGGCTCCTTCGCGGTACAGGGCGTTGAGCTCGTCGATGCGGCGGAACGTGCCGTCCTCGGCGGCTGCCTTCGCCCACGGCACGCTCTTCGCTGTCGGGATATGACCGGCGCGCAGCGCACCCTCTTCGGGGTAGGCGGGCATGGTCGTGCGCTGGCCGGAGTACTCCTCGGGCGAACGAACGTCGATGAGAGGGTTGCCGAGGTGCGCGAGCACGTCGTCCTTGAAGGCGCGGATCGGCGCGTCGTTGCGCTCGACGACGGGGTACTCGGCTGGCGTGGCCGATTCCGGATCGGTCGTGTACGCGCGGCCATCGGACTCCCACTTCGCACGGCCGCCGTCGAGCAGGCGCACGTCTTCGTGGCCGAAGAGGGTGAAGACCCACAGCGCGTAAGCCGCCCACCAGTTGTTCTTATCGCCGTAGATCACGACAGTCGTGTCGCGGCTGATGCCCTTCGACCCCAGGAGCGCTGCGAAGGCCTCG
>JAAFHU010000234.1 GCA_013297645.1 Actinomycetota bacterium
CCGATCAACGAGATCGCCGAGCAGCGCAACGCGCAGATCGTCTACACCGGCGTCACCGAGTCCTTCGACCTGCGTGTGCTCATCGCCGTGACGATCGGACTCATCGTGACGAGCCCCGTCTGGCTGTACCAGATCTTCGCTTTCCTCGTTCCCGGGCTGACCGGCCGAGAGAAGAAGTACACCTTCGGGTTCTTCTTCTCTGCCGTGCCGCTGTTCCTCGCCGGCGGCACCATGGGGTGGCTGCTGTTCCCGCACATGGTCGTGCTGCTCACCAGCTTCTCGAACTACGAGGATGCGACCCTGCTGAGCGCCCGCCCCTACTACGACTTCGTGGCCAAGCTCGTTCTCGCGGTCGGAATCGCCTTCGTGCTGCCGGTGTTCCTCGTGCTGCTCAACTTCATCGGCATCCTCAGCGCCGTCACGATCCTGCGGGGCTGGCGGGTTGCGCTGCTCATCATCTTCGTGTTCTGCGCGCTGGCGACGCCGTCGGCGGACATCGTCTCGATGTTCCTTCTGGCGATCCCCATGACGCTGCTCTACGTGGCGGCGGGTGGCGTCGCCTGGGTGCACGACCGCGCGGTTGCGCGGCGGGCGGCGGCCCTCGCGGCCGAGCTCGCATGACGCTCTCGCCAGCGGAGCGCTACGCGGCCGCGAAGTCAAAATCGCGGCACCCCCTCGTCGAGGAGTTCGCGGCCCTGCAACAGTTCGACCTCGACCCCTTCCAACGGGAGGCCTGCGGGGTGATCGAGCGCGGCAACAGCGTGCTCGTCGCTGCGCCGACCGGCGCAGGCAAGACGATCATCGCGGAGTTCGCCATCTTCACGGCTATGCGCGAGAGTCGGGCCAAGGTGTTCTACACCGCCCCGATGAAGGCACTGAGCAATCAGAAGTTCAACGAGCTCGTCGCCGAGTACGGCCAGAGCGAGGTCGGGCTGCTCACCGGCGACACGAACATCAACTCGGGCGCGCGCATCGTGGTGATGACGACCGAGGTGCTGCGCAACATGCTCTACGCGGACTCCGCGCTGCTGCGCGACCTGGCCTACGTCGTCATGGACGAGGTGCACTTTCTCGCCGACCGATTCCGCGGGGCGGTGTGGGAGGAGGTCATCATCCACCTGCCGCAGCACGTGCGCATGGTCTCGCTCAGCGCGACCGTGAGCAACGCCGAGGAGTTCGGCGATTGGCTGCAGGCGGTGCGCGGCCACACCGAGGTGATCGTCTCCGAGGAGCGCCCAGTGCCCCTCGAGCAGCACGCGCTCGTCAAGGGGCGGCTGCTCGACCTCTTCGACACCACGACAGGCCTCGACCTGGGCGACAACACGCCGACCAACCGGGTGAACCCCGAGCTTGCGCAGATGATCGCTGGGGCAAGCCGCAGCCAGTACGACCGCACGCACGGACGCAGCCACCGGGCCGGTGCCGACCGCCCGAAGCAGCAACCCCGGCGAGGAGGCTGGGAGCCGGGCAAGCTCGACCGCGGCGAGGTGATCGCACTGCTCGACTCACGCACCCTGCTGCCCGCCATCTTCTTCATCTTCAGTCGTGTCGGCTGCGACTCCGCCGTGCAGCAGGTGCTCAAGGCCGGGGTGCGGCTCACCCAGAAGCACGAGCGCGAGGAGATCCGCCGCATCGTCGAGGAGCGCACGTCGACGCTGATGGACGAGGACCTCGGCGTGCTCGGCTACTTCGAGTGGCTCGACGGCCTCGAGCGGGGTGTCGCCGCCCACCATGCGGGAATGCTGCCGGCCTTCAAGGAGGTCGTCGAGGAGCTATTCCAGAAGAAGCTGGTCAAAGCGGTCTTCGCGACAGAGACGCTCGCGCTCGGCATCAACATGCCCGCGCGAACGGTCGTGCTCGAGAAGCTGGAGAAGTTCAACGGCGAGGCACGCGTGCCGATCACTCCGGGGGAGTACACCCAGTTGACCGGCCGTGCGGGCCGACGCGGCATCGACACCGAGGGCCACTCCGTCATCCAGTGGTCCGAGGGTCTCGACCCGCAGGCCGTCGCGTCGCTGGCAAGCCGCCGCACCTACCCGCTCAACTCGAGTTTCAAGCCGACCTACAACATGGCCGTGAACCTCATCGACCAGTTCGGCCGGGAGCGCACCCGTGAGATCCTCGAGTCGAGCTTCGCGCAGTTCCAGGCCGACCGGGCCGTCGTCGACCTCGCCCGCAAGGTGCGCCAGCACCAGGAGAGCCTGGACGGCTACGCGAAGTCGATGGAGTGCCACCTGGGCGACTTCCGCGAGTACTCGAGCATTCGCCGAGAACTCAGCGACCTCGAGCGCAAGGGAGCCGGACGGGCGGACATCGAGAGCCGCGGCCAGCGTGAGAAACGCCAGCACCAGCTCACCGCGTTACGCCGCCGCCTCAAGCAGCACCCCTGTCACGACTGCCCCGACCGCGAGCAGCACGCCCGCTGGGCGGAGCGCTGGTGGAAGCTCAAGCGGCAGACCGACCAGCTCACCGCAGACATCCGCAGCCGCACGGGCGCCGTGGCCAAGATCTTCGACCGGGTGACCGAGGTGCTCATGAAGCTCGGCTACCTGGAGGCGAACGGCGGCACCGTGACGCTCGCGCCA
>JAAFHU010000235.1 GCA_013297645.1 Actinomycetota bacterium
GAGCATCTGCGGCGGGTCTTCTAGTTCTCCGCAACAGGTTTGTGCTCTGCACGTCATCGACCGGCTACGGTTCTCGAGGTCGTCATCCCGCCACTCTCGATTCATGTCCGTCGGTCGCACCCACTCCATCTCCCTGCTCGGCATGACCGGCGCGGTCGTCGAGATCGAGGCAGACATCAGCAATCAGCTGCCGATGTTCGTCCTGATCGGGCTGCCCGATGCCGCCCTCAACGAGGCGAAAGACCGGGTGCGATCGGCGATCACCAACAGCGGCCTCGAGCTGCCGCACCGCAAGGTGACGATCAACCTCTCGCCCGCGGCGCTGCCGAAGCACGGGTCGGGCTTCGACCTCGCCATCGCCCTCGCAGTGCTGGCCGCCGCGGGCGACGTGTCCGCCGAGTCGATCGACCGGGTCGCGCACTTGGGCGAGCTGGGACTCGACGGCCGGCTCCGCCCGATCAACGGGGTGCTGCCCGCAGTGATGGGCGCGGCCCGCGCGGGCTTCGGCACGGTGATGGTTCCGACCGGCAATGCGGACGAGGCGTCGTTGGTGCCCGGCGTGCGCGTCATCCCGGTCGCTTCTCTGCGGGATGCGGCGATCTGGCACGGGGCGACGTGCGACGCGATCCCGGTCGAGCCGCTGGTGCGGGTGCTGCCCGCGCTCACCGAGGAGGACCTCGACCTCGCCGACGTCATCGGCAACGAGGATGCGATCGAGGCCATGCTCGTCGCAGCGGCTGGCGGCCACCATGTCTTCCTGCTCGGCCCGCCCGGCGCGGGCAAGACGATGCTCGCATCGCGCCTGCCGGGGCTGCTGCCGCCGCTGACGGCGGAGCAGGCGCTCGAGGTGAGCTCGGTGCGCTCGCTCTCCGGCATGCCGGTGGGATCCCGCCTCGCCACGCGAGCGCCCTTCGAGGCGCCGCACCACACGGCCTCGGCCGCGGCGCTCGTCGGGGGAGGCAGCGGCCTCATCCGTCCCGGTGCCGCGGCGCGCGCCTCGCACGGCGTGCTGTTTCTCGACGAAGCCCCGGAGTTTCCGAGCGCCGTGCTCGACGCGCTGCGGCAGCCGCTCGAGTCGGGGGTCATCTCGATCCACCGCGCGAACGCGGTCGCGCACTACCCGGGCAGCTTCCAACTGGTCATGGCGGCGAACCCCTGCCCCTGCGGGCAGTACGGCGCGCGCGACTCGGAGTGCACGTGCACTCCTTTCAACCGGCGGCGCTACCTCGCGCGCATCAGCGGGCCGCTGCTCGACCGCATCGACATCCAGCTGCGGGTGCAGCGCATCACCTCGGCGCAACTGCGTGTGTCGACGGATTCTGCGCGCATGAGCTCGGCCGACGCGCGAGCGCGGGTCGTCGCCGCGCGCGAGCGAACTCGATCGAGACTCGCCGACACCCCGTGGACGCTCAACTCGCACGTGCCGGGCGCCTGGCTGCGAGGGCCGGCTGCGCGCCTGCCGGTCGCGACGACGGCGTCGATCGACCGGGCGCTCGAACGCGGTGGCATCACCATGCGCGGCTACGACCGCGTGCTGCGAGTCGGCTGGACCCTCGCCGACCTTGACGAAGCCCCGGTTCCGACGGCCGAGCACATCGGCCGCGCCCTCTACCTGCGAAAGGCGATCTCGACATGACGACCCTCTTCGGACTCGACGAGGCTGAGGTGCGCGAACTCGCATCCGCAGTATCGGACGAGGATGCCGCCGACACCTTCGCGCGCTCGACGTGGCTGGTGCTCGCCGAGCCCGGCGACCGGCTCGCCGTCGCGGTCGTGCAGGCGCTCGGCGCCGCTGCCGCGCTGCAGCTGCTCGTCGACCGAGTGGCGCACGACGATATCGTCGTGCGCCTGCACGAGGCGGGCGTCGATGAGACCGACCTCGGCGACCTGCAAGCGGCACTCGACCGCTGGATGCCGCGGTTCTCCGCGTCGGTCGCCACGCGGGCGCTCTCCCAGGCCGCGCGTTTCGGCCTGAGGTTCATCACACCCTCGTCGCCGCACTGGCCGGCCGGGGTTGACGACCTCGGTCCGCACGCCCCTATCGCCCTGTGGTTGCGGGGAAACGTCGGAGCGCTCGACGCCACGGCGAACTCCATCGCCCTCGTCGGCGCCCGCGCCGCCACCGGCTACGGCGAGCACGTCACGATGGAGGCCTCCGCCGGCCTGGTGGACCGCGGCTTCGCCATCGTCAGCGGCGCGGCCTACGGCATCGACGGAATGGCCCACCGCGCGGCGCTCGCCTCGCGCGGCACGACCGTCGCCTTCCTCGCCGGGGGCCTCGACCGCTTCTACCCGAGCGGCCACGACGCGCTGCTCACCCGCATCGTCGAGGCGGGGGCAGTGATCAGCGAGGTGCCGTGTGGCGTCCCGCCGACCAAGTGGCGCTTTCTGCAGCGCAATCGCCTCATCGCCGCGGCCAGCCAGGCGACAGTCGTGCTCGAGGCGGGCTGGCGCTCGGGCTCGCTCAACACGGCGAGCCACGCCCTCACCCTCGGCCGGCCGGTCGGTGTGGTGCCGGGCCCGGTAACGAGTGCAGCATCGGCGGGCTGCCACAAACTCATTCGCGAGGGGCACGTGACGCTC
>JAAFHU010000236.1 GCA_013297645.1 Actinomycetota bacterium
ACGCGGTCGGCGGCGGCACGGTCGCCTACGTCAACCCCGAGGAGCACCTCTATCTCGCCGACCACGCCCACCGCGAGGAGGCCGGCACCCCGGCCATCATCGAGTCGATTCGCGCGGGGCTCGTCTTCGACCTCAAGAACGCGGTCGGCATCGATGAGATCCACGCACACGAGAGCGACCTCCTGCGCCGGGCCGTCTCGGCGTGGCAGGCCAGCCCGGCGATGGAGATCCTCGGCAACCCGGATGCCGAGCGCCTCTCGATCGTTTCCTTCGTCATCCGCCGCCCGGGTGGCAAGTACATGCACCACAACCTGGTCGTGTCGATCCTCAACGACCTCTTCGGCATCCAGGCGCGCGGCGGCTGCAGCTGCGCCGGGCCCTACGGCCATCGCCTGCTCGGCATCGACGCCCTGCGCAGCCGCGAGTTCGAGCGCGAGATCTCGGGCGGCTGCGAGGGCATCAAGCCCGGCTGGGTGCGGGTCAACTTCAACTACTTCCTCAGCGAGGAGGTCTTCCGCTACATCGTCAGCGCGGTCGCCCTCGTCGCCGAGCACGGCCACCGGCTGACGCCCTTCTACCGCTTCGAGCCGAGCACAGGCCTGTGGAAGCACCGCGACGGCGCCGTCGAGCCGCCGCTGCGCCTCTCGCAGTTGAGCTACGTCGACGGCTCTCTGACCTACCCACGCCATGACGAGACGGTCGGCGAAGAAGCGCTGGCCGGCTACCTCGACTTCGCGCGCGATCTCTTCGCGACCCTGCCCGACCTGGAACCTCAGAACGTGGCCACGTCGCTCGGCCCCGACTTCGAGCACCTGCGCTGGTTCGACCTGCCCCAGGAGAGTGTCGGCTAGCGACCCTCTGCCTCGTCGGCCGCCTGCTGCAGGTCGATGCGCTCGACGACGATCCGCGCGAACTCGTCGTCGACATCGCGCGCGATGACGGCCTGGGCCAGCGCGTGGCGGCGGGCAGACGGGGTGTCGCCGACCGCGGCGGCCTCGGCGGCGGCCACGCCATCCAGCTGTTCCTGGTCTTCGTTGGTCGTGTCGATCGTGAGCGATCGCGCGAGCAGCGGCAGCGAGGCGCCCTGGATCACCAGTGTGCCGATGGCGACGACGAAGGCGATGAACTGGATGGCGGCGCGGCCGGGAAAGGCCCCGCCGGCCGCGGTCGTCGCGGGAATCGCCGCCGCTGCCGCGAGCGTCACGATGCCGCGCATGCCCGTCCACGAGACGAGCAGGCGCTCCTTCCAGCTGAGCACGATCGGCGGCCGCCGGGTCGGGCGTCCGCGGTTGCGGCGCACGCGTCGCTCCTGGGCGTCGCGCAGCCGCGCGCGGTTGCTGCGCTCCAGCTGTTTCGCGCGCAGCTTCACGCCGATCGCCGTGCGCGTGAATACGAGGTAGACGTACGCGACCCGCACGAGGATCACCGCGAGCAGCACGAGGCCGGCGGCGAGGATGGTGGCCCCGACGTCGTCGCCCGACTCGAGCAGCTCTTCGATGACGAACCGCAGCTGCAGGCCGATGTAGGCGAAGACGAAGGACTCGAGAAGGGTGTCGACGACCGGCCACAGGCTCTTCTCGGTGAGCCGGGTGAGGTGCCCGGTGTGCTCGTGGGTGGGGGTGCGCGCGTCGCCGTAGGCGCTGGCGATCGCCACCGTGAACCCGGCGATGACGACCGCGAGAACGCCCGACGCGTGCAGCTGCTCGGCGACGAGGTAGGCCGTGAACGGAACGAGCAGGCTGATCGTCGCCTCGAGCGTCGGGTTCGAGATGCGCTGTCGCACCTGCGATGCGATGTTTCCGAGAACCCCGCCGACCACGAGCCCGATACCGGCGGCATAGACGAACAGCCAGACCGGGCTGTCGATGAACGAGTCGGTGCCCGCGGCGAGGGCGACGGCGTACGCGAAGAGCGCGAGGGCGGTCGCATCGTTGACCAGGCTCTCACCGGTGAGAATGGCGATGACCTTCTTGCTCAGACCGAGCTCTTTGCCGTGGGTGACGGTGGTGACGGTGTCCGGGGGAGCGACCGTCGAGGCCAGCACGAGCGCACCGGCAAACCCGATGGACGGCACCAGCCAGCTGACGAGTCCCGTCACCGCGGCCGCCGTCACCAGCACAAGCCCGAGGCCGAGGCCCGCGATCGGCCGCAGGTGGCGCACGAAGCTGAAGAAGGAGAAGCTCTGTGTCGCCGAGTAGAGCAGCGGCGGCATCACCAGGCCGAGGATCAGCTGGGGCTCGAGCTCGAGGCGCTCGAGGCCCGGGATGAACGAGACGGCGGCGGCGACGACCACGATCACGAGGCCAGCCTGGATGCCTCTGCTGCGCGCGATCGCGGTCAGGCCGACCGCGCCGACAATGATCAACAGCAGGAGGGCTTCGCTCATGGCGTCAGCATAATCACGGCCCGCGGTCGCCAACCGTCGGGGTTCAGTCGCTGTCCTCCCTTCGGCCGACCGATTCGTACCCCCTGAACTGGGTGATTTCACCAGGCTGGGAATTCTTGTCTACCCCCTCTGACCGGCGCTAAATTGACAGAACACCCATTGGCAGCGAAGAAGGCGGCACCGTGGCCCTC
>JAAFHU010000237.1 GCA_013297645.1 Actinomycetota bacterium
GTCGAGTCGATCCACGAGCTGGCCGAGGAGCGCGATGTGATGCTGCGCGGCGCCGTCGACTATGCCGAGCGCCTCAGCGAGAACGAGGACCGCTTGCGCGCGGCCGACCGCCTCACCCGCAGCGTTCTTGACGCGGTCACCGAGCAGTCGGTCATCGGCTCCGATGTCACCGGTCTCATCGACGTGTGGAACCCGGGCGCCGAGAAGATGCTCGGCCTGCGCGCCACCCAGACCCAGGGCCGCCGCTACGTGCACGAGTTCCACCTCGAAGAAGAGCTGCTCATGCGCTCTGCCGAGCTCAACTACCCGCCGGGCGAGACCGTGCTCAACCCGGGCTTCTCCGCACTGGTCGAGTCCGCCCGGCTCGGCACGGCCGAGGTGCGGCAGTGGACCTACGTGCGTGCGGACGGCACCACTCTGACGGTCGAGGTGGCGGTCACCCGCCGTGTCGACGACCAGGGCTCGACCGTCGGCTATATCTTCGTCGCGACCGACGTCACCCAGGCCCTCGAGGTCTCGCGCCTCAAAGACGAGTTCGTCGGCCTCATCTCGCACGAATTGCGCACACCGCTCAGCTCGATCCTCGGCTACCTCGAACTCATGCGCGACGACGAGGAGAACCCCCTCTCAGAGGAGCAGGTACAGTACCTCGGCGTCGCAGAGCGCAACGCCCACCGCCTGCTGCGACTCGTCGGCGACCTGCTCTTCACCGCCCAGGTCGGGTCGAGCACCTTCTCGCTCGACACCTCGGTGCTTGAGATCGGGCCGATCATCAACGCGTCCGTCGAGTCCGCATCTCCGACCGCCGCGACCGCCGGCGTCGACATCACCGCCACGCTGCCGACAAAGCCGATCTTCGTGCTCGGCGACGCGCAGCGCCTCGGCCAGGCCTGCGACAACCTCATCTCCAACGCGATCAAGTTCACGCCCCGCGGCGGCAAGGTCAGCGTCAACGTCGCCGTCGTCGATTCGCGGGTCGTCATCACCATCACCGACACCGGTATGGGAATTCCCGAGGACGAGCTCGACCAGCTCTTCGCCCGCTTCTTCCGCGCCTCCACCGCCACGCGGGCCGCGGTGCCCGGAGTCGGGCTCGGGCTCTCGATCACCAAGGCGATCATCGTCGCGCACCATGGCGAGCTCGACGTTCAGAGCGAGGTCGGCAAGGGCACGTCGTTCATCCTGCGGCTGCCGCTCAACACCCCGGTCGCGGTCTAGCCCGTCACCGGCGCGGCCCCAGCTGCGCGAGGCGCTCGGCAGCCTGCCCGAGCACGCTCTCTCGCTTGCAGAACGCGAAGCGCACGAGCGAGTTGAGGGGCGCTCGGTGGGCGGGGAGCACGAATGCGCTGAGCGGCACGCCCACGACGCCGGCCAGCGACGGAAGCTCGCGGCAGAAGGCGGCCGCATCGGGGTGGCCGAGCGGTGCTGCATCCGCGACGACGAAGTAGCCGCCCTGCGGGTGGCCCACGGTGAAGCCGGCACTGACCAGGCCGGCGCTGAGGATGTCGCGCTTGCGCTGCAGGGTCGCGGCCGCACCCGTGAAGAACTCATCGCCGAGGCGCAGGCCCGCGGCGATGGCGGGCTGGAAGGGGGCTCCGTTGACGAAGGTGAGAAACTGCTTGACCGCGAGGATGGGGCCGATGAGAGCGGAGGGCGCCGTGATCCAGCCGATTTTCCACCCGGTGGTGTTGAAGGTCTTGCCACCGCTCGAGATGCTGACGGTGCGCTCTCAGCCTCCGGGCAGACTGGCGATCGGCGTGTGCGCGACGCCGTCGAACACCAGGTGCTCGTAGACCTCGTCGGTGACGATTGTCGCTCCGTGCTTCTCGGCGAGGGCGATCACCAGCTCGAGCGTGCTGCGCGGCAGAACGGCGCCCGTCGGATTGTGCGGGTCGTTGACGAGGATCAGCCGCGTCTTGTCGGTGACGGCGGCCGAGAGCGCGTCCAGGTCGGGCTGGAAGTCGGGCGCGGTGAGCGGCACGGTCACGTGCTTCGCCCCGGCGAGGGCGATGACGGCCGCGTAGGCGTCGTAGAAGGGCTCGAGGGTCACGACCTCGTCACCCGGCTCTGTCAGCGCCAGAATGGTCGCCGCAAGCGCCTCGGTGGCCCCGGCGGTGACCAGTACCTCGCGGTCGGCGTCGACGGGGATGCCGTAGAAGCGCTGCTGGTGCTCGGCGATCGCTTGCCGCAGCACCGGCATGCCGATGCCCGGCGGATACTGGTTGAGACCGTCGCTGATCGCCTGGCGCGCGGCCTCGAGCACCTCGGCAGGGCCGTCCTCGTCGGGAAAGCCCTGCCCGAGGTTGATCGAATCCGTGGCCAGGGCCAGCGCCGACATCTCGGCGAAGATGGTGGGACGCAGCTGGCCGTCATCCCCGAGCAGCATCGCGCCGCGCGCGGCACGCTGCCAGGAACCGTCGATGCTCATGCCTGTCACGATATCGACTGTGGAAAGCTGGTGCTTAGTCGGCGCGGCTCCACTACGGTTTTCGCATGCGCACCGCCCCCGCCCTGCTCATCGTCCTCGCTCTCACCGCTGCTCTCACGGGCTGCGCGCCGGATGACGACCCCCTC
>JAAFHU010000238.1 GCA_013297645.1 Actinomycetota bacterium
CGTCTCGAGAGCGCGCGACAGTACCCCGCCTCTCTGCGGTTGTTTTGACCCGCGTCACGCCTTCTCTCACAGAAGGCCCAGGGGCCGTCACCGGTTTCGGTGGCGGCCTCTGGTCGTTAAAGGGCGCGTAGTCGCGGGGCGAGGTCGTTCTCGAAGAGCTCGAGGAAGCGGCGCTGGTCGGCGCCGGGGGCGTGGAAGACCAGGTGGTTGAGTCCGGCATCCACGTATTTCTTGATCTCGGCGACCACGGTGTCGGGGTCGGTGCCGACGATCCAGCGGCTGGCGATCTGCTCGATGGGCAGGGCATCCGCCGCCTTCTCCATCTCGATCGGATCGGTGATGTCGTGCTTCTGCTCCTTGCCGAGCGCCAGGGGCGCCCAGAAGCGGGTGTTCTCGAGGGCGACCTCGGCGTCGGTGTCGTAGCTGAGCTTGATCTCGATCATCTTGTCGAGCTCGCGGCCTGACTCGGCGACCGCGGGCAGCAGCTGCTCGGTGTAGAGGTCCATGCCCTTGCCGCTCGTGCAGATGAAGCCGTCGCCGACTTTGCCGGCGAAGCGGGCGACCTGGGGGCCGCCGGCGGCAACATAGATCGGCACCTTCGCGTCGGGGCGGTCGTAGATGCTCGCGTCGACGGTCTGGTAGTACTCGCCGTTGTAGTTGATGCGGTCCTCGGTCCAGAGCAGGTTCATCAGCTCGATGGCCTCGCGCAGGCGGCCGATGCGCTCCTTGAACTCGGGCCACTCGCCCTTCCAGCCGGTGGCCACCTCGTTGAGCGCCTCGCCGGTGCCGACCCCGAGGAAGATGCGCTCGGGGTAGAGCACGCCCATCGTCGCGAAGGCCTGGGCGAGCACGGCGGGGTTGTAGCGGAAGGTCGGCGTCATGACGCTCGTGCCGATCTTGATGGTCTCGGTGCGCTCGCCGACCGCGGCCATCCAGGCCAGGCTGAAGGGAGCGTGCCCGCCCTCGTGGCGCCACGGCTGAAAGTGGTCGCTGACGGCGACGGATTCCATGCCTCTCGCTTCGGCTTCGACGGCGATCTCGACGAGCTCTCGCGGGGCGAACTGTTCTGCGCTGGCCTTGTAGCCGAGGGTGAGGGTCATGCTCTTATTCTCCCCTCCTCCCCATAACTTCTTCACGCGAGTTGTTCACAAACACTCGAACATATGTTCGAATCATGAGAAAATTGACCCATGTCACTCGTCGAACTCGCCGCCCTCGCGGCGCAGGCCTGTGATGAGACGCGGGCGGATGCGCCTTCCGCACCCGACGACGACCTGATCGCCTCCCAGCGGCAGCTCGCTGCGATCGCTCGGCTGATCGAACTCGCCGCCTCGACGGTCGCCGCCGAGATCTCGCACCGCTCCCGTCGGGAGCTCGGCTACGACGGCCTCGCCGCCCGCCTCGGCGCGCGCTCCCCCGAGGTCCTCGTGCAGACGATCACCGGGGCCTCCGCGCCGACTGCGCGGCGGCTGATCTCTGTGGGGGGTTTGGTCGCGACCCCTGCCCACCCGTGGCTGCAGCCCGTGGTCGAGGCGGTGTCGTCGGGGCGCCTGTCGTCCGAGGCGCTGATGGCGATCGAGGCCGGGCTCGGCTCCCCCAGCGACTCGGTGCCGGCGTCGGCCCTGCGCGAGGCGGCGGTCACGCTGGCGACCCTGCCTCTGTCAGTGGAGCTGCTCGGCGCCCGCGCCCGCGAACTGCGCGCCGATCTGGATGCCGCGGGTGTCGCCCTGCGCGAAGAGCAGCTGCGCGAGCGGCGCTTTCTGCGACTCATGCCCCAGCCCGACGGCATGACCCGGCTCGCGGGCCTGCTCGACCCGGAGTCGGCGGCCATCGTCGGTGCGGCCATCGACGCCGCGACCTCCCCGCGCCGGGGTGGCCCGCGCTTCGTCGACCCTGATGAGGTCGCCGCTGCGGCCGCGCTCGTCGACGACTCGCGATCGACCGAGCAGATCGCGCTCGACGCCCTCGTGCAGCTCGTCGACACCGCGGTTCGCACCACGGTGTTGCCGGGTCGCCGCCCCGACGTGCGCGTGCTCGTCACCCAGGCCGACCTCGACCGGCGCGCGGGCGTCGGCTTCATCGAGGGGCAGTCGGCCGTGGTGTCGATCGAGACCGTCGAGCGGCATGCCTGCGACGGTGGGCTGGTTCCAATTCTGTTCACCGACGACGCCGAGGCGCTCAACCTGGGGCGCTCCCAGCGGCTCCACAGCGCGAAGCAGCGCGTCGCGATCGCGGCCCGCGACGGCGGATGCCTGGCCCCCGACTGCGACAGGCCACCGAGCTGGTGCGAGGTGCACCACATCCACGAGTTCGGCAGGGGCGGGGCGACCGACCTCGCCGACGGGGTGCTGCTGTGCCGACATCACCACATGCTCGTACACAACAATCACTGGCGCGTCACTCGCAGGGGCGGGCGGTACTGGTTCGTGCCGCCGCCCGAGATCGACGCGCAGCAGCAGCCCATCGAGCTGCCGAGCAAGAGTGCCGCGGTGCGCAGAATGCTGCGCGCCGGCTAGGGGTGCCCGAGCCAGAGCGGGTTTGCGTCGGTGCACGTAGCCAGGC
>JAAFHU010000239.1 GCA_013297645.1 Actinomycetota bacterium
CCTTCGCGAGGAGAGCGTCGATTACAAGGGTTCCGAGGTGGCCGGTCGCGCCGGTGATGAGGATCGTCATGCTGGGTTCAACCCGCGGGGCGCAAGATACTTCCCAGCACGCAGTACCCACTTTTAGGTAAGTTACTTCTCATGCAGCTCACGTTGAACGAGCACGGCTTCACCGCAGGCGTGCTCCCCGCCAACTGCCCCTCGCGCACCGTGCTCGACCATGTCACCAGCAAGTGGGGCGTGCTCGTGCTCATGGCCCTGACGACCGAGCCGCAGCTGCGCTGGGGCGAGCTGCGCCGCACCATCGAGGGCGTCAGCGAGAAGATGCTCGCCCAGACCCTGCGCACCCTCGAGCGCGACGGCCTCGTGCTGCGCGTGGCCCACCCGGTCATTCCGCCGCACGTCGAGTACAGCCTCACCCCGCGGGGGCGCGAGCTGTCCGACCGCCTCGTGCCGCTGATGGACTGGATCGCGCTCAACGCGGACTCGATCCTCAGCTAGCTCGCGAAGACCCGCGAGACGAGCGGCACCCCCGGCCGGTAAGCGAAGTGCACGTAGCTCGGCGCCTCCAGCAGAACGAGCTGCGCAGTCGCACCGACCCTCACGACACCCACGTCGTCGCGACGAAGGGCTGCAGCTCCACCGGCGGTCGCCGCCCAGACCGCCTCCGCGGGGGTCATGCCCAGGTCTCGCACCGCGACGGCGATGCAGAAGGCCATCGACGAGGTGAAGCTCGAGCCGGGGTTGCAGTCGGTCGCGAGGGCGACGGTCGCGCCAGCGGAGAGCAGGCGACGGGCATCCGGATACGGCTGGCGGGTCGAGAACTCGACGCCGGGAAGCAGGGTGGCGACCGTCGTTCCCGCACCGAGGGCGTCGACATCCGCGTCGCTGAGAAAGGTGCAGTGGTCGACGGCGGCCGCGCCCAGCTCGACCGCGAGCTGCACTCCCCCGGACTCGCCGAGCTGGCCCGCGTGCATGCGCGCGCCGAGGCCCGCCGCCTCGCCGGCGAGCAGGATCGCCCGCGCCTGGTCGACGTCGAAGGCACCGGTCTCGCAGAACACGTCGATCCACCGCGCGTGCGGAGCCGCCGCCTCGAGCATCGCGCCGGTGACGAGGTCGACGTAGCCGCCCACGTCGTCGGCGAACTCCGTCGGCACGACGTGCGCGCCGAGGTAGGTGGTCTCGCTGGTCAACTCGCTCGCGATCCGCAGGGCGCGCGCCTCGTCGTCGACGGTGAGGCCGTAGCCGCTCTTGATCTCGACGGTCGTCGTGCCCTGGCGCCGCATCTCGGCCAGCAGCGCAACCGCGTTGCCGCGCAGACCCTCGTCGCTCGCCGCGCGCGTCAGTCCGACGGTGCGGCGAATGCCTCCCGCGGAGTACGGGCGGCCTGCCATGCGGTACTCGAACTCGTCGGCGCGGTCGCCGGCGAACATGAGATGACTGTGGCTGTCGACGAAGCCCGGGATCACGCAGCGGCCCCGCGCATCGACCCGCTCGTCGGCCGCGGGAGCGCGATCGGCCTCGCCGACCCAGGCGATCACCCCGTCGTCGATGAGCACCGCGGCATTGCGCAGTTCGGCAGTGCCCGGGCCGATCGCGGGATCGTTGGTGACGAGGAGTCCGATGCGGTCGATGACGGTGCTCACGGGCGCTCCTTCAATCCGGCGGCGGCCTCGAGCACGCACAGGGCGGCGAGGCGCACGGTGCGCCCGTCGGCCGCGTCGGCGGTCGCGTCGATCTCGGTCAGGTCGATCGACCGCACCGCGGGATGCCGGCCCGCGGCCCGTGCGGCAGCGCGAAGCTCGTACGCGGAGATGCCTCCGGGCACGGCTGCGGGACAGGCCGGTGCGACGGACCGGTCGCAGACATCCACGTCGAGGTCGACGTGCACGGGGCCTCCGCCGGCCGAGGCGATCTCCAGCGCCTCCGCCAGAACGTCCTCGATGGGGCGGCGGGCGAGCTCGTCGCGCCGCACGACGGTGATGCCGAGGTCGGCCGCGCGGGCCGCGTAGTCGGCCGAGTTGGCGAAGGGGTCGATGCCGATCTGCACGACGCGTCGGCCGTCGAGGCCCGCCTCGACGAGCTCGCGCACGGGCGATCCGTTGCTGTGCCCGTCGCGCAGGTCGTGGTGGGCGTCGAGGGTGACGAGCCCCGCGGCGCTGCCGGCGACGAGCGCCGTGGCCGAGTTGTCCCCGCCGAGGGCGATCACCAGTCGGGCTGCCGCCAGGGCGCGCTCGACCAGGGCGCGGGCGGCGTCCGGATCGGCATCGGGGTCGACGGCGTTGCCGGCGTCGGCGATGCGCAGGCCCGTGACGACATCCGCGCTGTAGAAGCGCAGTGCCTGCCGCACCGCATCGGGCGTCGCGTGCGCGGCGGTCGGCGACAGCGACGTGCGGAAGGTCGGGATGCCGACCAGCGCGGCATCCCATCCGCCGCCCTCGAGGGCCGGCCAGTCGCCCGCGCGGGGCCAGCGGGCGTCGACCGAGAGCGCCACTACTGCTCCCGCATGGGAACGCGCACGCCCAGCCGGTCGGCGACCTGGATCGCCTCGTCGTAGCCG
>JAAFHU010000024.1 GCA_013297645.1 Actinomycetota bacterium
CCGGGGTGCGTCGGTCTGGGTCGCCTATCTGGTGGGCGGCGGCCTCGTGCTTGCCATCTCGTGGGCGAGCGTGCGATTCATCGAGCCGTGGGCCCGGGGGCGCCTGCGCGCGCTGTTCGGGTGGAATGCCCCGGGTCGAGCGGGCGGTGCGTCGGGCTAGGCTAGTTCTCACTAGCAGGGCAGCGTGCAGGCAGCTCACGACCACTCTTGGATTTCTCGTGACTGAAAGCAGTGACTCACGCGTCGACGGCGCCCGCCCGACCCGCACCCTTCTTCGGCTGCTCGCGCCGCACCGCTGGCCGATCGCCGGCAGCGTCGTGCTCTTTGCCATCAAAGACAGCCCGCTCTGGGTGCTGCCCATTCTGACCGCTCGCATCATCGACGTCGTCGTGCGCGGGGGAGCGCTGGCCGAGCTCTGGCTCTATGCGGCACTCGCCATCGGAGTGCTGGTGCTCAACTACCCCGGCCACGTGCTTTTCGTGCGGCTCTTCGCGGGCGCGGTGCGGCAGATCGCCGCCGACCTGCGCAACGCCATAGCGAGCCGGCTGCAGAACCTGTCGATCGGATTCCACTCGCGGGCGAGTTCGTCGGTTATCCAGACGAAGGTCGTGCGCGATGTGGAGAACATCGAGCTCATGCTGCAGCAGGCGGTGCCGCCCGCGCTGTCCACCGTCTTCATCCTCATTGGGGCGATCACGGTGACCGCGATCCAGGTGCCCGCCTTCGTGCTCGTCTACGCGCTCACCGTGCCCGTCGCCGTCACCCTCGTCACCCTGGTGCGCCGGCGTATGAACCGCCGCAACGAGGAGTTCCGCAAGCAGGTCGAACGCTTCTCGGCCCGCGTCGGCGAGATGGCGACGCTCATGCCGATCACGCGCGCGCACGGTCTGGAGCGCATCGCCGAGAGCCGCGTCGCCGACGGCGCCGAGGGCGTGCGCAGCGCGGGCTTCACCCTCGACCGGCTCAACGGCCGCTTCGGCGCCATGGCCTGGGTGTCGATGCAGGTGCTCGCGATCGCGACGCTCGTGCTGGCGGCGGCGGCCTCCCTCAGCGGTTTTCTTCCGGTCACTGCCGGGCAGGTGGTGCTCCTCAGCACCTACTTCACGATGCTGACCGGCGGCGTGATCAACCTGCTCGGCCTCACCCCGATCTTCAGTAGGGCCCTAGAGTCAGTGCGCTCGATCGCCGAGGTCATGCAAGAACCCGACCTCGAGCAGAACAACGGCAAGGACCGGGTGGATGCCGTCACCGGCGCCCTGACTCTGCTCGCCGTGAGCCACAGCTTCGACCGCGGCTCCACCCACGCGCTCGACGCGGTGTCGCTCGACATTCACGCGGGTGAGACCATCGCGCTCGTCGGCCCCAGCGGCTCGGGCAAGTCGACGCTGCTCAACCTCGTGCTGGGCTTCATTCGTCCGACGGGCGGCACGATCCTGCTCGACGGCCGCGATATGGAGACGCTCGACCTGCGCAGCTTTCGGCGATTCGTGTCGGTGGTGCCGCAGGAGTCCGTTCTATTTGAGGGCTCGATTCGCGACAATGTGACCTACGGGCTGTCGAACGTCAGCGACGAGCGGGTGCTCGACGCGCTGCGCGACGCGAACGCGCTCGAGATCGTCGACGCGCTGCCCGAGGGGTGGAACACCGTCGTTGGCGAACGGGGGGCCCGCCTCAGCGGCGGTCAGCGGCAGCGGCTCGCCATCGCCCGCGCGCTCATCCGCGACCCGCGGGTGCTGCTGCTCGACGAGGCGACGAGCGCTCTCGATACCGAGTCGGAGCTGAAAGTGCGGGATGCCTTGGCCCGCCTCATGCAGAACCGCACGACCCTGGTGGTCGCCCACCGGCTCACCACCATCCGCTCGGCCGACCGCATCGTTGTGCTCGAGAAGGGGCGCGTGGCCGAGGTCGGAAGCCACGACGAGCTGCTCGCCGCCGACGGCCGCTACGCGGCGCTGCACCGCGCGCAAACTTCTTGAGCGATCTCGGTCGATTTCGCACCGGCGCTGCGTCATCACTCTGACAGCGGGGAGATAGCCCGCCATTATTGGACATATGGCCCGCGAGGCTACGTCCGGATACCAAGGAGAGACGCAATGGAATACATGATCCTCATTCACGGCGACGAGACCCTCGTGCCTCGAGGCGACGCGGCCGGCGCCGACGAGATGCTGCAGAAGTTTCTCGCCTACAACCAGATGCTCATTGACGGCGGCCACTGGATCAGCGGCGGCAGCCTGCAGCCGACGAGCACCGCGACGACCCTCCGCAGCCGCGGCGGGGTCACTGAGATCGTCGACGGCCCCTTCGCCGAGACCAAGGAGCAGTTGGGCGGCTACTACGTCATCGCGGCGGCAGACCTCGACGAGGCGCTCGCGCTGGCGAAGCAGCTGCCCTCGGCGTGGGAGGGCTCGATCGAGGTTCGCCCCCTGGCATTCCGACCGGATGCTGCTTGACCGACGTTTCTGAGGCGGTCACCCGTCTCGCGCGCGAGGAGGGCGGCCGTGTGCTCGCCCTCCTCGCTCGACGCTTTAAGAGCATCGACCTCGCGGATGAGGCGGTGCAAGACGCGTTGGTGCAGGCCGTGGAGTCGTGGCAGGCCGGCATCCCCGACAACCCCGCCGCGTGGCTGTACACCGTCGCGCGCAACACCGCGATCGATCGGCTGCGCCGCGAGGCCGCTGAGAGCCGGCGCCTCGCACGTTCGGCGCACGAACTCACAGCGGGATGGGACGAGGAGGAGCCCGACATGATTATCGACGAATCGACTGTCGGCGATGAGCAGCTTCGCCTCATGCTGCTCTGCTGCCACCCCGCTCTTGACCGCGACACCCAGGTGGCCCTCACCCTGCGGCTGGTCGGCGGGTTGACGACCCCCGAGATTGCCGCAGCCTTTCTCGTTCCAGAGCCGACGCTCGCGCAGCGCATCGTGCGGGCGAAGCGCAAGATTCGCGAGGCCGGCATCCCGCTGTCCATCCCCGCCGAACTCGACAGCCGCGTCGATGCGCTGCTCGCGGTGCTCTACCTCGTCTTCAACGAGGGCTACCTCGCGCGCGGAGGGGCGGATGCCGCCACCCGCGTCGACCTCGCCGACCAGGCCCTGCGCCTGACCCGCCTCGCTCGCGAGCTGCTCCCAGAGAACGCGGAGGTCGAGGGCCTGCTCGCCCTCGAGACCTTCCACCGGGCGCGGCTCGGGTCGCGCGTGGACGCGTCCGGCAATCTCGTGCTTCTCGAGCAGCAGGACCGCAGCACCTGGGACCTCGACGCGATCGGCGAGGCGAATGCACTGCTCGCCTCGGCGATGCGGCGGATGAGGCCGGGCAGCTACCAACTGCAGGCCCTCATCGCGGCCAAGCACGCCAATGCGCGCACGGCGGCCGACACCGACTGGCCGTCGATTGCCGCGATGTACGCGCAACTCGAGCGGATGACCTCCAACCCGGTCGTGGCCCTCAACCACGCGGTCGCGGTCGCTATGGCCGACGGGCCGCGGGCCGGCCTCGCCATGCTCGACGGCCTGCGCGGGCTCGACGACTACCACCTCTACCACTCGACCCGGGGCGAACTGCTGCGCCGGGCGGGACTGCCCGACCGCGACGCCTTCGAGCGGGCGCTCGAGCTGGCGACGAACCCCGCAGAGCGGCGCCACCTCACGAGCCGGCTAGCACCTTCGTGATGCGCTGCAGCGACACCGGCTCGGCCGTCGGCAGGTGTTGGGCGTAGAGCGACAGGCGCAGCTCCTCGAGCATCCAGCGGGCGTGCCGCAGGTGGGCGGGCGGTTCGTGCTGCAGGGGCAGGTCTCCGCCGGCGCTGATGTAGCGCTGGGTGGCCTCGGCGATGTCGGCGGCGAAGGCGCGGTCGCGTCCGATGTTGTCGGCCAGTTTGGTCACGCGGTGCACGATCGCCTGCAGGTAGACCGGCACGCGGCGCAGCTGCACGAGGCCGGTGCGGCTGACGAAACCGGGGTGCACGAGGGCGCCGAGCTGCGCGCGGGCGTCGGCGAGCGGGGCCATGAGCGCGACACTGCTCGCGGCGCTGATCGCGCGGTCGGCCTCGCGGGCCGCGACGAGAACGCGGCTGACGTCGCTGACCGCCTGGAACATCGCATCCACCAGGCCGTTGTTGACGGTGGCGCGGGCGGCCTCGAATTCCGCGCGGGTGAAGATCGTCGAGGTGTCGACGACCGCGTCGATGCAGGCGGCGAGGCAGTCGTCGAAGAGCTCCGCGTTCGAGCGGTAGGGGCTCGTCGCCAGCGAGAGCTTCTCGGCGGCGGTGAGGTGCTCCTGCACGTAGGCGGTCGGTGACGGAATCGCCAGCTGCAGCAGCCGCCGCACCCCGGCGCGCTGCGCGCGGGTCTGATCGGCCTCGTTCGACAGCAGGCGGATGTCGACAGCCTTGCCCGCCTCGACGAGCGCCGGGTAGGCGCGCACCACTCCGCCGCTGTGCTTCGTCTCGACGCTGCGGGGCAGCGCGTCGAAGTCCCACGTGGTCAGGCCCTGGCGTTCGAGCGCATTGCGTAGCTCCGGCGCGCGCGGCGCCACCGTCGCCTGTGCGACTGACTCGCGCGTGCGCCGCTGCAGCTTGAGCCGCAACCCCGAGAGGTCCTTGCTGCGGGCCGCCACCTGTCCGCGGTCGTCGATGACGGCGAAGGTCACGCGCAAGTGGTCGGGCAGCCGGTCGAGCTCGAAATCGTCGATGTCGACGGGGGTGTAGGTGAGCGATCGAATCTGGCGCGCGAGAAACTCGACGAGCGGGGTCGCGTCGACGTCGGGGTCCGGCGGTATCTCGTCGACCAGTTTGCGCGCCCAGTCGTTGGCAGGCACGACGTTGCGGCGAATGGGCTTGGGCAGCGTCTTGAGCAGCGCGGCGACGAGCTCGGTGCGCAGGCCCGGCACGAGCCAGTCGAAGCCTGTCGAGCGGATCGAGGGCAGCAGGGGCAGCGGGATCCGCACCGTCACGCCGTCATCCTCGGCGCCGGGCTCGAAGCGGTAGGTGACGTCGAGCTGCTGCTCGCCCTGCCGCCAGCTGCTCGGAAAGTCGCGCTCGTCGACGACCGGAACGGCCTCCTCCTCGATGAGGGCGTCGCGGGTCATCGTCAGCAGCTCGGGCCTCTCGGCGCGGGCCTTGCGCCACCAAGTCTCGAAGCTCTTCAGCGAGGCGACGTCGGCCGGGATGCGCTCGTCGTAGAAGCGGTACACCGACTCGTCGTCGAAGAGGATGGTGCGGCGGCGGGTGCGCTCCTCCAGCTCCTCGAGCTCGGTGCGCAGCGCGCGGTTGGCCCGGTCGAAGGCGGTGAGTCGGCGGTCGGTGCGCGAGAGGTCCCAGTCGCCGTCGACGAGGGCGTTGCGAATGAAGAGGTCCCGCGCATACGCGGGGTCGATGCGCGCGAACTGCACCGTGCGGCGCGGGATGATCGGCAGGCCGTAGAGGGTCACCCGCTCGTTGGCGACGACCGAGCCCTGCTTCTTCTCCCAGCGCGGCTCGGAGTACGAGCGCTTGGCGAGGTCGCCGGCGATCTGCTCCGCCCAGGCGGGATCGATGGCGGCATTCACCCGGGCGAATAGCCGGCTCGTCTCGACGAGCTCCGCGCTCATGATCGCGGTGGGCTGCTTCTTCGCGAGGGCACTACCCGGGAAGATGACGAAGCGGCTCTGCCGGGCGCCCTGGTAGTCCTTCTTCTGCAGATCCTTAAGTCCTAGTTGGCTCAAGAGACCAGCAAGAAGCGAGCGGTGGATGCCGTCCGGGTTCACGTGCGGATCGCCGATGACGAGCCCGAGCTGCTTGCTCAGCCGCGAGAGCTGGCGGTAGACGTCCTGCCATTCGCGCACGCGCAAGAAGTTGAGGTACTCGCTCTTGCACATGCGGCGGAACTGGTTGCCGCTCAGCTCCTTCTGCTTCTCCTCCAGGTAGTTCCAGAGGTTGAGGTAGCTGATGAAATCGCTCGTCGGGTCGGTGAAGCGCGCGTGCTGCTGGTCGGCCTGGGTGCGCTTCTCGAGCGGGCGCTCGCGCGGGTCTTGGATGCTCAGCGCCGCGACGATCGCCATGACCTCGCGCGTCGTGCCGTGCACTTTCGACTCGATCACCATGCGGCCGAGGCGCGGGTCGATAGGCAGACTCGACAGCTGTTTGCCGACGCGGGTGATCTCGTTGTCTGTGGTGATCGCCCCGAGCTCGCGCAGCAGGTCGAGGCCGTCTTTGATGCCGCGCGAGTCCGGCGGCTGCAGGAAGGGGAAGGCCGCGATGTCACCGAGCCCGAGAGAGATCATCTGCAGGATGACGGCCGCGAGATTCGTGCGCAGAATCTCTGGCTCGGTGAACTCCGGGCGCTTCTCGAAGTCCTGCTCGCTGTAGAGGCGAATAGCGATTCCCGGGCTGGTGCGCCCGCTGCGGCCGCTGCGCTGGTTCGCCGACGCCTGCGAGATCGCCTCGATCGGCAGCCGCTGGATCTTCGACCGCACGCTGTACCGGCTGATTCGCGCAGTGCCCGCGTCGATGACGTAGCGGATGCCGGGCACCGTCAGGCTTGTCTCAGCGACGTTCGTCGCCAGCACGATGCGCCGCCCCGACCCGCCGCCGCGCCCGAAGACCCTGTGCTGGTCGGCCGCACTCAGTCGGCCGTAGAGCGGGAGCACCTCGGTGTTCGGCAGATTGCGGCCGCGAATCGCCTCCTCCGCACCGCGGATCTCCGCCTCGCCGCTGAGGAAGACGAGCACGTCGCCCGGGGCCTCGCGCGCGAGCTCGTCGAGCGCGAGGTTGATGCCGTCGAGCGGGTCGGTGTCGCTGCTTGTCTGGCGCGCCGCCGCTTCTGCGGCGCGCGGGCGGGTGTCGCCGCCGTACACGCCGCCGTCGCCACCCGGCGACTCGAGTCCCTCGTCTTCGTCCACCATCTCCTCGGCGACGAGTGGGCGGTAGCGGATCTCGACGGGGAAGGTGCGCCCGCTGACCTCGACGATGGGTGCGTCATTGAAGTGCCGCGAGAAGCTCTGCGGGTCGATCGTCGCACTGGTGATGACGACGGTGAGGTCGGGCCGGCGGGGGATGAGCTGCTTGAGGTAGCCGAGCAGGAAGTCCACGGTGAGGCTGCGCTCGTGGGCCTCGTCGATGATGATGGCGTCGTACTTCGTGAGGTCGCGGTCGCGGTGGATCTCGTTGAGCAGAATGCCGTCGGTCATCAGCTTGATGCGGGTGTTCTTGCCGACCGTGTCGGTGAAGCGCACCTGGTAGCCCACGATCTCGTCATTGCCGAGCTCCTCGGCGATGCGCTCGCTGATGGTGCGCGCGGCGATGCGGCGCGGCTGCGTGTGCCCGATGCTCGTCTTGCCGAGCTCGAGCAGCATCTTCGGCAACTGCGTCGTCTTGCCCGACCCCGTCGCGCCGGCGACGATGACGACCTGGTGCTCGCGCAGGGTCGCCAGGATGTCATCGCGCCGGGCGCTGACGGGCAGCTCCGGCGGGTAGGTGACGACAATCTCTGGCTCGGACATAGCCTTCCATCGTACTTCGGCCGCCCGCGCCGCCGCCGCGGGTCAGGTGGCCGAGGCAATCGCGATGAACAGCGGGATGCCGACCACGAGGTTCACCGGAAAGGTCACCCCGAGGCTCGCGGCGAGCGGGCGCGCGAGCGAGGCTTCCGGCAGGGCCATGCGCACCGCGGCGGGCGCCGCGATGTAGGACGCGCTCGCACAGAGCACGCCGAGAATCGCCGCTCCGCCAGCGGAGAGGCCGAGCGCCGACCCGAGGAGCACGGTGAGGCTGCCGATGACCAGCGGAAAGGCGATCGCGAAGCCGATGAGCCCGACGGCCCCGTGCCGCAGTGCTCCCGCACTGCGCGCGGCCTCCATGCCGAGGGCGAGGAGGAACAGCACGAGCGCTCCCCGGAACAGGTCGCCGAAGACGGGCTCGACGCTCTCATAGCCGGGGTGGCCGATGATGGCACCGATCGCCAGCCCGCCGAGCAGCAACAGGATCGACTTGCCGGCGACGATCTCGCGAACGGTGGCCGCCCAGCCCGCTCCCGTCGTCGAGGCGCGCCTGGCCAGCAGCAGGCCGACCAGGATTCCGGGGATCTCGAGAACGGTCAGCATTGTCGCGGCGTAGGCCGGCACGGCCACCGCCGCGGCCTCGAGGGCGACGAGTGCCGCGCTGAAGGTCACGAGCGAGGTCGAGCCGTAGTGCGCCGCTATCGCGCCTCGGTCGACCTGGCCGAAGGGCGTGAGCACCCGCAGGGCGGCGTAGGCGACAACGGGGATGACGATGCCGAGTGCAAGGGAGAGGGTGAGCGGTAGCACCAGCTCGCCGGCGTCCGCGTCGCGCAGCGCAACGCCGCCTTTGAGCCCGATGGCAAGGAGCAGGTAGACCGACAGCAGCTGGGTCGCCCCCTCGGCGATGCGCAGGTCGGAGCGCACGGCGACCGCGAGCAGTCCGAGGGCGAAGGCGAGAACGGGGGCGCTGAGCAGGCTGCTCAGGGCGGTGGTGAGATCCATGGTGTGCTCCTAAAGGTGAAGTTCATTTCAGGTGTCGAGGACACAATACATGAAAAGCGTTTCAGTGATGCAAACATCACCATTAGGGGATAATTGGCGCATGGCGCACTGGACCTTCCTCACGCACCATGCGCACGTACTGCTCGCGATTGCGCGAGACGCCGACGCCACTGTCGAGGCGATTGCGGCGTCGGTCGGCATCACGGCTCGCTCGGCGGTGTCGATACTCAACGACCTCGAGGCGACCGGCTATCTCGAGCGCGAGCGGCGTGGTCGCCGCAACCACTACCTGCTGCACCTCGACCGGCCGCTGCGCCACCCGTCGAATGCGGCACACACGGTGGGCGAGCTGATCGCGGCGCTGCGCGATCTCGACTGATCGACCGCAGCGGTCCACGCGACCGTAGGCTGGAGCGGTGAAGACCCACAACGTGCGTGTGCACCGCAGCGACGAGAACCTTGCCCGCGAAGACCAGCTCGCCTGGAAGATCGCCGAGGTCGCCTCCGAGTCCATAGAAGCGACGGATGCGGTGGCCGACATGGTCATCAACCGCGTGATCGACAACGCGAGCGTCGCCGTCGCGTCGCTCGACCGGGCGCCCGTCACCGCCGCGCGCGGGCAGGCCCTCGACCACCCCTATGAGGCCGGAGCCACAGTCTTCGGTGCCGCCGGTGGGTACAGCCCCGAGTGGGCCGCGTGGGCCAACGGGGTCGCCGTGCGCGAGCTCGACTTCCACGACACCTTCCTTGCCGCTGAGTACTCGCACCCGGGCGACAACATCCCGCCGATCCTCGCGGTGGCGCAGCACGCCGGCCGCAGCGGTGCCGAACTGCTCCGGGGCATCGTCACCGGCTACGAGATCCAGATCGACCTCGTGCGGGCGATCAGCCTGCACAAGCACAAGATCGACCACGTCGCCCACCTCGGCCCGAGCGCCGCGGCCGGCATCGGCACCCTGCTCGGCCTCGACACCGAGACCATCTACCAGGCCATCGGCCAGGCCCTGCACACGACAACGGCCACCCGGCAGTCGCGCAAGGGCGAGATCTCGACCTGGAAGGCCTACGCCCCCGCCTTCGCCGGCAAGATGGCGGTCGAGGCCGTCGACCGCGCTCTGCGCGGCCAGACCAGCCCGACACCGATCTATGAGGGCGAGGACGGCGTCATCGCCTGGCTGCTCGACGGACCTGATGCCCGCTACGAGGTGTCGCTTCCCGAGAAGGGCGAGGCTCGGCTGGCGATCCTCGACAGCTACACGAAGGAGCACTCGGCCGAGTACCAGGCGCAGGCGTGGATCGACCTCGCGCGCAAGCTGCACGACCGCGTTGACACCGCCGAGGTGCGCAGCATCGTGCTGCACACCAGCCACCACACCCACTACGTCATCGGATCGGGCGCGAACGACCCGCAGAAGTACGACCCCACTGCGAGCCGCGAGACCCTCGACCACTCGATCCCGTACATCTTCGCCGTGGCCCTGCAGGACGGCGCGTGGCACCACGAGCGCAGCTACGCCCCGGAGCGCGCGGGTCGCCCCGACACCGTCGCCCTGTGGCAGAAGGTCACGACCGCCGAGGACGCCGAGTGGACCCGCCGCTATCACCTGCCCGAGCCCTCCTTCGGGGGCCGCGTCGAGATCACGCTGACCTCGGGCGAGACCATCATCGATGAGATCGGGGTCGCGGATGCCCACCCGGGCGGCGCGCGTCCCTTCGCCCGGGCCGACTACATCCGCAAGTTCGAGGCTCTCGCCGAGTCACGCATCGCTCCTGCCGAGATCCAGCGGTTCCTCGAGCTCGCCCAGCGCCTTCCCGAACTCACCCCCGCCGAGCTGCGCGGCCTCACCGTCGCCGCCGATCACCTGCCCGTCTCGCCGAAGGGGCTCTTCTGATGCTGTACTCGACCGTTGCCCCCGCCGACAAGCGCGCAGCCTTCAGAGCGGCGTTGGCCAGCGGCGAGCTGCAGCGCTTTCCCGGCGCCTTCAACCCGCTGAGCGCGAAGCTCATCCAAGACAAGGGATTCGAGGGCGTCTACATCTCGGGCGCCGTCATCAGCGCCGACCTCGGCCTGCCCGACATCGGACTGACCACGCTGACCGAGGTAGCGAACCGCGCCCGCCAGATCGCCCGCATGACCGACCTGCCCGCCCTGGTCGATGCCGACACCGGCTTCGGCGAGCCGATGAACGTCGCGCGCACGGTGCAGGAACTCGAGGATGCCGGGGTCGCCGGCCTGCACATCGAGGACCAGGTCAACCCCAAGCGCTGCGGCCACCTCGACGGCAAGGCGGTGGTCGACGGTGACACGGCGGTCAAGCGCATCCGTGCCGCAGCGGACGCCCGCCGCGACCCGAACCTGCTCATCATGGCGCGCACCGACATCCGCGCCATCGACGGATTGGACGCCGCGATCGACCGCGCCAAGCAGCTGGTCGACGCCGGGGCCGACGCAATCTTCCCCGAGGCGATGGTCGACCTCGCGGAGTTCGCGGCGGTGCGCGCGGCCGTCGACGTGCCGATCCTCGCGAACATGACGGAGTTCGGCAAGAGCGAGCTCTTCACCAACCAGCAGCTGGCCGACGTCGGGATCAACCTCGTCATCTACCCGGTGTCGCTGCTGCGGCTGGCCATGGGCGCCGCCGAACGTGGCCTCGATGATCTGGTCGAGAGCGGCTCGCTCAATGACCAGGTGCAGCACATGCAGACCCGGGCCCGGCTCTACGAGCTGCTCGACTACGAGGCATACAACGCCTTCGACTCGTCGGTCTTCACCTTCCGCGTATGACGAGCGTCCACCTGCATCCCCTGGGCAGGGACGCCATGGTCGCCCTCCTCGACAACGACCTCGCACGCGCCAGCGAGCTCGCCGGCATGCCGCTGACGGAGTTCTACACCTCGGATGAGATCAGCTGGCTGTGGTCGATCCGGGTGGACCAGATCGACGCCGACCCGGAGAGCGAGAACTGGGCCGCCAGCATCGTCATCGATGACGCGACCGGCACCCCGGTCGGCCACGCCGGCTTCCACGCGCCGCCCACCGCGGACGGCATGGTCGAGATCGGCTACTCGATCGATCCGCTGCTGCGGCGCCGGGGCTTTGCCCGTGCGACGGTGGCGGCTCTCCTCGCGCGCTGCGCGGCCGAGCCCGCGGTGGTCACCGTTCGGGCATCTATCTCGCCCACCAACGCGGCGTCCCTCGCGACCATCGCCGGCTACGGCTTCGACCATGTCGGCGAGCAGATCGACGACGAGGACGGCCTCGAGTACATCTTTGAGCGCCCCGCGAAAGGTAGCGTGTCAGCATGACTGAGATTCACAAAGGCCTCGCCGGTGTCGTCGTCGACACCACGGCCGTGTCGAGCGTCAACCCCGAGACCAACTCGCTGCTCTACCGCGGCTACCCGGTGCAGGAGCTCGCGAAGGAGAAGACCTTCGAAGAGGTTGCCTACCTGCTCTGGCACGGAGAGCTTCCGACGCCGAAGCAGCTGGCCGAGTTCGAGAGCCTCGAGCGCTCGTTGCGGCGGCTCGATCCAATCGTGAAGACCGTCATCGACGAGCTGCCCCTGACGTCGCACCCGATAGACGTCGTGCGCACCGCGGTCAGCGTGATGGGGGCGCGGGATCCGGACACCGAGGACTCCAGCCGCTTCAGCAACCTCGAGAAGTCGCTGCGTCTCTTCGCGCAGCTGCCCGCCGTCGTCGCCTACGACCAGCGCCGCCGCCGCGGCGACGAGCTGGTGGAGCCCCGTGACGACCTCGGCTACTCCGCCAACTTCCTGCACATGACCTTCGGCGAGGTGCCTGAGCTGGTCGTCGTCAACGCCTTCGACGTCTCGATGATCCTCTACGCCGAGCACTCCTTCAACGCGTCGACCTTCACCGCGCGGGTGGTGACGAGCACCCTGAGCGATCTCTACTCGGCGGTGACCGCGGCGGTGGGCGCGCTCAAAGGCGCCCTGCACGGGGGAGCGAACGAGGCTGTCATGCTCGCCTTCGACGAGATCGGCAGCGCCGACCGAGCAGGGGCCTGGCTCGACGACGCGCTCGCCAACAAGCGCAAGATCATGGGATTCGGCCACCGGGTCTACAAGAAGGGCGACTCGCGGGTCCCCACGATGAAGGCCGCGCTCGACACCCTCGTGGCCCACTACGAGCGGCCCGAGCTCGGCGAGCTCTACGACACCCTCGAGGCTGCGATGACCGAGCGCAAGGGCATTCTTCCCAACCTCGACTACCCGAGCGGTCCCGCGTACCACCTCATGGGATTCGACACGCTCACCTTCACACCGCTCTTCGTGGCGGCGCGGGTGACGGGGTGGACCGCCCACGTCATGGAGCAGCTCGAGGCCAATTCCCTCATCCGCCCGCTGTCTGTCTACAACGGCCCGGACGAGCGGCACGTCTCGACACAGGAGTAGTCGCAGTCCTAGACTGCCAACCACACCGAGACGAAAGGAGCTTCAGCATGAACACCGACTTTGTCGTGCCTTCTGCCGACCACCTTTCATGTGAGGCTGCTGCCTAAGTAGCCTCCGCAATCTCGGAGCACCTACTTTGAACGAATTCGCAGTACCCACTTTCACCCAACTCGAGCCCGGCGACGACCAGCGGTGGTCGACCTGGCAGGCGATCATCCCCAGCCAGCGGGGTCCGGAGCCCCGACCCGACTGGGTCGTCACCTCGGCCGCCGCCTTCGACACCGAGCTCGGCATCGTCAAGACCGGCAAAGAGGCCGACGTGTTCCTCATCGAGCGGGCCGTGCCCGGTGAGGCCGGCGCGGTCATGGCCGCCAAGCGCTACCGCTCGACCGAGCACCGCGACTTCACCCGCTCGTCGCAGTACGAGGAGGGGCGCCGCACCCGGCGCAGCCGCGACACCCGTGCCATCGCCAACAAGTCGACCTACGGGCGCGCGATCGCCGCCGACCACTGGGCCTTCGCCGAGTTCGACGCGCTGTGCCGCATGTACGCGGCGGGCGCGCCCGTGCCCTACCCGGTGCAGGTCAACGGCACCGAGCTGCTCATGGAGTTCATCGGCCACGGTGCGACTGCCGCCCCCCGCCTCGCCCAGGTGCGCGACGGACTCGACGGCCTGCTCGAGCAGGTGGTCGAGGCCATGCGGCTCTTCGCCCGCGCGGGCTACGCGCACGGCGACCTCTCGCCCTACAACCTGCTCGTGCACGACGGTCGCGTCGTCGTCATCGACCTACCGCAGATCGTGGATGCCGTGACGAATCCCAACGGACTCGACCTCCTGCACCGCGACTGCACCACCATCGCGGTGTGGTTCACCCGGCAGCGTGTCAAGGCCGACGCCGAAGAGCTCTTCGCTTCGCTTCTCGCGGAACTGTATTAGAGGATGGAGCAATGACTGTTCCCACCATCGTGCTCAATGACGGCACCTCCATTCCCCAGCTCGGCTTCGGCGTCTTCAAGGTCGACCCGGATGAGACGCAGCGGATCGTGAGCGACGCCCTCGAGGTCGGCTACCGCCACCTCGACACCGCCATGATCTACGGCAACGAGACCGGTGTCGGCGCGGCCATCGCCGAGTCCGGCATCGACCGCGGCGAGCTCTTCGTCACGACGAAGCTGTGGAACTCCGACCAGGGCACGCAGTCGGCCCTCGACGCCTTCGACCTCTCGCTCGCCAAACTCGGCCTCGACTATGTGGACCTCTACCTCATCCACTGGCCGTCGGCCCACCGCGGCACGTATGTCGAGTCGTGGAAGGCGCTCGAGCAGATCGCGGCCACCGGCCGTGCCCGATCGATCGGCGTCTCGAACTTCACGCCGGAGCTGCTGCAGCCGCTGCTCGACGCCGCCGACGTGGTGCCGTCGGTCAACCAGATCGAGTACCACCCCTACTTTCAGCAGCTCGCGTCGAAGGCCTTCAATACGGAGCACGGCATCGTCACGGAGTCGTGGGGCCCACTCGGCCAGGGCGACCTCGTCGACGACGCGGGCGTGGATGCGATCGCGGCGAAGTACGGCAAGACGGTCGCCCAGGTGATCATCCGCTGGCACCTCGACATCGGCAACATCGTGATCCCCAAGTCGAACCGCAAGGAGCGCATGGCCGAGAACTTCGCCGTCACCGACTTCGCCCTCACCCCGGACGAGGTGGCTGTCGTCAGCGCCGTCAACCGCGGCGAGGCTGGCCGCAAGGGCAGCAACCCGGTGGGGGCAACCTTCTAGAGGTCGACCTTGAGGCCGCGCGGGGTTGTCGCGAGCAGCCCCGTGCCGGCGAAGGCGGCCTCGAGCTGCGCGCGGCTCTCGGAGAAGTGCTCCCAGTCCTCGGTGTGGAGGCCGACCACCTGGGGGTCGCCGAGGATGTGGGCGGCCTCGACGGCATCCGCTGAGGTGAGGGTCAGGTCCGCGTCGATCTCTGGCACGCGCGCAGCGCCCGCGAAGATGACCGCGTAGTCGATGGCGGGAAACTCGGCAGCGATCGAGCGCACGACGTCGAGTGAGGCGTTGTCGCCGCTGACATAGACGTTGGGCTCCTCCTCGCACTGCAGCACGAAGCCGGTGACCGTGCCCAGGTACTCCTCGCAGCCGACGGGCCCGTGCAGCGCGGGGACGGCGGTGACAGTGACGTGGCCCACCGTCGTCTTCTGCCATGGCGCGAGGCCGGTGACGTCCAGGTCGCGGCCAGCCTCGACCGTGCTGAGCACAGGTCGCCCGACCAGCCATTCGGCCCCGGTGGTATCGAGGTTGTCCTCGTGCTCGTGGTGGCTCAGCAGCACCAGGTCGATCCGGCCGAGGTCGGCTGCGTCGATGGCCGGTCCCCGGGTCTTCACCAGGGGCGTGCCGTCGGGGTCGGGGTAGGTCTGCGGGTCATCGAAGGTCGGGTCGGTGAGAATCCGCATGCCTGCGTACTCGAGAACGGCGGTGGGCCCGCCAATATAGGTGACGGCGAATCGCGACATAGTCTGAGGGTATGCCGAATCGCCTGGCCGCCGCGACGAGCCCCTACCTGCGCTCGCACGCCGACAACCCGGTCGACTGGTTCGAGTGGGGGCCCGAGGCCTTCGCCCTCGCGGCGCAGCGCGACGTGCCGGTTCTCGTCTCCATCGGCTACTCGACCTGCCATTGGTGCCACGTCATGGCCCGCGAGAGCTTCAGCGACCCGGCGCTCGCCGCCTACCTCAATGAGCGGTTCGTGGCCATCAAAGTCGACCGCGAGGAATACCCCGACGTCGACGCGAGCTACCTCGCGGCCGCCAGCGCTTTCAGCGAGGACCTTGGCTGGCCGCTCAACATGTTCGTGACGCCGCAGGGCGGCCCTTTCTATGGCGGCACCTACTGGCCGCCGGAGCCGCTGCTCGGGCACCCGGCCTTCCGTGACGTGCTCGCCGCGGTTTCCGACGCGTGGACCAACCGACGGGAGGAGGTTCTCGCCAACGCGAGCGGCATCACGGCCGCGCTCGCCGGCTATGCACGCCCCACCGGGGGCGAGCTACCCGACAGCTTCTTCCCCTCTGTGCAGCGGCTCGAGTCGCTCGAAGACCAGCGGTTCGGCGGCTTCGGCGCGGCGCCCAAGTTTCCGGTGGCGACCGTTCTGGGCTTCCTGCTCGACGCCGGGGGAGCGGCCCTCGCGCGGCGCACGCTCGCGGCGATGGCGGTATCCGACCTGCGCGACCCGGTCGAGGGCGGCTTCTTCCGCTATTCGACCAAGCAGGACTGGACCGAGCCGCACTACGAGCGCATGCTCTACGACAACGCGCTGCTGCTCGACTGCTACGCGCGCATCGGCGACACGCCCACCGCTGACGGCATCGCCGCCTTCCTCGATACGACCATGCGACTGGATGGCGGCGCCTTCGCCAGCGCCCAGGACAGCGAGAGCACGGTCGACGGCGTGCGCGTCGAGGGCGCCTACTACGAGCTCAGCGCAGAGCAGCGGGCGACGCAGCCCGCCCCGGCGCTCGACGCGAAGGTTCTCACCGGCTGGAACGGCCTCGCGATCGAGGCTCTCGCCCGCTCTGGTCACATCGCCCAGGCCCGCGCGGCCGCCGACTTCCTCATCGAGCACCACGTGCGTGCCGACCGCCTCGTGCGCACGTCGATCGATGGCGTCGCCTCCCCGGCCCCCGCCACCCTCGAGGACTACGGCATGCTCGCCGGCGGGCTGCTCGCGCTCGCCCTGGCGACGGGCGAGGTGCACTACGCGGTTGTTGCGCGGCGCCTCGTCGACGACTGCCTGCCGTCGTTCCAGGTGCCGGGCGGCCCCGAGCCATTGCTCGCCTCCCTCGGCCTCGCCCTCGAGACCGACCCGAGCGAGGGTGCATACCCGAGCGGCATCAGCGCGCTCGCGAACGCGGCGAACACGCTCTGGCTGCTCACCTCCGAGACCCGCTACCGCACGGCGGCCGAGCAGGCCATGGCCTCCGTCGCCCCGCTCGCCGACGAGCGGCCGATGTCGTTCGGGGCGGCACTGAGCGTGATGGTCGCGCTCGCCGCCGATCCGGTGCAGCTCGTGGTGGTGGCAGAGCACGAGGATGAGGTCACCGCCTTCGCCCGCGCCTGGCGCCGCGCCGGCTCCGTGTCATCCGTGGTCACCGCCGAGCAGGCCCGCGAATTCGCGAGCGCGGGCTTCGACCTCTACGCGGGCCGCACGGCGCACGATGGACGCACGACCGCCTACGCCTGCCGCGAGTTCGTCTGCGACCTCCCGGTGCACGAGGTGGGCGAGCTCAGGCTCCCGTGACGAGCGGGGCCTGCGCGTCGGCCGCCCACTCGTTGAGCGATCCGTCGTAGATCGCCACATTGCGGTGGCCGAGCAGCGTGAGGGCGAGCGCGTCCGACGCGGCGGCGATACCGCCGGCGCAGTAGGTCACGATGCGCTCCTCGCTGAGCACGGGGGCGAAGGCCGCCCGCAGCGCGTCGTCGCCGAGGTAGGCGTTGGTCGAGCGGTCCACCAGCCGCCCGGCGGGAGCGCTGACGCTGCCGGGGATGTGCCCGAGCCGCGAGCGGTTGCCCGCCTCGCCGCTGAACTCGGCCGGCGGCAGGCCGCAGACGAGGGCGGCCTTCTCGGTGCCGGCGACGACGCCGGCGACGAATTCCTTGTCGACCCACAGCTCGGGGCGCTCGGTCGCGGTGAAGGTTGCTGCCGCCGGCTCGACGTGCCCGATGTCGGTCTCGCGCTCTTCGGCGCGCCACTTGGCGAGCCCGCCGTCGAGCACGGCCACGGTGTCGTAGCCGAAGGCGCGGAACAGCCACCAGATGCGCGACGCCCACTGGCCGACGACGTTGTCGTAGACGACGACGGTGGTCTCGTTCGAGATGCCGACCGAGCTGGCGGCATCCTCGAATTGGGCCAGGGAGGGGCGGGTGAAGGGGAACCTTCCGTCGGGGTCGGAGAAGACCTCGGTGAGGTCGCCGAAGACCGCGTCGGGAATATGGCCGTCGATGATGTACTGCTCGTGGCCGCTGAGGTAGCCGGGCCGGCCGTTCGGCTGGGTGGAGGGCAGCACGGTCGCGTCGAGCACGACGAGGTCGTCGGCGCCGAGGTGGTCGGCGAGCCACTGGGTCGAGACGACGGGGGCGGGCAGCAGGGGGCCGGTCATGCATGCAACGCTAATCAGATGCGCGGGGCTGAGCGCAAGACCCCGCAACCTGCCGTAACGCGCGCCTAGGGTGGGGTGCATGAAGCGCACCGCGATTGTGACCCTGTTTGCCGCATCCGCCCTCGTTCTCAGCGGTTGTGTGACCGTGGTGGTTCCCGAGAACGACCGGGATGACACGACCCCCGTCGCCGAGGACCTCGATAACCGCACCGAGCTGAGCTGCAGCCCCGGCGAGGAGGTGCTGCTCAACAGCCCGTCGACGCTGTACACGATCAGCGGCCCCTGCGACGAGGTCACCGTCGAGGGCACCGACCTCATCGTGCGGGCCGAGCAGGTCGACACCCTCGTGGTGCGCGGCGACCGCAACCTCATCGAGGCAGAGTCGATCGACGCGGTCGAGATCAGCGGTCAGGACAACACGGTGACGGCCGGCGAGATCGACGCGGTCGACATCGCGGGCGACCGCAATGCGATTCGCTCCGACGAGCGCATCAATGATGGCGACATCGACGTCAGCGGCAATGACAACCAGTTCGACGAGCGCTAGCGCACAGTCTTTCGCGACGTGATCACGCCGGTGTCGAAGCCGAGCAGGTGCAGGCCGCCGTGGAAGCGCGCGTGCTCGACTTTGATGCAGCGGTCCATGACCACGGTGAGGCCCTTGGACTCGCCGTACTCCGCGGCCTCCTGGTTCCAGATGCCGAGCTGCACCCACACGGTCTTCGCGCCGCTGGCGATGACCTCGTCGATAACCGACGGGATGTCACTCGCCTTGCGGAACACGTCAACGATGTCGGGCACCTCGGGCAGCGACGCGAGGTCGGGGTAGGCCTGGTGGCCGAGGATCTCGTCGGCGTTCGGGTTGACGAAGTAGACGCGGTAGTCGCTGGACTGCAGCAGGTAGGTTCCGACGAAGTAGCTCGAGCGCGCCGAGTTCGGCGAGGCGCCCACGATGGCGATCGACTTCGCCGAGCGCAGGATCGCGAGGCGTTCCTGCGCGCTCGGGCCGACCCAGGTGCGCTGCGACTTGAGCAGCTTGGCCAGGGGCGACGACGCGGGGATGTCGCACGACAGGCCGTTGGGCAGATGAGTCGTGACGGTATCTACGAGGGTCATTACTTGCCTTCCACCGCAATCGTGAGTGCCTGGTCAAGGTCGTAAACGATGTCTTCGGGGTCTTCTATTCCCACGCTAATGCGCACGAGGCCCGGAAGCACGCCGGCCTCGAGCAGCTGGTTCTCGGTCAGCTGGGCGTGCGTCGTCGATGCGGGGTGGATCACGAGGGTCTTGGCGTCGCCGATGTTGGCGAGGTGGCTGGCCAGATTCACGTTCTCGATAAACCGCTGGCCGACGTCGCGGCCGCCCTTGACGCCGAAACTGAAGACCGAGCCCGGTCCCTTGGGCAGGTACTTCTTCGCCCGGTCGAAGTGCTCGTGGTTCGGAAGGCCGGCCCAGTTGACGAACTCGATCCGGGGGTCTGCCTCGAGCCACTCGGCCACGATGCGCGCATTGTCGACGTGCGCCTGCAGGCGGAAGGGCAGCGTTTCGACACCCGTGGCGAGAAGCCAGGCCGAGTGCGGCGAGAGCGCCGGGCCGATGTCGCGCAGCTGCTCGGCGCGCAGGCGGGTGAGGAAGGCGTACTCGCCGAAGTTGCCGTGCCAGTTGAGGCCGCCGTAGCTCGGCACCGGCTGGTCGAACAGCGGGAAGTGCTCGTTGGCCCAGTGGAAGCGGCCGCTCTCGACGACGACGCCGCCGAGGGTCGTGCCCGCGCCGCCGAGGAACTTGGTCGCGGAGTGCACGACGACGTCGGCACCCCACTCGATCGGGCGGCTGAGGTAGGGGGTCGCCAGCGTCGAGTCGATGATGAGCGGGATGTGGTGGGCGTGTGCCACATCGGCGAGGCCCTCGAGGTCGGCGACCTGGCCCGACGGGTTCGAGACGATCTCGGCGAAGATCAGCTTCGTCTTGTCGGTGATGGCGGCCGCGTAGTCCGCCGGGTCGGCCGAGTTGACGAAGGTGGTGTCGATGCCGAAGCGGCGCAGGGTGACGTCGAGCTGGGTGATCGATCCGCCGTAGAGGCTGGCCGCGGCGACGATGTGGTCGCCCGCCCCGGCGAGGGAGGCGAAGGTGATGAACTGCGCGCTGAGGCCGCTTGCGGTGGCGACGGCACCGAGCCCGCCCTCGAGCGAGGCGACGCGCTCCTCGAAGCTGGCGACGGTCGGGTTGCCGAGGCGGCTGTAGATGTTGCCGTACTTCTGCAGGGCGAAGCGGGCGGCGGCATCCGCGGTGTCATCGAAGACGAAGGCGCTCGTCTGGTAGATCGGCAGCGCCCGTGATCCGGTCACTGCATCCGGGATGTTTCCTGCGTGGATTGCGCGCGTGCGGAACCCGTACTCTCTGTCAGCCATTGAGTCAGAGTATCGGAGCCATGGACGTGCTACGCCGAGTTACGAGACGTGCCCGCCCATCAGCCTCGAACGGCGATCGCGCATGCTCCATCGAGCCAGCAGGTAGACGATGACGGCAAGCACGATGAAGCCCACTGTCAGAATCAGCCAGTTGCGCAGCCCCTCGCCGAGCTCGAGCCAGTTGCCGGCGCTCGGAACGATGACGAAGCTGAAGCTCATGACGGCGATGCCGAAGGCGAGCCCCCACTGCAGCTTCGAGTAGGCGAACAGCTCGCCGCCGTCGAAGAGCTTGATGGGCAGGAGCGCGACGACGAGCGCGGTGAGGCCGGCCGCCGTGGTCGCCGCGAGCGCGTCCCCGGCCAGCGCGGTCACGAAGGCCAGGGGATGATCCATTGGCAGCCGCGGAACCAGTCCACCCAGCAGCCAGGCGCCGACCGCGATCGACCAGACGACTGTGCTCCACAGCACGACAACTCTCGCCTCCAGGCGCTTGGCGATCTCGCCGACGATGCTCACGCCGAGGATCGAGCCGAGCAGGAATCCGGGCGCGAAGTTGAGAACGCGGGACGCGATGACGCCGAGGATCGCGGCGAGCAGTCCCCAGGGCATCACCGTGAGCCGCGTGGCAATGTGCCAGGCGCGGTTGGCGATGAGCTCGGTGATACCGGCGCTGGCGAAGTTGACCAGCAGGATCGAGATCGCGCACGCCATCACCAGACGCAGCGATGTCAGGTCTGGCCCGAAGTGGGGGTCGACGAAGGAGAAGACCGCGCTCGTGGCCAGGACGAGCAGCACGCTGGTAATCACGCGATGGCTCGCGATCCACTGGCCTGCACGGGTCACGAAGGCACCGATGCCACGGCGACGACCGATAGCCCCGGCGAGCGTCGCGTAGTGGCCGGCGAGCGCCTCGCCGAAGAACTCCGCCGGAACGAACACGAGCAGCACGAGTGCCAGACCGATGGAGCCGGCTGTGACAGCGACAATCGGGTTGGAGAACACGTCGCTCGGTCGGATGAGTCCATCCTCGATCGCCGAGGGAGCGCCCGGCAGCTGCCGGATGTCGACCGCGGCTGCGCCCGGGGCGCCGGTCGGTGTCGGTGCGTCAACGACGGGCGGCTGCACGACGCTGATCGGCGCATCAGCCTGAGTCGGCGCGGTGCCATCGGCGGGCGTGAGGATGGCAACGATGTGGTGCTCACCCGGCTCCACATCCGCGGGTATCGTCACCGTCGTCTGGAAGGTGCCGTCGAGATCGGTCACTATCGAGCCGAGCGGCACCGGGGTGGAGTGCAGTTCAAAGTCGATGGTGGAGCCGGCCGGAGTGTTGGCACCCGTGATCGTCACGCTGTCGCCCGGCTCGTACTCGCCGTCGCCAGAGAGGTCGAAGGTCCACGGGGTCACACTCTGCGGGGCGGTCGTGGCGGGGGTGATGCCGGTCACCCTCACTGCCGCCTGGCCGCTGTAGGCCGAGATGCCCTGATAGCTGTTGTCGGCCGGCTGCCCCTCGCCGGTGTCAGCGACGAAGCCTTGGTCACGCGAGTACGCCACATAGCTGTGCAGCCCCGTGGGCGGGCTGATGGTGCAGCTCCAGCTGGCGCCGACGGCCGTCACTTCGCACACGGTTTCGTGCGCGGCAGTTTGGGCATAGACGATGGTGCCCGAGTCTGCGGATCCGCTGAGGGTCACCGACCGATTGGGGTTGAGCTTGGCCTGCACGGTGGGAGTCGAGGGAATTCGAAAGAAGTCATTGACCTTGTCGGAGGTTCCCGCACCGACCTGCTGGCCGGAGTAGACATTCCAGATCCCGGGGGTCAGCCCAGAGAAGGTGCAGGTCTCGGTCGACGC
>JAAFHU010000025.1 GCA_013297645.1 Actinomycetota bacterium
CCGACCGTGGCATCCACGCCGTTCGCGGTGAAGCGTGTGTCATGGTCGACGCGCACGCCGAGGGTCGCGATGGGGCTGATCGCGAACCGCCAGGTGTCGAAGAGGCCGAGCCGCGTGCCGGTGTGCTGGACGGTGAACTGGGTGATGCGCTCGCTGCCGCCCATGAGGTACCCCGCGCGCACGATGTGCGAGTCGCCGTCGGCGACGTCGCTAATCACGTGGATGCCGCTGAAGCCGCCGACGGTAGCATCCGTCACCAGTGCACTGGCCCCGACCACGCCCGGGGTCTCGAGCGCCGCCTCGGCGTCGCCCCGCTCGAGCGCCTCGAGGTAGGAGCGCACGAAGCCCCCAGCGCTATAGAGGTCGGCGTTGAGCGCGAGCACCGACGCGCCGAATCCGGCGGCGAGCAGGGCGAAGACGAGCGTCCACGAGAGCAGGGCGCGGCGCATGGGTTCATCCTAGGCAGGCTGTGCACGCCTTCCGCGGCTCGGCTCGGCTCGCGGGTAGATTGGTGGTCTCGTGACTGTCGAACTCTCCCCGGAACAGGCCGCAGTCTTCGCGGCCATCGAGACGACCCAAGAGCACATCTTCGTCACCGGCCGTGCCGGCACCGGCAAGTCCACGCTGCTCAACCACCTCTCGTACGAGACGTCGAAGAAGGTGGTCATCACCGCACCCACCGGGGTTGCGGCCTTGAACGTCGGCGGGCAGACGATCCACTCGCTCTTCCGGCTGCCGATCGGGGTCATCGCCGACCACGAGATCGAGCAGGGCGGCGACGTGCGCAAGCTGCTCAACACGATCGACACCCTCGTCATCGACGAGGTCTCGATGGTCAACGCCGACCTGCTGGATGCCGTGGACCGCTCACTGCGCATGGCCCGCTCGCGTCGCCACGAGGCCTTCGGCGGCGTGCAGCTGGTGCTCTTCGGCGACCCGTACCAGCTGGCCCCGGTGCCGGGCGATGCCGACGAGCGCGCCTACTTCGCCGACCACTACACGTCGATGTGGTTCTTTGACGCGAAGGTGTGGAACGAGACCGACCTCACCATCTATGAGCTTGCCACCGTGCACCGCCAACACGAGGCCGAGTTTCGCTACATGCTCAACGCGGTGCGGCACGGCATGGTCACCAAGGAGATCGCCGACCGGTTGAACGCGACGGGCGCACGCACCCCGCCCGACGACGGGATCATCACCCTGGCCACCACCAACGCCACCGTCAACCGCATCAACGCGGTCAACCTCGCCAAGCTGCCCGGCAAGGCCAAGACGGCCCGCGCCGAGGTGAGCGGCGACTTCGGTGGCCGCGCCTTCCCGGCCGACGAGGAGCTCGAGCTCAAGATCGGTGCGCAGGTGATGTTCTTGCGCAACGACGCTGACCAGCGCTGGGTCAACGGATCGGTCGGCATCGTCACGAAGATCGCCGCGACCGTCTTCGTCGAGGTCGACGGCGAGGTGCACGAGGTGCAGCCCTCGACCTGGGAGAAGTTCAAGTACAACTACTCGCCCCTGACCAAGGAGCTCAAGAAAGACATCGTCGCCGAGTTCACGCAGTTTCCGCTGCGGCTGGCCTGGGGCGTCACCATCCACAAATCGCAGGGCAAGACCTACGAGCGTGCCGTCGTCGACCTCGGCCAGCGATCCTTCGCGCCCGGCCAGACCTACGTGGCCCTCAGCCGCATCTCGTCTCTCGACGGGCTCTACCTGTCGCGCGACCTGCGCCCGAGCGACGTCATCGTCGACGAGAACGTGACGCGCTTCATGTCACGGGTGACGCCGATCCCGGCGATCGACGCCTGAGCCTAGGCGAGCGGCGCCAGATCGGGCTGCACGATGCCCGCCCGAGCCTCGGCGGAGGTGAGCAGCTCCTCGCTGTAGTAGTCGCTGAGCAGGTCACGGCGGTCGAACTCCGGATGCGCGGCCCAGAGCGCGTCGAAGTGGTCGTAGCCTTCCGCGGCGGCCACGATCAACTGCGCCCACGCCCAGGTGCGGGTCTCGTGGAACGCCGAGGCGGAGCCGCGGGCCGCCGTGTACGCGATGAGGCCGTCGCGGATTCTGGCGACAGCATCCGCCTTCTTGGAGTAGAGGAAGACGAGTCGCACGTGGTCGCGGTGGCTGAGCTCGGGCAGCGTCGTGGCCTCGAACTCAGCGACCAGCAGGGAGTCGTCCATCGCGAACCTCTCGCAAAACTCTCGTAAAACAGGAATAGCTGTGACAGGAGAGACGAATGTACACCGTCGAGTGGACAGGGGCCACTCCACCCACAGATGTTCCTGTTTTGCGAAGCGCTGCGAAGCGAAGTGCTGCGAAGCGAAGCGCTGGGCTGCGCCGGGGCCGGGCTGCGAAGCGCTACGCGGCGGCCTTCGCCGCGGCGAGGTCGGTGAACAGGTCGGTGTTGAACGAGTAGGCGAGCATGACCTCGTCGATGACGCGCTCGCGCTCGTCGTCGTTCCAGGCGACGGCATCCAGCTGCTCGCGGTAGGTCTCCTTGAACTCCTTCGGCTTGGCGATCTCGTCGAAGAGGTAGAAGCCGACCCCGTTGGTCTCGAAGCCGAACTGGCGCTGCATCAGGGTGCGGATGATCTGGCCGCCCGACAGGTCGCCGAGGTAGCGGGTGTAGTGGTGGGCGATGAACCCGCCGGCCCAGCCATCGGCCGCGACCTCGTGGATGCGGGCGACGTAGCGCTCGGTCGTCGGCAGCGGCGCGATCGCCGACAGCCAGTCGTCTCCGATGAGAAAAGCGAGGTCGGAGCGCAGGGCGGGCAGGCGGGTGAGCTGCGGCGAGATGAAGGCGGCCGCCTCTGGGTCGTTGGAGAAGGCGACGGCTGCTGTCTCGAGCGCCTCGTAGATGAAGTAGTGCTGGGCGACGAGCGCGACGTAATCCTCGCGCGATCCGTTGCCCTTCATGAGGTCGTCCATGAAGTTGGCGCCTTCGCTGGCGGAGTGGCCGCCGCGGGTGCGCTCGCGCAGGGCCTGGGAAAAGGGGATGACGGTCATGAGAACTCCGAGGTATTAGGGCACCCTAATCTTAGTGGTGCACCCCGTCGTCGAACAGGACAACAGTGACCGGGGCGGAGACCGCGAGCGCCGTCGCCGTGAGGGCGCCGACCACGACCGCGCCGACGAGCAGCCCGATGACGAAGCGCCCCGTGGCCACCGGTGCGGCAACCCGTGCCCGTCGCAGCGACACCGCGATCGCCAGCGCGATGAACAGCTCGAAGAGCGTCGCGATGGCGAGGGGCGCCGGCCGGAAGGACTGCACCCCGAGCACGAGCGCGGCGATCCACAGGGCGACGGGCGCCAGGGCGGCGACCACCGCGATGCGCGGCACGAGAAAACGCTCGTCGAACATCACGAGCACGCCCCAGGCGAACTCCGCGATGCCGATGGCGGCGAGCAGCACGCCGCCGAGGAGCGGCGCGCTGATGACCAGGGCGAGGTGGATGAGGCCCGCGCCGACCGCGGCGAAGGCGACCCAGCTGCGGGTGACGGCCGACACGGTGTGGTCCAGCACCTAGCGGCGCGCGCCGAGGCCGACGGCGAGCAGCACGGCCGCGCTGGCGAAGTGCAGCAGGTTGGCGGCGCCGTTGACCGCGATGACGTTGAGGGGCGTCGAGATGATGAAGAGTCCGGCGATGCCGATCGCGAGAAGGAGGGTGCCTAGGAGCGACACGAGCTGCGGAGCCCGACCGGAGAAGGAGCAGGCCACCAGCGCTGCGCCGATCACGAGGTGCATCACGTTCTGCGCCGGGTTGACCGACAGGATGCCGAACAGCCAGTCCTCGTCACTCGCGGTGAAGCCGACCGCGCCCACGAGCACCAGCACCCCGCCCACCGCGAGGGCGGTGAGGCGGCTGGGCGACCTACGCATGCGCGCGCGGCTCGACACCGAGCACCGCGCAGGCCCGCTCGTACATGACGACGACCTCGCGACGGATCTCGGCGCGCTCCGAGATCGTGCCCGACCAGGGCACGACCACCGTGTGGTCCGCGCCGGCGACGGAATAGGTGAAGGTGCCACCGTGCTCGTCGAGGTCGGTCATGGATGCCGACTCGGCATCCGCGGATCCGAAGGCGCGGGAGATGAGAAGGCTGTCGTCCCGGTGGTCGTCGTTCATGTGGCGCAGTACGGCGGTGACGATGTCGGGCGAGAAGGTAGGCACGAATCTACGGTAGCCGCTCAGTCCAGCAGGTGGGCTGAGAAGAAGGCCGCGGTGCGGGCGAGGGCGAGCGCGGCGGCCTGGGGGTCCGACGTCTCGCGAATGCTGGCGTTCGCGAAGTGGTGCCGCGTGCCGAGGTAGCTGAAGTGCGAGACGGGCGTGCCGTGGTCTTCGAGCCGCTCGTAGAAGGCCAGCGGGTCGCCGCCGTACTCCCACTCGTCCGACTCGGCGTACTGCAAGAGCAGCGGGCAGGGGATGACCCCGTGGTGCTTCTCTGCGACGCTCGAGTAGTAGGCGACCACGGCATCCGCCTCCCCTCCCTGAGCGTGCACGAGGGCGAGCCAGCCACCCGTCGAGAAGCCGAGCTCACCGACCTTCTCCGTGCCGTAGAGCCGCGCCTCATCGATGATGTCGTCGACGACGGAGAGCGCCCCCGCAATGTCGATGGTGTCGATGAGCGCGCGGGCCTGCTGCTCGTCGGCAGCGGTGCGGCCATCGAAGAAGTCGGGAATGGCGACCTGCAGCCCCTCGCGGACGAGCTCGAGGGCGACCCGCTCCAGCCAGGGCAGCCGGCCGAACCAGTCGTGCAGCACGACGACGATCGGAGCGCCCGTCGGGCCGTAGTACTCAGTCTCCATCGGGCACAGGTGCCTTCGCGGGTGCCTTGTACTGCGCCTCGACGATCTGCTGGGTGGCGTGGGCATCGGGGTGGTACAGCTCGTCGACGATGCCCATGATGAGCGGGGGCATATAGCGCGGGTCGGTGAGGCGCACGCGGGCCGTGTGCCGCCGTTGCAGGGCCGGGTAGGAGAAGAGGAAGGCGAGCGTGACGGCGACAATGCCAGCCACGATCCACCCGATCATGAGCGGATGACGGGAATCGAACCCGCGCTATCAGCTTGGGAAGCTGAAGTTCTGCCATTGAACTACATCCGCGTGTGGGGCTCCGCCCCAGCACGACCACATTACCCGCCAGTGGGTAGCATGTCCCCATGCTGCTCTCAGACCGCGACATCAAGCTCGAGATCGAAGCCGGGCGCATTGGCCTGGAGCCGCTCGACCTCGGCATGGTGCAGCCGTCGAGCATCGATGTGCGCATCGACCGCTTCTTCCGGCTCTTCGACAATCACAAGTACCCCTACATCGACCCCCGTGAGGACCAGCCGGATCTCACCCACCTTCTCGAGGTCAAGGCCGACGAGCCCTTCATCCTGCACCCCGGCGAGTTCGTGCTCGGCAGCACCTTCGAGCTGGTGACGCTGCCCAACGACATCGCTGCACGCTTGGAGGGCAAGTCGAGCCTCGGCCGCCTCGGGCTGCTCACCCACTCGACCGCCGGCTTCGTCGACCCCGGCTTCAGCGGCCACGTCACGCTCGAGCTGAGCAACGTCGCGACCCTGCCGATCAAGCTGTGGCCGGGCATGAAGATCGGCCAGCTGTGCTTCATCCGCCTGAGCAGCGAGGCCGAGCACCCTTATGGCAGCGGGCAGTACGGCTCGCGCTACCAGGGCCAGCGCGGTCCGACGGCCTCGCGCAGCTTCCAGAACTTTTCGATCGCCGACGTCAGCGAAACCGACGCCGGCGCGAAAGGCGCTTAGGCGCAGACCCGCCCGGCGGGGTTAGAGTACGGTCACCGAATTGTCAGGGGTGACTCGTGAGCTTCATTACGTGGGCTGGTCGCGCCCCACTGTGGGCGCACATCCTCATCGTGGGCGGGCTCCTGCTGCTGACTGTTCCCGTGGGCTGGCTCTCGATCGCCCTCAGCCCGCCCGACTCCGCCGTCGCAGCATGGTGGCCGGCCGCAGCGCTCACCGCCGTCGCGGCAACCCTGTCGCGGGGCAACAAGCGGGCGATCCTGGCTATTGCCGTCGTCGTGGTCGGATTCGCGGCGAACCTCGCCGCCGGACGCCCCGCACCGGTCGCCCTCGGCTTCGGCATCGCGAACTCGATCGAGGCGCTCATCGTCGCCGCGGTGGCCACGAGCGGCAGCCGCTCTCTCTCGATCGACCGGGCGAGCGATGCCGCGCGGCTGCTGCTCGGGGTCATAGCCGGGGCCCTGGCAATAGGCGCGGGGGTCGCTGTCGTCGTGACTCTCGAGGGCGGAGACCCTCTCTCTTCGGGGGTCGCGGCAGCCACGTCGCACGGCTCGGCGGTGCTGCTGCTGGCCCCCTTCGCAATCCTGCCGCGGGCGAGCTTCCGCACCGACCGCCCCAAAGAGCTCGTCGCACAACTGCTCGTGCTCGTTGCCGTGGCCGCATTCGTCTTCGCACCGCAGCAGGCTCTGCCCATCGGCTTCCTGATCTATCCAGTCTTCGTGTGGGGAACCTTCCGATTCGGCACCGGCATCATGGCGATCGAGTCGCTGCTCACCGCCGCGATAGCGACCGTCGCGCTCTACTGGAACGCCGGGCCGTTCTCGCTCGCGAGTGATCCCGCGGTGGGGGTGCACCTGGTGCAGCTCTACATGGTGGTGCTTGCCACGACGTCGCTGGTCCTCGGGCGGGCCAGAATCGAGCGCCTGCGCATCAGCGCACTGAGCCGAGCTCGCGAGGTCGTGCTGCTCAGCGGCATGACCGGATCGACCGTCGGCTTCGTGATCCTCGAGCGAGACGAGCGCACCCAGTTGCGGCTCGTCGCTGCGAATGCCGTGGCCGACGAGCTGTTGCACGACGGGACGGCCATGTGGGCGATTGGCGACGTCGTGCAGGTCGAGCGCCTTCCCGCGGCGCTCGCCGAACCCCTCGACAGTCTCATTGCCGGCCGCGAGACCACGTGGAACGGGATCGTCTCGCCCGACGGCGCCGCGCGCATTGTCGAGGCCAACCTCTCCCGGGTGCGCAGTCCGCGCGGCACACTCGTGCTCACCGTGCAGGTCGAGGACATCACCGCGCGCGAAGAGGCCCGTCTCGCCAACGAGCGCGCCCTCGAGAACGAGCGTGCGACGGTCGAGAAGCTGCGCGAGGCCAACCGCCGCCAGGACGACTTCGTCTCGTCGGTCAGCCACGAACTGCGTACACCCCTGACGAGCATCATCGGTTTCGCCGACGAGCTGACCCAGCTGGAGCTGCCGACGGAGGCCACCACCTACCTTGAGGCCGTCACGCGCAACGCCACCCGGCTCGGCGAGCTGGTGGAGGACCTTCTCGAGGTCGGCCGCCTGCAGTCCCAGGTGCAGCTCAAGGCCCGCGAGAAGCTCGACATCGATACCGTGATCGACGCCGTCGTGCACGACCTCCACCACGCCGCCGCCGCGCGATCGGTGGTGATCGAGCGCACCGGCGTAACGGGTGTAACGCTGAACTCGGTGCGCACCGACATGACGCGCATCCTGGTCAACCTCGTCTCGAACGCGATCAAGTTCAGCCCGATGGGCGGCCGGGTCGAGATCGCGGTGGACGTCAGCGCCGTGCACCTGCAGATACGCGTCGTGGATGCCGGCCCCGGCATTCCCGCCGCCGAGCTCGACCGCGTGTTCGAGCGCTTCTATCGCACCTCATCGGCCGCGACGGTGCCCGGCAGCGGCCTCGGCCTCGTCATCGCGCGCGGGCTGGCAGAGAACCTCGGCGGCTCGGTGCGGCTGCGGTCGACCGAGGGAAGCGGCACGACGGCCCTGCTGACACTGCCGCGCTAGTAGGCCCAGGCGTCCAACTGCAGCACGATCCACGGGCTGAACGCGAAAGGCGTCGCGCCCACAGACGCGCGGAGGGCGTCAGGGGCGACCCATTCGTATTCGGCGACCTCGGCGGGGTTCGGGGCCAGCGCATCCAGGGTGGTTGCCCGGTAGACCGGGCAGACCTCGTTCTCGACGATGCCCGAGGCGTCGACCGCCCGGTAGCGGAAGTCGGGCAGCGCGAGTTCGAGGGTCGCGAGCGAGACGCCCAGCTCGAACTGGGCGCGGCGGCGAACGGCGTCCTCCATCGGCTCGCCGGGGGCCGGGTGGCCGCAGAAGGAATTGGTCCAGACGCCGGGCCAGGTCTTCTTGGAGAGCGCGCGGCGGGTGACGAGCACCTCACCGGCGGCGTTGAACAGATGGCACGAGAAGGCGAGGTGCAGCGCGGTGTCGGTGCTGTGCACCGCCACCTTGTCAGCGGTGCCGATTGGCGCACCATCGTTATCAAGCAGCACGACAAGCTCACTGGGTTGAGAAGGGGTCACGGTATCCTGCTAAGTGTGGATGCATCTCGGCTGGCCGCTCAGTCTGACAAGCGAGGCGTCTCCGTCGGGAGACAGGCCCAAGTCGATGCCGTGCTCGAGCGCTTCTTCAGCTTAGCCAAGAACCGTGCTGCGGCCTTCGGGCAGCCCTATGTCGAACTGTGGGAGTCGCTCGAGGCGAACACGACGGGCGGCAAGCGATTCAGGCCGCGCATGGTGATGTGCGCCTACGAGGCCCTCGGCGGCACCGACCACGAGGCCGCCGCCTATGTCGGCGCCGCCTTCGAGCTGCTGCACACCGCCCTCATCGTGCACGACGACGTCATCGACCACGACTTCGTGCGCCGGGGCGCGCCGAACATCTCGGGCAGCTACCGCGACAAGGCGACGGCCGAGGGGGCATCCCCGGCGATTGCGGAGCACAAGGGCATCTCGGCCGCGGTGATCGCCGGCGACCTCGCCCTCTTCAACGCCTACCGCCTCATCGACCGCAGTGGCGTCGGCGACGAGATGCGCTATCGCCTGATCGAGGTGATGGATGAGGCCCTGTTCGCAAGCGCTGCCGGCGAGCTCATCGACGTGGACTTCTCGACCGCGGTCGAGATGCCGCGCGTCGACGACATCCTCACCATGGAGCGGCTGAAGACGGCCGTCTACAGCTTCGAGTGCCCCCTGCAGGCCGGTGCGATCCTCGCCGGCGCCGGCGAGGACGTCGTGCAGAGCCTGGGCGACTTCGGCCGCGAGATCGGCATCGCCTACCAGATCGTCGATGATCTGCTCGGGGTCTTCGGCACCGAGGCAGAGACCGGTAAGACGACGATCGGCGACCTGCGCGAGGGCAAGCGCACCGTGATGATCTCGTACGCCACCAGTACGCCAGAGTGGGAGGGCATCCGCTCGCTCGTCGGCAAGGCCGACCTCACCGAGGCCGAGGCGCAGCACGTGCGCGAGGTGCTCATCGCCAGCGGCGCGCGCAGCTTCGCCCAGGGGCTCGCCCGGTACTACGGCAACCGGGCGCTCGCCCGTCTGGCCGAGCCGCACATCCCGTTGGCGCTGCGGCACGAGCTGCACCCGGTCGCCGACGACGTTCTAAGTCGAGTCAAGTGACCCTCTACGACCAGGTGGCCCAGGAGACGGCCAGTATCGTCATCCGCCGCTATTCCACATCCTTCGGACTCGCCTCGCGACTGCTCGGACCTGCTGTTCGCCAGCACGTCGAGAACATCTACGCGCTCGTGCGGGTCGCCGACGAGATCGTCGACGGCTCGGGCGAGGCAGCCGGGCTCGACGTTCTCGCGACCGGGCAGACGCTCAACGCGCTCGAGGCCGAGACCGAGCTGGCGATGGAGTGCGGGTTCAGCGCGAACCTCGTCGTGCACGCCTTCGCCCTCACCGCGCGGGCGACCGGCTTCGGTTCTGAGCTCACCGCGCCCTTCTTCGAGTCGATGCGCATGGACCTCACCGAGACCGAGCACGATCAGGCGAGCTTCGAGCGCTATGTCTACGGCTCCGCCGAGGTCGTCGGCCTCATGTGCCTGCGCGCCTTCATCAAGGACGAGCCGGTGGATGACGAGGCCACCTTGGTGACCGGCGCCCGCGCCCTCGGCGCTGCCTTTCAGAAGGTCAACTTCCTTCGCGACCTCGCGGCCGACTTCGACGCCCTCGGCCGCAGCTACTTCCCCGGGGTGCGGGTGGACGCCTTCACCGAGGCCGACAAGCTGCGCCTGCTCGACGACATCGACGCCGACCTCGCGGTCAGCGCGGCTGTCCTGCCGAAGCTGCCCGCCAGCAGCCGCCGGGCGGTCGCGCTCGCGCAGTCGCTGTTTGCGGAGCTCTCGCGCCGCCTGCGCGCGACCCCGGCATCCACTCTCCGCACCGTCCGGGTGCGGGTACCCAACGCCGTTAAGGCGCGTCTCGCGCTCGCGGCAGCAAGCGGAAGGCTCCCCTCGTGAGCGAGATCGTCATCATCGGCGGTGGCATTGCGGGACTCGCATCTGCCGCCCTGCTCAGCCGCGCAGGTCACACGGTGACTCTGCTCGAGAAGCGCGCAGAACTCGGCGGGCGCGCGGGCGTCTGGGAGAAGGACGGCTTCCGGTTCGACACTGGCCCGTCGTGGTACCTCATGCCCGAGGTCTTCGACCACTTCTACAAGCTGCTCGGCACGTCGGCCGAGGAGCAGCTCTCGCTCGTCACCCTCGACCCCGGCTACCGGGTCTACTTCGAGGGCGACGACCAGCCGCTCGACATCTCGGCGAGCCGCGATGAGAACCTCGACATCTTCGAGGGCGTCGAGAAGGGCGCGGGCTTCGCGCTGAACGACTACCTGCTGTCGGCCCAGGAAACCTACGAGCTCGCGAAGCGCAAGTTTCTCTACACGACCTTCGCCGATGTGCGCCCGGTCTTTACCCGCGAGGTGATCGCCAAGGGCGGCCGCTTCGCGAAGCTGCTGACCCAGCCGCTGTCGAGCTTCGTGGCGCGCCGCTTCAAGAGCCGCAAGCTGCGCCAGGTGCTCGGCTACCCCGCGGTGTTCCTCGGCTCGTCGCCTTACAACACGCCCAGCATGTACCACCTGATGAGCCACCTCGACCTCGCCGACGGCGTGCTCTACCCGATGGGCGGCTTCGGCACGGTCATCGACTCGATCGCCCAGCTCGCCCGCGCGGAGGGCGCGACGATCGTCACGAGCGCCGACGTGCAGCGCATCACCGTGGAGAACGGCACCGCCACTGGCGTTGAGTACCGCGGCGAGAACGGAGAGGTGCTGTTCGCCGACGCCGACGTCGTGGTCAGTGGCGCCGACCTGCACTTCACCGAGACCCGCCTGCTCGACGCTGAGTTCCAGACCTATCCGCAGGCCTACTGGGACAAGCACGTGCCCGGCCCGAGTGCCCTGCTTCTCTACCTCGGTGTCTCCGGCTCGCTGCCGCAGCTCGAGCACCACACCCTGCTCTTCACGAAGAAGTGGGAGACCGGCTTCAAGGCGATCTTCGGCAAGGAGACGAGCGTGCCGACACCCGCCTCGCTCTACGTCTGCAAGCCGAGCGGCGTCGACCCCTCGGTTGCCCCGGCTGGCTCGGAGAACATCTTCGTGCTCGTTCCGATCCCGGCCGACCCGACCATCGGCCATGGCGGCGACGAGCGCGTCGAGAAGCTGGCAGATCTCGCGATCGAGCAGATCGCGGACTGGACCGGCATCGCCGACCTCGCCGACCGCATCACCGTGCGCCGCACTGTGGCACCCGGCGACTTCGCCGACGACCTGAACGCGTGGCGCGGCACGGCCCTCGGCCCGGCGCATACCCTCCAGCAGAGCGCTTTCTTCCGGCCGGGCAACAAGTCGAAGAAGGTGAAAGGCCTCTTCTACGTGGGCGGCTCGACGATTCCCGGCATCGGCCTGCCGATGTGCCTGATCAGCGCCGAGATCCTGCTCAAGCGCCTCAACGGCGACGTCTCGACCGGCCCGATGCCCGAACCGCTGCGACCGACAGCCGCCTAGCCATGACCCTGCTCTACCTGCTCGCGCTGCTCATCGCCCTAACGGGAATGGTCATGCTCGACCGCCGGTTTCGCCTCTTCTTCTGGGCGGCTCCGCGGCGCGCGGCGCTTGTTCTGCTCGTCGGCGTCGCCTTCTTCGTGGTCTGGGATCTGGCGGGCATCGGTCTCGGCATCTTCTTCCGCGGCGAGACGGCCTTCATGACCGGCCTGCAGGTGGCCCCGGAGCTTCCGGTCGAGGAGCTCTTCTTCCTCACCCTGCTCTGCTATCTGACGATGAATCTGTACGGCTGGTTGAGTAGCGCGAAGCGCGTGTCGAAACCGGGCAGATCATGACCTACTGGGCTCTCAACGCGATCTTTCTCGCCGGGGTTGCGGCGGTGGCCATCGTGGCCGTGCTGTCGAGGCGCGGGCCGCGCTGGGCATCCGTGGGTTTGGTGCTCGCGGTGGTGCTGCTCATGACGGCCGTGTTCGACAACGTGATGATCGGGGTCGGCCTGGTCGGCTACGACGAGCAGAAGATCAGCGGCGCGTTCATCGGCATCGCGCCCCTCGAGGACTTCGCCTACGCGATCGCCGCGGTTGTCTTGCTGCCGTCACTGTGGTGCCTGACCGGAGGCAAGCGTGCTTAAGAACCTGTTCGTCAGCAGTCGCCCGCTGAGCTGGGTGAACACGGCCTTCCCCTTCGCGGCCGCCTATCTGCTCAGCGGCGGCGATGTGGTCACCCTGGTGATCGGCACGCTCTACTTCTTGATCCCGTACAACCTCGCGATGTACGGCATCAACGACGTCTTCGACTACGAGAGCGACCTGCGCAACCCGCGCAAGGGCGGGGTCGAGGGCGCGGTCCTCGACCGCAGCATGCACCGGCCGACGCTGATCGCGGTCGCCATCACGAACGTGCCCTTCCTCGTCTACCTGGTCGCGGTCGGGTCGCCGCTCAGCTGGCTCGTGCTCGCGATCAGCATCTTCGCCGTCATTGCGTACTCGGCCAAGGGGTTGCGCTTCAAAGAGAAGCCCTTCCTCGACTCCCTGACGAGCAGCACGCACTTCGTCTCGCCAGCGGTCTACGGCCTCGTGCTCGCCGGCGCCGTGTTCACCCCGCAGCTCTGGGCGCTGCTCGGTGCCTTCTTCCTCTGGGGTATGGCATCGCACGCCTTCGGCGCCGTTCAGGATGTGATCGCCGACCGCGAGGGCGGTCTCGCCTCCGTCGCCACCGTCATCGGTGCTCGCGCCACCGTGCGCCTCTCGGTCGCGCTCTACCTGCTCGCCGGCGTGCTGCTGCTCGTGACCAGCTGGCCGGGCCCGTTGGCCGCGCTGCTCGCCCTGCCCTATGCGATCAGCTGCGCCGCCTACTGGAACATCACGGATGCCGATGCCGAGAGCGCCAACCGCGGCTGGAAGAGATTCCTCTACCTCAATTTCGCCACGGGATTCCTCGTGACGATGCTGCTCATCTGGTGGGCACTGTCGTAAAACAGGAACTCCTGATGCAGGTGGTGACCCTGGGGTCAGAAATCTGATCTTTGTGGGCCGTGAGTCACAGAAGTTCCTGTTTTGCGGCGACGAGCGGTTCTGCCACGAAGCGCGCGATCCGCTCGACCACGGCCGGATCGCTCATGATGCGGTTGTGGCCGAGCCCGTCGGTGATGAGCGTCTCGACCGGGCCGGTGTGCGCCTCGACGATCCGCATTGCCTGCTCGAGGGGTGCCTCGCGGTCGGCGCTGTCGTGCACGACGAGCAGGGGGGTCGTGTAGGCGGTGGGGTCGAGCTCGGAGACGAATTCGCGGTGCACATCGATGCCAAGGGGTCGCGCCCAGCGCTCGACGCGGCGCTGCAGGGAGCGGCTGGCGGCCCGCGGCATCCCGACCGCTGTGGTGAAGGTGCGGATGACGGACTCGAAGTCGTGCGGCGCGCCGATCGTCACGATGCGGCGCGTGCGCACCCCGTGCCGCACGGCCATGAAGGTAGCGACCGCGCCGAGCGAATGCGCGATGACGGCCTCGAAGCGCCCGTGCTGCTGGCCGAGCCGGGTGATGATCTCGGCGTACTCGAGGGCGTGGGTGCGGGTTCCGCCCGAGTCGCCGTTGCCGCGCGCGTCGAAGGAGACGACCGTGTAGCCGCGCTCGACGAGGGCAGTGCCGATGGCGGCGAAGCGCGAGGCGCGACTGCGCCAGCCGTGCACGAGCAGCACCGTCTGAGCACCGGAGCCCCAGGTGTAGCTGACGATGTCGCCGTCGCGGCTGACACGGGCGCTGTCGTGGAACGCCTGCTCAGCGGGGCGCACCCGGGCGGGGTCGCCGAGCTGCCAGAACAGGCGCCAGCCGAAGGCGGAGCCGAGGGGCGGGATTACGCTGATCACACGAACGAACGCGCGGAACCAGGCGGGCAGTGGCTTCACGACTCTCCTCGGATAAACTAAACGAACGGTCGTACACTAACATTGGAATCAGGATGACGACAACAGACGGCAGACGGGCGCGCGGCGATCTCTCGCGCGAGACCGTCATGCGCCTCGCCGTCGACATCGCCTCGGTCGACGGCCTCGAGGGCCTCTCGATCGGCACGCTCGCCATGGGCGCCAACCTCAGCAAGAGCGGCGTCGTCGCGCTCTTCGGCAACAAGGAGAAGCTGCAGCTCGCCGCCATCGAGGCCGCGCGCGAGATCTTCGTCGCCGCGGTGATCGCGCCGGCGCTGACGCTGCAGGGCGGCCGGGAGCGGCTCGACGGCCTGCTCGACAACTGGATCCGCTACAGCGAGGGGCGCGTGTTCGCGGGCGGCTGCTTCTTCGCGGCGGCGACCGCGGAGGTCGGGTCGAAGCAGGGACCGGTGCACGATGCCGTGGCCGACCAGCTGCGGGCCTGGGATGACACGATCTCGCGGGTCATCATCCGCGCGGTCGACAAGGGCGAGCTCGCCCGGCCCGACGATGTCGGGCAGCTCGCGTTCGAGATCCGCTCCGTGCTCGACGGCGCCAACACCGACTCGCTCATCTTCGGCAGCCCGGCGCCCTACGCGCGGGCGCGCACGGCGCTCGCCAAGCTGCTCAACCCGTAAAGCCCAGGTTGCGCGCCATGCGCTCGAGCACGCTGAGAGTCGCGGTGTACTCCCTCTCGTCGATGTCCTGCGCCACCGCCGCGCGCTGCTTGGTGACCACCTCGGCGAGTGTCGCGAAGGCGGTGCGCCCGCGATCGGTCAGCTCGTAGCCGTCGGGCGTCGCGTCGACCCACGCGCTCTCGATGAGCTCGCTGAGGTGCTCGGCCGCCGACTCGGCCGCGCCGTCGAGAAAGGGCGCGATTGCCTCATCGAGCTGTTCGATCGTCGCGTGGCTGCGAGCGAGCACATTGAGCAGCTGCCACTGCCGTCGCGTGACGCCGTGCTCGTCGAGCGTGGTCGCGAACTGCTTCTCGATGAGGTTGTCGACGAGTTTGAGCCAGTACCCGATGGGGCGTTGATCAGCCATAGCCCCAAGCTACGCCGCTGGGCCCGGTTCAGAAAGCACTTAGTACTGGAAGCCCAACTCCGCGGGGTAGTCGCCCAGCGCGGTGAGCTGCGTGGCGGCCGCCTGCAGGTGGGCGAGGGTGAGGCCGAGCACGAAGGGACCGAAGCTCACGCGGCTGACGCCCAGCTCGGCGAGCTTGGTCAGCGGCACGGCACCCGGGTGCGCAATAACGGAGATCTTGCCGTTGACCTCGGCGATGGCCTTCGTGACGAGTTCTTCGGTGCTGAGTCCGAGGAAGAAGATGCTGTCGGCGCCAGCCTCGAGATAGGCGTTCGCCCGGGCGACGGCCTCATCCCAGTCCCCGCCGCCGGCGAGTGTGTCGACGCGGGCGTTGATGGAGATCGGGATGCCGGTGGCCTTCCCGGCGGCAAAGGCGGCGGCAACACGGCTGGCCGCAACCTCGATCGGAAACTGCGGCGCCTTCGGCTGCCCGACGGAGTCCTCGATGTTGAGGCCGGCGGCACCCGCCGCGATGAGCTTCTCGACGTTGGCCTGCACGCCCGCTGCGTCGGCGGCATAGCCCTTCTCGAAGTCCACGCTCACCGGGATGTCGACCGTGTGCGCAATCAGCTCGGCGACGGCGAGCGCCTGCTCGACCGTGAGCCCCTCGCCGTCCTCAACGCCGTGGGCGAAGCTCACCGCATGGCTGGCCGTCGCGAGTGCTTTGACGCCCGGGGCGCCGGCGACGATGCGGGCGGTGACGGCATCCCAGACGTTGGTGACGATGAGCGGGGTGCCGGGCACGTGCAGGCTGCGCAGCAGCTCGGCCTTGGCGACGGCATCGGCGGTGGACGGAACGGCGGCGTGCTCAGACGTAGACATGGCATCCACCCTAGGCAGGGCGGCTGTCAGTCTGCTGGCTGGTTACGCCGCGGGACGCGGCGCGGGCGGGCGCACGAACCAGAGCAGCGCGAACCCGATTGCCAGGATCACCGCGATACCAAGGATGCCGTAAAGCGTCTGGTTGGCGGCGACAGCGATGAACACGGCGACGAGGGTCTGCGCCATCCAGCCGGCCGCGCGGCCGGTGGTTGCGTAGAGGCCGAAGATCTCGCCCTCGTAGCCGGCGGGCGTCACGCGCGCGAGGAAGGAGCGCGACGCGGCCTGAGCAGGACCGACGAAGGCGGCGAGACCAATGCCGGCCGCCCAGAACAGCGGCTTGCCGAGCGATGCGCCGAAGAATACGACGAGGCAGGCCACGACGATTCCTCCGATGGCGAGCAGGATGACCGGCTTGGGGCCGAAGCGGTCGTCGAAGCGGCCCGCGATGATCGTCGAGACTCCAGCGACGAGGTTGAGCACGATGCCGAAGACCACGAGGTCGGTGAAGCCGAAGCCGAAGACCTGGCCGGCGACGACGGTACCGAAGACGAACACGGCCGAGAGCCCGTCACGGTAGACGGCGCTCGCCAGCAAGAACCAGAAGGTGTGCCGGGCCGTCTTCCACAGCCGGCGGATGCTGCGGAACAGTTCCACATAGCCGCGGAAGAAGTTCACCTGCTCGATCTCGCGCAGCTTGGGCGGCTCGGGCACCGCAAGGAAGATCGGGATGACGAAGATGACCGTCCAGATCGCGGCCCCCAGGCCGACGAGCTGGAAGGTGATCCCCTGCGTTCCGTCGAGCACTCCGCCGAGGATCAGCCCGACCACGATGGCCAGGGCGAGGATGCCGCCGATGTAGCCGAAGCCCCAGCCGAGCCCCGAGACCCGGCCCACGTTGCGCGGGTTCGCCACCGATACCAGCAGGGCGTTGTAGCTGACGTTGGCGATCTCGCCGAAGACGCTGCCCACGGCGATGAGCGTCACGCCGAACCAGAAGAAGTCGGGGGTGCCCTCGACGAAGAACAGCCCGAGCTGGGCGACGACGAGCAGGGCGGTGAAGACGGCGAGCTGCAGCTTCTGGCGGCCGTGGGCGTCGGCCCGCTGCCCGAGCACGGGGGCGAGCAGCGCGATCAGGATGCCGGCCGCCGCGATTCCCCAGGCCAGCTGTGACGCGAGCTCGCCGAGCCCGCCGCAGAAGGCGGTCGCCGCGTTGGCGGGGGTGTCGCAGTCGATGTAGTCGCCGTCGGGCCCGAGGCCGCTCGCGGCGAGTGATGCCGGCAGGAAGAAGGCCGAGGTGAGGAAGCTCGGGACCCACACGAAGGTGAGGATGACGGTGTTGAAGGGCTGCGTCGCCCAGTCCCAGAGCGCCCAGGCGAAGACCTTCTTGCGGGGCACGACCTTGTCGGCCTGAAGGTCGAGGCCGACGACGCCGACCGCGAGGGTGTTGGCCGCTGTCGGGATCTTCTTCGTGGTCTTCTTCGGGACTCCGCTGTCGCTCATGAAACTCAGGCTAGTGCTGGCGGGTAAATAATTGGTGGCCTAATTCGGGGGGGAGAAACGCCGCGCGCGCTGCGCAACTTGAGTCACTCCCACTCAACTTTCAGCTGTCCGGCTTGACACCGTTATCCACAGGTCGCAAACTTGATAGGGCGCGACTCAACTAGCGCAATTCTTAGGGAAAGTGGATCAACACCATCATGGCTAGAGCAGTAGGTATCGACCTCGGTACGACCAACTCCGTGGTTGCGGTTCTCGAGGGTGGCGAGCCGACGGTTATCGCCAACGCCGAGGGTTTTCGCACCACCCCGTCTATCGTCGCCTTCACCAAGGACGGCGACGTCCTCGTCGGCGAGACCGCGAAGCGTCAGGCGGTCACCAACGTCGACCGCACGATCGCCTCGGTCAAGCGCCACATGGGCACCACCTGGACCACCGACATCGAAGGGCGCAAGTACACGCCCCAGGAGATCTCGGCCCGCATCCTCGCGAAGCTGAAGCGCGACGCCGAGCAGTACCTCGGCGAGAGCGTCACCGACGCGGTCATCACCGTTCCGGCCTACTTCAACGACGCCGAGCGCCAGGCCACGAAGGACGCCGGTGAGATCGCCGGCCTCAACGTGCTGCGCATCATCAACGAGCCCACCGCTGCTGCCCTCGCCTACGGCCTCGACAAGGGCAAGGCCGACGAGCTCATCCTCGTCTTCGACCTCGGCGGCGGAACCTTCGACGTCAGCCTGCTCGAGGTGGGCAAGGACGACGACTTCTCGACCATTCAGGTGCGCTCGACCGCCGGTGACAACCGCCTCGGCGGCGACGACTGGGACCAGCGCATCGTCGACTACCTCGTCACCCGCTTCAAGGAGAGCACGGGCGTCGACGTCTCGAAGGACAAGATCGCCAAGCAGCGCCTCAAGGAGGCCGCGGAGCAGGCGAAGAAGGAGCTGTCGTCGAGTGCGAGCGCCAGCATCCAGCTGCCCTACCTCTCGCTGACCGAGAACGGCCCGGCCAACCTCGACGAGACGCTTACCCGCGCCAAGTTCGAGGAGCTGACCAAGGACCTGCTCGAGCGCACCAAGAAGCCCTTCCAGGACGTGATCAAGGAGGCCGGTGTCTCGGTCGCCGACGTCAGCCACGTCGTTCTCGTCGGTGGCTCGACCCGCATGCCCGCGGTCGTCGACCTCGTCAAGAGCCTCACCGGCGGCAAGGAGCCCAACAAGGGCGTCAACCCGGACGAGGTGGTCGCCGTCGGCGCCGCCCTGCAGGCGGGCGTTCTCAAGGGCGAGCGCAAAGACGTTCTGCTCATCGACGTCACCCCCCTGAGCCTCGGCATCGAGACCAAGGGCGGCATCATGACGCGCCTCATCGACCGCAACACGGCGATCCCGACGAAGCGCAGCGAGACCTTCACCACGGCGGATGACAACCAGCCCTCCGTCGCCATCCAGGTCTTCCAGGGCGAGCGCGACTTCACCCGCGACAACAAGAACCTCGGCACCTTCGAGCTGCAGGGCATCGCCCCCGCGCCCCGGGGAATCCCGCAGATCGAGGTCACCTTCGACATCGACGCCAACGGCATCGTGCAGGTGAGCGCGAAGGACAAGGGCACCGGCAAGGAGCAGTCCATCACGATCACCGGCGGCTCGAGCCTCTCGAAGGAGGACATCGAGCGCATGGTGCGCGAGGGCGAGGAGCACGCCGCAGAAGACAAGGCCCGCCGCGAGGCAGCCGAGGTGCGCAACACGGCCGAGCAGCTCGCCTACTCGACCGAGAAGCTGCTGCAGGACAACGCCGACAAGCTGCCCGAGGATGTCAAGACCGACATCCAGGGCGACGTCGACGCCCTCAAGACCGCACTCGCCGGGGACGACGAGGACGCCGTGAAGGCCGCCGCCGACAAGCTCACTGCGAGCCAGTCGCGCATTGGCGAGGCTCTCTACGCCCAGAGTGACACCGCCTCCGCCGGCACCGGCGACGAGGCTCCCGAGGCATCGGCTGCCAGCGACGAGGACATCGTCGACGCCGAGGTCGTTGAGGACGAGCCGGAAAAGAAGTAAGCATGACCCCGAAGAAGAACGACGAGGAACCCGAGGAGACGGGCGCTGAACCCGAATCCTCCGCGTCGAACGAATCCGCCCTCGACGACGCCGCCCTCGCGGAGCCGTTGAGCGACGAGGACGCCGCCCTGCTCGACGCAGCAGAGCGCGACCTCGTCGCCGAGATGCGCTCCGACATGCTGCGCGCCCAGGCCGAGCTGGTCAACTTCCGCACCCGGGTCGAGCGCGACCGCGCCGCGAACCGGGATGCGGTGATCGCCGAGGTCATCCGCTCGCTGCTGCCCGCCCTGGACGACCTGTCGCGCGCCGAGAAGCACGGCGATCTCGAGGGCAGCCCCCTCGAGATCGTCGCGCTCAAGCTTCGCGGCAGCCTCGAGAAGTACGGGCTGCGCTCGGTCGGCGTTGTTGGCGAGGCCTTCGACCCCCACCTGCACGAGGCGGTCGTGCAGCTGCCCTCGGCGGAGGTGACGGTGCAGACCGTCGCCGACGTGATCGATCCGGGGTATGCGCTCGGCGAGCGCCTCATCCGCGCTGCCAAGGTCGCTGTCTCGGTTCCCGAAGCCTAGGGGCCGTGCATGGCTAGCCAGGACTGGTTCGACAAGGACTTCTACAAGGTGCTCGGGGTGTCGAAAGACGTCTCCGACGCGGACCTCAAGAAGACGTACCGCAAACTCGCGCGGCAGTTTCACCCGGACTCCAATCCGGGCGACCCGACGGCCGAGGCGCGCTTCAAGGAGATCAGCGAGGCCAACTCGGTGCTCAGCGACCCCGAGCAGCGCCGCGAGTACGACCAGGTGCGGGCCATGGGCAGCGGCGCACGGTTCAGCCAGGGCGGCCGTCCTGGCCAGCCGGGCGGCTTCGAGGATGTCTTCGGCGGCATGTTCGGCAACGCCACCCCCGGGGCGCGCCAGCGCAACGCCGGCTTCGAGGACATCTTCAGCGGCATGTTCGGCCAGTCGAGCGGTGGCTTCGGCGGCTTCGGCGGCCCGACCAAGGGCCGCGACCTGGCGACCGGGGTCACCCTCGACTTCGTCACCGCGATCCAGGGCGACACGGTCAAGCTCGAGCAGTCGAACGGCCGCGTGATCACGGTCAAGATTCCGCAGGGAGTCTCTGACGGCCAGAAGATCAAGCTCAAGGGCAAGGGCGAGCCCAGCCAGGACGGTGGACAGCCCGGCGACCTCGTGCTGACCGTCACGGTGCGCAAGCACCCGGTCTTCGAGCGCGAGGGGCTCAACCTGCGGGTCGATGTTCCCGTGACCTTCGTCGAGGCCGTGCTCGGAGCCACCATCGAGGTGCCCACCCTCGGCGGCGAGCCAGTCAAGCTGCGCGTCGCACCGGGCACTCCGAGCGGCCGCGTGCTGCGCGTCAAGGGCCGGGGCGTCACGACGCCGAAGGGCGTCGGCGACCTGCTCGCCTCCGTCGTCGTCGCGGTACCGAGCCATCTGCCGGCCGAGGCGCAGGCCAGCCTCGAGGCCTTCGCCACCGCCATGCCCGCCGAGAATCCGCGCGCCGACCTGCTCGCCAGGGCGAAGGGCTAGCCGTGGACGAATTCACCCCCGTGCTCGCGATCGCCGTTGCGGCGGAGCTCGCAGGCATGCACCCGCAGACGCTGCGCCAGTACGACCGGCTTGGGCTGGTGAGTCCGACGCGCACGGCAGGCAAGTCGCGGCGCTATTCGATGCGTGACGTCATGCAGCTGCGCGAGATCGCGGCACTGAGCGCGGAGGGGGTGAGCCTGGAGGGCATCCGCCGGGTTCTCGACCTGGAGGACCAGGTGTCGGCGCTCGGTGCCCGTGTGCGTCAGCTTGAGAGCGCTCTCGCCGACGAGCTGCTCAACCGCCCGGGCCGCCGCGTCTTCGCCGCGGGGGAGTCGGGCGATGTCATCTCGCTGCGCGCAGGAACCCGCAGCCGACGCCAGAACGAGCTCGTGGTCTGGCGGCCGCCCCATGCCTAGCCTCGATCTGAGCACCCTGCGCCGCTGGCCGGATGTCGAGGCCGACAACCTGTTCGCCTACGACGCCACCGACCGGCTCATTCTCGATCTCGCCGCCCCGCTTCTCGCCGGCGCGACTCTGGCCGGCGCCCATCTGGCAGTCATAGGCGACAACTACGGCGCCCTCACCCTCGGAGCC
>JAAFHU010000026.1 GCA_013297645.1 Actinomycetota bacterium
GGCTTCTTTGCCGGACCGGCACTGCTCTTCTACGTCAGCCTGGTGATCGTGCCGATCATCCTGGCCGCCGTGTACAGCGTCTTCCGCTGGGACGGCCTCGGTCCCCTGACCGACCCCGCCTGCATCGACGCCTACGCGGCGAACGGCTCGCAGGGGCCCAACTACTGCAACCGCTTCGTCGGCATCGAGAACTACGAGCGGGCCCTGACCGACCCGACCTTCCTCGGGGCGATCGGCCACAACTTCTTCATCGTCGCGCTGTCGCTGCTCATCCAGGGGCCGCTCGCGATCGGGCTGGCACTGCTGCTCAACCGCAAGATGCGCGGCCGCGCACTGCTGCGCCTGCTCATCTTCGTGCCCTATGTGCTCAGCGAGGTCGTCGCCGGCCTGGCCTGGAAGCTGCTCCTCCTGCCGAACTCCGGAGTCGACACCTTCCTCGAGTTCTTCGGGTGGACGGGCGACAAGCCCAACTGGCTCGCCGATCCCGACATCGTCATGTGGACGGTGTTCCTCATCCTCACGTGGAAGTACGTCGGCTTCGCCGTGATCCTCATGCTCGCCGGCCTGCAGGGCGTTCCCGAGGAGCTCAGCGAGGCCGCGCAGATCGACGGTGCGACCTGGTGGCAGACGCAGCGCCACATCACTCTGCCGCTGCTCGGCCCCACCATTCGCATCTGGGCCTTCCTCTCGATCATCGGCGCCCTGCAGCTCTTCGACATGGTCTGGGTCACCACCCGTGGCGGCCCCAACTTCGCGAGCGCCACGATGGCGACGTACCTCGTCGAGATCGGCAGCTCGCGCCAGCAGATCGGCTACGGCACCGCCGTCGCCGTCATCCTCTTCGTCATCTCACTCGTGATCGCACTCGCCTACCAACGCTTCGCGCTCAGCCGCGATCTCGAGGGTGCAATGACCGGAACCGGAAAGGGCCGCTGATGGCCATCGCAGAATCCGACGTCGGGTCGATCCGCCGCCGCCGAAAGATCGACTGGGGCTCGCCGATCGTCTACCTCGTGGCGCTCATCGTCATCTGCGTCACGCTCGTTCCCGTCGGCTACATCATCGTCAGCGGCTTCCGCACGACGAAGCAGCTCAACGAGAACCTCGCAGGATGGCCCGACCCCTGGACCTTCTCGACCTACGGCCGCGTGCTCTTCGGCGAGGGCACCCTGTTCTGGAACCAGGCGGGCATCAGCACGATCGTCGCGCTCGGCACCACCGCCGGCGTTGTCGTGTTCGGCGTCATGGCGGCCTTCGTCATCGCCCGCTACGAGTTCCGACTGCGCGGCCTCATGTACTCGCTCTTCACCGCGGGCCTGCTCTTCCCGATCAGCGTCGCGATCCTGCCGCTCTCGATCATGCTGCGCGCCCTCGGGCTCAACGGCTCGTTCATCGGGGTGATCATTCCGCAGATCGCGTTCGCGCTGCCCACGACGATCATCATCCTCGTGCCCTTCCTGCGGGCGATCCCGCGCGAGCTCGAAGACGCCGCGATGATCGACGGCACGAGCCGCATCGGCTTCTTCTGGCGGATCCTGCTGCCGCTGTCGGCCCCGGGCCTGGTGACCGTCGGCGTGCTCGCCTTCGTCAACAGCTGGAACGCCTACCTGTTGCCGCTCTTCGTGCTCGGCGCGGGTGGCGCAGGTCAGGCGAACTACACCCTGCCGCTCGGGGTGCAGCAGTTCGCGACGCAGTACTCCTCAGACACCGCCGGTGTGCTCGCCTTCACCTCGCTGGCGATGATCCCCGCTCTCGTCTTCTTCTCACTCGCCGAGCGCCGCATCGTCGGCGGACTCACGGGCGCCGTCAAGGGTTAGCAATGACAATCACTACCACTCACCTCTGGCAGGACCCCGCCGCTCCGCGCGAGTCACGCGTTGAGGCGCTCATGTCGGAACTCACCCTCGAGGAAAAGGTCGCCCAGCTCGTCGGCGTCTGGGTAGGCGCATCGAACGAGGGCGGCGACGTCGCCCCGCACCAGCACGAGATGGATGACACCATCGACCTCGATGCGCTGCTGCCCAGCGGGCTCGGCCAGCTCACCCGGCCCTTCGGCAGCGCACCGGTCAACCCGGGGCTCGGAGCACTGTCGCTGCTGCGCACGCAGGCGAAGATCTTGTCGACGGGCCGGCTCGGCATCCCCGCGCTCGCCCACGAGGAGTGCCTGGCCGGTTTCGCCGCCTGGGGCGCGACCGCCTACCCCGTGCCGCTGAGCTGGGGAGCGACCTTCAACCCGGAGCTCGTGGAGCGCATGGCGCGTCGCATCGGCGACGACATGCGCTCGGTCGGCGTGCACCAGGGCCTGGCCCCGGTGCTCGACGTCGTGCGCGACGCCCGCTGGGGCCGCGTCGAAGAGACGATCGGCGAGGACCCCTACCTCATCGGATCGATCGGCACCGCCTACGTCACGGGCCTCGAGTCGGCGGGCATCGTCTCAACGCTCAAGCACTTCGTCGGCTACTCCGCCTCGAAGGCCGGCCGCAACCTCGCGCCCGTCTCGATCGGGCCGCGCGAGTTCGCCGATGTGCTGCTGGCCCCCTTCGAGATGGTCATGCGCGACGGCAAGCCCCGCTCGGTCATGCACGCGTACACCGACACCGACGGCGTGCCCTCGGCGGCCGACGAGTCGCTGCTCACCGGCACCCTGCGCGACGAGTGGGGCTTCACCGGCACGGTCGTCGCCGACTACTTCGGCGTCGCCTTCCTCAAACTCCTGCACGGCGTCGCCGGCACGTGGGCCGAGGCGGCAGCGGCGGCGCTGACCGCGGGCGTCGATGTCGAACTGCCCACCGTCAAGACCTTTGGCGAGCCCCTCGTCGCGGCGATCCGCGCGGGCGAGGTCTCGGAAGACCTCGTCGACCGGGCACTGCGACGGGTGCTCACCCAGAAGGCGGAGCTCGGCCTGCTCGACTCCGACTGGTCGCCGGTACCGGCGGGCCTCGACGGAGTCGACCTCGGCGACCTCGACGCCGTGCGCGCCGCGATCGACCTCGACAGCCCCGAGAACCGGGCGGTCGCCCGCGAGGTCGCAGAGCAGTCCGTCATCCTGCTGTCGAACGACGGAACGCTGCCCTTGCAGAAGGGCGTGCGGATCGCGGCGATCGGCCCGACCGCCAGCGACCCCTTCGCCGTGCTCGGCTGCTACTCCTTCCCGGCGCACGTCGGCGTGCAGCACCCGAACGAGCCGGTCGGCATCGATCTGCCGACCTTCTTCCAGTCGCTGACCACCGAATTTGAGACGGTCGAGTACACCCTCGGAACCACCATCGACGGCGGCGAGACCGACGGCATCGCCGCCGCGGTCGAGTCGGCGAAGAACGCGGATGTCGCCGTCGTCACCCTCGGAGACCGCGCCGGCCTCTTCGGCCGCGGCACGAGCGGCGAGGGCTGCGACGCCGACTCCCTCGCGCTTCCCGGCGCGCAGCAGCAGCTGCTCGACGCCGTGCTCGCCACGGGCACCCCGACGATCGTCGTGCTCTTCGCCGGCCGGCCCTACGCCCTGGGCGCAGCGGTGACCGACGCGGCCGCGATCGTTCAGACCTTCTTCCCCGGGGAGGAGGGCACCGGCGCCGTGGCCGGCGTGCTCAGCGGCAGGGTCAACCCCAGCGGCCGCCTGCCCGTGAGCGTTCCGGCGCACGCCGGCTCGCAGCCGTCGACCTACCTCGCCGCTCCACTTGCCCGCAAGAACGGCGTCTCGAACGTCGACCCCACAGCGGCCTTCTCCTTCGGGCACGGCATCGGGTACTCGACTTTCGAGTGGAGTTCGTCGTCGTCGTCCGAGAGCATCGGCACCGACGGCACCGCCACCCTGTCGGTGACCGTGACCAACACCGGCGACCGCAGCGGAAGCGACGTCGTGCAGCTCTACCTGCACGACCCGGTTGCCTCGGTGGTGCGCCCCGTGCAGCGTCTGCTCGGCTACCAGCGGGTCACGCTTGAGGCCGGCGCATCGGTGACGCTGAGCGTCGCGGTGCCCGCCGACGTGACCAGCTTCACCGGGCGCAGTGGCGTGCGGGTCGTCGAGCCCGGCGAGATCGTGCTGGGCTTCGGGCGGTCGAGCGCCGACATCCCGCTGGTGCACAGCGTGCAGCTGACCGGTTCGGTGCGCGAAGTCGGCTACGAGCGCGCGCTGCACGTGACGTGGGCCTGACCCGCGGCACGACCCGCGTCTCGGTCGAAACCGCCCCGCCCTTCACCGAGGTCGTCGTCGAGCAGACCCGCCATGCATTCGCCTTCGGCAACATCGGATTCGACTTCGTCGAGCCCGCCGCGCGCGATACCGGGCTCGCCGCCCTGTGGCTCGACCTGTACAACTCGGCAACGCTGCCCTTCTACTGGCGCGACTTCGAGCCGGTGCGGGGCGCGCCGCGCACCCGGCCGCTGCGCGACGCCGCGCAGTGGTTCCGCGACCACGGCGTTGCCGTCAAGGGCCACCCGCTGGTCTGGCACACTCTGGCGCCGCAGTGGCTCACTGCCGACGTCGAGCCGCAGGTGCGCAAGCGCATTCGCCGTGACGTCATCGACTTCATCGACCTCATCGACACGTGGGACGCGATCAACGAGGTCGTCATCATGCCGGTCTTCGAGGCGGAGGCGAACGCCATCACCGATCTGGCGAGGGTCAAGGGGCGGGTTCCCATGATCCAGCTCGCCTTTGACGAGGCGCGCGCCGCCAACCCGTCGGCGACGCTGCTGCTCAATGACTTCGACCTGAGCGCCCGATACGAACAGCTGATCGACGACGCACTGTCAGCGGGGGTCCAGATCGACGCGCTCGGCCTGCAGACCCACATGCACCAGGGCTATTGGGGCGAGGAGAAGATGCTCGCCATGGTCGACCGCTTCGCGCGCTTCGGCCTGCCGCTGCACCTCACCGAGAGCACGCTGCTCAGCGGGCACCTCATGCCCCCCGACATCGTCGATCTGAACGACTACCAGATCCCGTCGTGGCCGTCGACGCCCGAGGGCGAGGCACGGCAGGCCGACGAGATGGTGCGGCACTACCGGTCGCTCACCTCGCATCCGGCCGTCGAGGCGATCACCTATTGGGGAATCACCGACGCGGGCGCCTGGCTCGGCGCCCCGGTGGGCCTGGTGCGGGCCGACGGCACGACGAAGCCCAGCTACGACGCGCTGCACTCGCTCATCAAGGGCGAGTGGTGGCTGCCGCCAACCACCATGCGAACGGATGCGCACAGCGCCATCGAGGTCACCGGGTACCTCGGCGACTACACCGTCACCGCCGCCGGCACCACGACCCGCTTCAGCATCAGCCGGCCGTAGCGCCGCCCCGCAGCTCTGCCTCGCGGGCGAGGTGCAGGTAGCTGCTCGCCGTCCAGGTGTAGGCGCGGTCGCGCAGACCTGCACCGGTGAGAGCGTCGAAGTTCTCGGCAAAGCCCGACTTCTCGCACAGGGCGCGGAACCGCTCACTCACGGTGTCGGCGAGCTCGGTGAACCCGGTCCGGCGCAGCCCGCTCTCGATGAGCACGGTCGACGGAGCCCAGATCGGACCGCGCCAGTAGCCGTCGTCCTCGTACTCCGGCGTGCCCGGCAGCTGGGTAGCGGGGCCGAAATCGGTGAGGTGGGCCTCGATGCTGTGGGCGAGCAGCTCGGTGACATCGGCGGGCAGGTGCTCCCCCGCGACGATCGGCAGCAGGGTGAGCAGGCTGGTCGTCTTGCTCGCGCTGCCCGACCGCACCCCTCGCGCGACGAAGGAGGAGCCATTCCACAGCTCGCCGAGCAGCGCGGCCCGCATCCGGTCGCGCTCGGCACGCCAGCCCGCGCCCTCATCGATGCCCAACTCGTCAGCGAGATCGGCCAGAACGTCGAACTGTACGACGAGGAAGGCGGCGAGGTCGGGCGCCTCGATCGCGCGGTCCACGTCGAAGGCGGTGGAGTTGTCCCAGCCACTGTCGTTGCCGTGCTGGTAGTGCGGAATGGCGTGCCCGGGCACCCGGCGGGCGTCGAGCCAGAAACGGCTCCACCGAGAGAGAAGACCGTAGATGTCGGTCAGGGACTCCACGTCGAGGTCGGCCTGCTGCCGCAGCAGCGTCAGCGCCCAGCCGTGGATCGGCGGCTTGACGAAGTTGTAGAGGATCTCGCTGTGCGTCACCGAGTCGGGCAGCGCTCCCGACGGGTCCTGATGGTCGAAGGGGGTGAGGAACTGGTCGATCGCGAGCGCCGCGTCGCCGCCGACGAGCGCGAGCGCGTTGAAGCAGTGGTCCCAGCTCCAGACCTTGTCCATCCAGTGCTTAGACATGAGGATCGACTCGCGCTGCAGAAAGCCCCGCGGGCCGACCGTGGCAGACCACAGCACGTAGGCCGCGAGGTCGGCAGCCGGAGTCGCCGCCGTGGCCCAGCCGGCGATCGTGCGCCGGTAGTCGTCGAAGGCATCCCCGGCGGCATCGGCCACCGACGCGAAGTCGATAGCAGACGTGAAGGTCGGCCTCGCTGTCTCGAATTCCTCGATGGCAATCTCCCACTCGGGCCCGCCCGCTACGACCGCGCGCTCGGTGGCACCGAGCGCCTCGGCACCGTCGAACCGCAACTCCCCGGTGATCGAGGTAACGCGGTAGCGACGACCGGTCTCGTACGACGTGAATATCGCGGAGCCGTCGACGGGGTCCTGGAAGAAGTAGGTGCCGGTGAAGGGGGTGAGCACGGCCGTCGCGTCAGCGACGCGCAGGTCGACGCCCCGCCCGCGAATGCGCAGGGTGTCTACCGACTCGAAGGCGGCGGTGATAGCAGCCTGCTCATCCACCCGCCATTCCAGATGGGATGCCGTCGATACCCAGTCCGCGGCGACCGCGACGCCGTCGCGCTCGGGCGAGAAGCGCAGAACCGCGTGCATTCCCGTCTGGTGCGATACGAGGTGCAGGTGCTCGCTGACCGTGTGCAGCGCGACCACCGGAGAGATGTCGAGCCACGAGCCGCGGTAGCTGAAGGGAATCTCACCCACGTCGAAGGACGGAGGCGCGGCCCGTCGGGGCGCGCGGGGATGCTCGTAGAGGAAGGAGATCATGGGGGCCTTTCGGGTGAGGTTCGGCTAGTCCTTGACGGCGCCCGCGGTCACGCCGGCGGCGACGTAGCGCTGCGCGACGACCAGCAGGATGGCGGCCGGAACAGACGCGACGACGGCGGTCGCCATAATCGCGTTCCAGTCCTGGGTGTTGTTGCCGATGTACTTGTAGATGCCGATCGTGATCGGCTGCAGGTCGCCTCCGCGGTTGAGCGTCGAGGCGAAGATGAAGTCCGACCAGGCCCACAAGAAGGTGAACAGCGACACGGTGACGACCGAGTTGCGGCTCACCGGCAGCACGACCGACCAGAAGGTGCGCCACGCGCTCGCGCCATCGATCTTCGCGGCCGAGAGCAGCTCGTTGGGAATGCCGCTCATGAAGGCCGTGAAGATGAGCACACCAAAGGGAACGGCCAGAGTCGAGTCCGCGAGGATCAGCCCGGGGATCGTGTCGAGCAGGCCCCAGCTGTTGAAGATCAGGTAGAAGCCCATCGCCATGATGATGCCCGGGATCATCTGGGCGATCAGCAGCACGAAGTTCACCGCGGTTCCCCCCACCGGCCGTAGCTTCGCAAGGGCGAAGGCCGCGGGCGCCGACAGCGCGAGCGTCAGCGCGACCGTGCCGAGGCCGACAAGGAGGCTGGTGCCGAGGTAGGGCAGCTGTTCGCTGACCACCGTCGAGTACCCCGCGAAGGTCGGGTTCACCGGGAAGAGGTTTGGCGGGTCTCGCCGCAGGTCGGTGGGCTGGGTCACCGACACGTTAATCATCCAGTACAACGGAAAGAGCATGATCCCGGTCAGGAGAACACCGATGAGCGTCTTCCACCAGGTGCGGCTGTGGGTCATGGGGTAGCCAATCTGCGCTGGGCCCGGATGTAGATGAGGCCGAAGATGAAGGCGAGGATGATGAGCAGGTTGCCGACCGCTGCCGCCGGGCTGAGGTCGGGGCTCTGCCCTCCGAATCCGAGACGGTACGACCAGATCGACAGCGTCGTCGACGCGTTGACCGGCCCGCCCCGCGTCATGATCCAGATGATGTCGAAGACCTTGAGCGTGTACACGAGCCCGAGCAGGATCGTGATCGCCGAGACCGGCCGCAGCAGCGGAACCGTGATGCGCCAGAAGGTCTGCCAGCCGCTCGCCCCATCGAGCGACGCAGCTTCGTACACGTCGGAGGGGATGCCCTGCAGACCGCTGTACAGGATGACGAGGTTGAAGGGGATGCCGATCCAGATGTTGGCGATCAGCACGCTGACGAGCGCCCACTCCGGCGAGGTGAGCCAGTTGATCTGGGGACCGCCGAGGGCCTGGATCAGCGCGTTGACAATGCCCGACTCGCTGTTGAGCATCCACGCCCAGATCGATGCCGACACGAGCAGGGGCAGCAGCCACGGCACGAGGAAGAGCGCGCGCAGCGTCGTGGCGAGCGGGAAGTTGCGGAAGAAGAAGACCGCGAGGGCGAGCCCGATCGAGAACTGGAAGATGATCGAGACACCCGTGAACACCGCGGTGTTGAGCAGGGCCGGAGCGAAGGTCGAGTTGCTGAGCACCTTCGCGTAGTTGTCGAACCAGACGAAGTCGGCCGTGCCGTCGATGAACGAGCGCAACGTGTAGTCACGAAAGCTGAGGTCGAGGTTGCGGTAGAGCGGGTACGCGTAGAACACCACGAGGTAGATGACGACCGGGGCGATGAATGCCCAGGCCGTGAGCTGCGCGCGGCGCCGCTGGCGTGCCCGCACGCGGCGTCCCGAAGGGACAGCGTCCGCAGACGCTGCCCCTCCGGCGATGCCACGAGCAGCCAACGAGGGGGTGACCTTTTCACGGGTGACCGGTGTTGCTGACATGACGTGTTTCCTTGATTGGATAGCGCTGTTACTTGAGGTTCTCGACGGCAGTCGCCTGCGCGGTCGCGAGGGCCTCGGCGGGTGAGGCAGATCCGCTCAGCGCTGCCTGCACCGCGGTGTAGAGCTGCTCCGAGATGATGCCGTACGAGACGCCGAGGTTGTCAGCGGTGCGCGGCTTCGCGTCGCCGACCGCGCCGATCCAGAACTCCAGCGTCGGGTCGGCGGCCAGCTGCGCGTCAGCGCCTGCCTGGGTCGGGGCGACGTAGCCGAGCGCGGTCGCGCCGGTGTCACCCTCGCTGAGGCACTTGACGATCTTCGCCGAGGTGGCGTAGCGCGACGCGTCCTTCTGCACCGGGATGGTGATGAACTCGCCGCCGGTGGGCGCGGGCGCCACTCCGCCGTCGATGCCGGGAACCTGGATCGACAGGAAGCCGTTGGCGTCCGCGTCGCTCTTGAACCAGGATCCGTTCTCGGCAAAGGCGAAGTCGCCCGTCTTGAACTCGTCCCAGCTGGTGCCCTGGGTGTTCGAGAGCACCGAGTTGGGCGCGTAGCCCTTCTGCACCCAGTCGGTCCACAGCGTCAGTGCGGCCTCCGACTCGCTCGAGTCGAGCGCGGTCAGGTCGGCGCCAGCACCCCAGAACCAGGGAAGGAACTGGAAGCTGCCCTCCTCGGTGCCGACGGCAGAGAAGGTGATTCCCTTCTTGCCCGACGCGACGACCTTCTCCAGTGCCGCGGTGAGCGAGGCGTAGTCGGTCACCGATGCGATATCGACTCCGGCAGCGTCAAGCACGGCGGGGTTGTAGTACAGGCCGAGGGTGTTCGCCCCGACGGGCACCCCGTACACCTTGCCGTCGATCTCGCCGGCGCTGAGGATGTTCGCCGAGATGTCGGAGACATCGAAGCCGTTCTCGTCGGTCGTGGTGAGAAGACCGGCGTCGGCGAGAGTCGACACCTTGGGGTTGTCGACCATCGCGATGTCGGGCAGGTTGCTCGCCGCAGTGGTGAGGTCCTTGACGGTGTCGCCGGTGTTGCCGGCGTTGCGCTCGATCGTGATTCCGAGATCGGTGGCGCAGGCGTCGATCGCCTGGGCCCAGGTCGAGCTGGCGTCGCGGTCGGGGTACGGGTCCCACAGGGTGAAGGTGCCTCCGGCGCTGTCGCCGCCGGTAGGCGTGGTGGTGCAGGCGGCGAGGCCGCCGACAAGGGCCGTGCTGAGCACGAGAGCGCCCAGGATGCGGCTCTTTCTAGCTGTGTTGTTCACGATGTTTCCTCTCTGAATCATTCGCTGTTACAGGTTGTGCGTCTTCTGCGATGTCGAACCGGTTCGACGACAGGCCAAGTTGTGCTCCGAAGAGCGAGACTCGCTTTAAGCCGTGCTTCCCCGGATCGTTAGGACTGGCTCGATGAACTTCGCGACGACCGGGTCGTCCGGGTTGCTCATTCGCCGAACCAGGTGCTGCACCGCTTCGCGGCCCAGCGTGTCGGGCGACGTTTCCACTGCCGTGTAGGGCAGCAGGAAGCTCCGTCCGAAGTCTTGTGAGTAGAGGCTGACGACCGAGAGGTCGCGGGGCACCTCGACGCCGCGCTCGTGCAGCACCGAGGGGAGCACCGCGATGGAGGCGTCATTGTGAACGATGAGCGCAGTCGCCTGGGGCCGCGCATCGAGGATGGCGTTGAGACTGCGCGAGATCCCCGGCTGCTGGGACTCGCCGTAATAGGGGTAGATCTGCATGCCATAGCGCGCGGCGCGCTCGACGGCGGCGTCGCGGAAGCGCCAGCCATAGGCTCCCCCGCGCTCGAAGACGTGCCGCGGCGGCGAGACGAGCACGACCTGCTGGTGGCCGAGTCCATAGAGGTGGTCGACGAGAATCCTGGCGGCCTCACCGAAGTCGAGGTCGAAGACATCGAGCTCCTCGGTGTTGCGCGGCAGCCCGACCAGGGCGCCCGGCTGGCGTGCCGCCCGCAGCGCATCGAGGCGCGGGTCCTCGTGGGTGACGTCGAGCAGCACGACGCCGTCGACCATGTTCGACGACGTGATGCGCTTCACCGCGCCCGGACCGTCGGAGTCGGTCACCATGAGGATGTCGTAGCCGCTCTCGCGCGCCGCCGTCGACACCGCGAGGATGTACTGCAGCATCGCCGGCGGAAACTCGTCGTCATGAAACTGCAGCAGCAGCCCGATGACCATGGTCTCGCTGGTCGCGAGAGCCCTGGCCCCCGCGTTGATGGTGAATCCGAGCTTGGCGATGGCCGCGTCGATGCGCTGCCGGGTCTCGAGCGAGATGGGGCGGTTTCCGGACAGGGCGTACGACACCGTGCTGCGCGAGACGCCTGCCTCGCGCGCTACGTCGCCTATCGTTGCCATGCTCTGTCCTGTTCATCGTCGAACCGCTTCGATGAATGTAGCGCAGGAACTTCACGTGCACAAGCAGGCTGTAGGCGACGGCGCGTGGGAGCCTTTACCCCTCGAGGCTCCTGACCTCGTCAGAGTCCGGCCCCCCGGTGAGCACGCACGGCCCGCTCGCCTCGATGTAGACCGAGGCGCCCGCACCGTCATCCTCGGTCGAGGTGAAGGTCATCGTGACAATCGAGTCGCTGCGCGTCATGGTCGTCACCTTGCCGACGGAGCCCTGCGTGTCCTCGGTGAAGACCCAGCCGTCTTCCGAGAAGGATGTCGCCAGGGCCCCGACAAACTGGTCGACGCCGATCGCGCTCTCCTCCGGTATCTCGGCGAGCAGGCTTGAGCGCCACGAGCGGTAGAGCCCCGCGGGGTCCTCCGCCTCGGACTTGCACGCGGCAGAGAAGTCGTCCTGCGCGCCGACGGTGTAGTCGGTGCCGCCCTCGAGGCGGTTGGCCGCCTCGTTGCGCAGCAGTTGGGTCGGTGACTTGGTCTCGAGCAGCTCGCCCGTCGCGCTCGTGGACGAACAGCCAGTCAGGGCAAGAGCGGCGCAGATGACTGCGGCCGCGGTCACGGTGGGTTTCATTGGTCTCCTCATTGAGATGAATGTCCAGCGGTCGGGTGACGCTGATGTTAGCGCTCACAGTGCCCGCGGTCTATCGCCGTGCCGCGGATGCGACCCCCTGTGGGGTGACCGAAGCGGTTGCTGTTTGTGAACCGTCACATCCGGTGCCGGCGACGAGAATGGATGCACCGCAAATTTTCTCGCCCCCGGGGCCACAAGATCCGCGTAATATCAGGGATCAGATGCCTCGTTACCGAACTGTTATTTCGCAATGTTTGCAAATGTGACGCTTGTGAGCGCTAACATTTGGGAACGCCAAGCCCTTTGGCGTGAATGCATGACACCAAGCCGGCGACGCAGCCGGACCAAGACGAGGAGGTTTTGGAAGTGAAGAAGTTCCTTAGCACTATCACGATCGTGGGAGCCGCGGCTCTCGTACTCTCCGGATGCACCGGACCCGGCGCAGGCGCAGGCGCGGGCGATGACGAGCTCATCACCGTCGGCTTCGCCCAGACCGGTTCTGAGAGCGGATGGCGCAGCGCCAACACGGAGTCGATGCAGACGGCGTTCTCTGAGGAGAACGGCTTCAAGCTCGTCTTCAACGCGGCCGACAACAAGATCGAGGCGCAGATCGCCGCAGTGCGTGGATTCATCACGCAGGGCGTCGACGCCATCGTGATCGCCCCGATCGTCGAAGACGGCTGGGACGACGTTCTGCAGGAGGCCAAGGACGCCGGCATCCCCGTCATCCTCGAGGACCGCACGCTGACCGCTGACGAGTCGCTCTACGCGGGCTGGGTCGGACTCGACTTCAAGTCCGAGGGCGTCAAGGCAGGCACCTGGGCCGCGTCGACCTTCACCGAGCCGACCAACATGGTCGTTCTCGAGGGCACGACCGGTTCTGCTCCGGCCAACGACCGCGCGGAGGGCTTCGACGAGGCCATCGCCGGCTCGCAGATCACCAAGATCGACTCGCAGACGGGTAACTTCACCCGCGCTGAGGGCAAGACGGTCATGGAGGGCTTCCTGCAGAAGTACGGCAAGGACGGCATCGACCTCGTCTACGCGCACAACGACGACATGGCCCTTGGCGCGATTGACGCCATCGAGGCTGCTGGACTCGTTCCCGGTGAAGACATCAAGATCGTCTCCATCGACGCGGTGAAGGACGGCATGCAGGCCCTCGCCGACGGCAAGATCAACTACATCGTCGAGTGCAACCCGCTGCTGGGCGAGCTCGCCGCTGGCCTGGTCAAGGACGTCCTCGACGGCAAGACCATCGAGCGCGCGACCTTCGTTCAGGATGGCGAGTTCGACCAGGAGGCAGCAATCGCAGCCCTCCCGGACCGCAAGTACTAGGCACCACCAGCACTACAAAGCAATAGGAATCCCCGCCGGGCGAACACCCTTCGCCCGGCGGGGATCTCACACCCCCCAGATCTAGGAAGTAGCCGGCACATGCCCGTCGACAAAGATGTCGCGCCCGTCATCGAGATGCGCGGAATCACGATCCAGTTTCCCGGAGTCAAAGCACTCGACGCGGTTGACTTCACCCTCCGCCGCGGCGAGGTTCACAGCCTCATGGGTGAGAACGGCGCCGGCAAGTCCACGCTCATCAAGGCCCTGACCGGCGTCTACGCCATCGACAGCGGTTCGATCACCGTCGGCGGCGAGCCCCGCACCTTCCACACCACCGCCGACGCCCAGGCCGCTGGCATCTCGACCGTCTACCAAGAGGTCAACCTCTGCACGAACCTCTCGGTCGGCGAGAACGTCATGCTCGGCCACGAGGTGCGCCGTGCCGGCGCCATCGACTGGCGGGCCACTCACCGTGAGGCCGCCCGGCACCTCGAGGCCCTCGGCGTCAATCTCGATACCCGTACCGGGCTCTTCAGCCACTCCATCGCTATCCAGCAGCTCATCGCCATCAGCCGCGCGATGGTCACCGACTCCACGGTTCTCATTCTCGACGAGCCGACCTCGAGCCTCGACCGCAGCGAGGTCGAGCAGCTTTTCGGCGTGATCCGTGAACTGCGGGACCGCGGAGTCGCCATTCTCTTTGTCTCACACTTTCTTGACCAGGTCTACGAGATCAGCGACCGCATCACGGTGCTGCGCAATGGCAAGCTCGTCGGCGAGTACGAGGCGGCAAAGCTGCCGCGCAACGAGCTCATCTCGAGCATGATCGGCCGCCAGCTCGAAGACCTCGCGGAGCTCTCGAGCTCCGCCGCGCGCGAGATCGACCGCTCGTCGGCGCCCGTTCTCAAGGCCTCGGGCCTCGGCAAGAAGGGCGTGCTCGAACCAGCCGACCTCGAGGTCTACGAGGGCGAGGTCGTCGGCATCGCCGGCCTGCTCGGCTCGGGCCGCACCGAGCTGGTTCGGCTCATGTACGGCGCAGACCGCTCCGACAGCGGCAGGCTCGAGGTGCACGGCAAGCCCGCGCGCATCACCACGCCGCGTCATGCGATCGACCGACGCATCGCCTTCTCGTCCGAGGACCGCCGCGCCGAGGGCATTGTCGGCGACCTCTCGGTCGCAGAGAACATCGTGCTCGGCATCCAGGCCCGCCGCGGGTGGTTGCGCCGCGTCAAGCGCTCCGAGTCCGACTCGATCGTCGCCGAGTACATCGACGCACTGGGCGTGCGTCCCGCCGACCCCGACCGCCCCGTGCGCAATCTCTCGGGCGGCAACCAGCAGAAGGTGCTCCTCGCCCGCTGGCTTGCCACGGCTCCGGAGCTCATCATCCTCGATGAGCCCACGCGCGGCATCGACGTCGGCGCGAAAGCCGACATCCAGCGCAAGGTGGCGGAGTTGTCAGCGAAGGGCCTGTCGGTAATCTTCATCTCATCAGAGATCGAAGAGGTCATCCGCCTCGCGCAGAGGATCACTGTGATGCGGGATCGTCGTAAGATCGGCGAACTCGAGTCGAACGGCCTCCACGTCGACGACGTCATCGACTACATCGCCAATGAGGGCCAGGAGAACGTGGCATGAAGAACATAGTCAAGCACCGGGTTTTCTGGCCGGCCGTCGCGCTCGTCGCGCTGTTGATGCTCAATGCGATAGCGCGGCCCTCCTTCTTGAGCATCACCGTGCAAGACGGCGAGCTCTACGGCTCGCTCATCTCACTGCTGCGAAACAGTGCGCCCCTCATGCTGGTCGCCCTCGGCATGACCATCGTCATCGCCACCCGGGGCATCGACCTCTCGGTGGGCGCCGTGATGGCGGTCTCCGGCGCCGTCGCGCTGACGATCATCGCTGACTCGCCGACCCCCGAGGCGCCGGGCACCATTGCCACCGCGGTCGCCGTCGCCGTGGTCGTGACACTCATCGCTGGCGCGTGGAATGGATTCCTGGTGGCCGTTCTCGGCATCCAGCCCATTATCGCGACACTCGTGCTCATGCTCGCCGGACGCGGAATCGCCCTGCTCATCACCAACGGCGAGATCACGACAGTGAACAGTGCGCCCTACAAGTTCATGTCGCAGGGCTACCTGCTCGGCTTCCCCTTCGCATTCTTCGTCTCGATCGCCGCCATCGTCATCGTGGTGCTCGTGCAGCGCCGCACGGCGCTCGGCATGCTGACCGAGGCGGTCGGCATCAACCCCGAGGCGAGCCGCCTCGCGGGTGTGCGTTCGCGCGGCATCATCTGGGGCGCCTACGCCGCCAGCGGACTGCTCGCGGGCTTCGCCGGCATCCTCTACAGCTCGAACATCATGGCTGCCGACTCCAACGCCGCGGGCAACCTCATCGAGCTCGACGCGATCCTCGCGGTCGTGCTCGGCGGCACCTCGCTCATGGGCGGCAAGTTCAGCATCGCGGGCACCGTCATCGGCGTCTTCACCATTCAGACCCTCAAGTCGACGATCGTCTTTCTCGGGGTGCCCTCGCCGGTCACCCCGGTCTTCATGGCCGCGGTCGTCATCGTCGTCGTAGCCGTGCAGTCGCCCCTGTTGCGCCGAACGGCGCTGCGGGCAGTGGGCTCAATTCGCGGCAGCAACTCGAACACCACGGAGGTGGCCAAGTGACCGACTTGAAGACAGCGGCGACGTCGCCGCTCAGCACGGTGCTCGGTGCGCTCAACACCTTCCGCAGCCGTCACGCCTCGTGGATTCCGGTGTTCGCCGCCGTTCTGATCCTCGTCGTGATGTTCGGCTTCGCCCAGTGGTGGTTCGGCAACTTCCTCAGCCTGCGCCTCATCTCGGCGTTGCTGCTCGACAACGCCTACCTGCTGATCCTCGCGGTCGGCATGACCTTCGTCATCCTCACCGGTGGCATCGACCTCTCGGTCGGCTCGGTGATGGCCTTCACCGGCATCCTGTGCGCGAGCCTCGTCTCGCAGGGTGTGCCGGCGGGTGTCGCCGTGCCGCTGATGATCGCCGCGGGTGCCGCGATTGGCCTGCTCATTGGTGTGCTCGTGCACTATTTCGACGTGCAACCCTTCATCGCCTCGCTTGTCGGCATGTTCCTTGCCCGCGGCCTCGCCTTCCTGGTCAGCCTGCGCTCGATCAAGGTCGAGGACGAGTGGATCCTGGCGCTGCAGTCGACCCGCTTCAAGTTCGGCGACTTCTACATCACGCCGACGGGAATCATCGCGCTGGTCGTCGTCGTCGTCGGTGTGCTGCTCCTGCAGTTCACCCGCTTCGGACGCACCATCTACGCCATCGGCGGCAACGAGCAGTCCGCGCGCCTCATGGGCCTACCCGTGGTTCGCACGAAGATCCTCGCCTACGTCATCAGCGGCGTCTGCGCCGGCCTCGCCGGCCTGGTGCTGACCGCGTACCAGGGCTCCGGGTACCCCCTCAACGGATCGGGCGCCGAGCTCGACACGATCGCGGCGGTCGTCATCGGCGGCACCCTGCTCACCGGCGGCAGCGGCTATGTGATCGGGTCGATGATCGGCGTCTTCGTCTACGGCACGATCGCGATCCTGATCAACTTCCTCGGGGCTGAGCAGTCGTGGAAGCGCATCATCGTCGGCGGCCTGCTTCTCGTCTTCGTCGTGGTGCAGCGCGTGATCGTCACCCGCTCGTCGCGGCGAACGTAGTCCCTGCCGGGCCGGATTACCGGCAGAATAGGACGATGGACAGCGCGGTTCCACCACTCGTTGAGGTCTCCGGAGCCACGGTACGCTTCGGGGCCGAAACCGCGCTGTCATCCGTCGACTTCCGCATGTTCCCGGGCGAGGTCCACTCGCTCATGGGCGAGAACGGGGCGGGCAAGTCCACGCTGATCAAGGCGCTGACCGGAGCACTACCGCTGGATGCCGGGGAGGTGCGCCTCAACGGCGTGCCAGTGCGATTCCGCTCGCCGCACGATGCACAGCAGGCCGGCATCCGCACTGTTTACCAGGAGATCGACCTGCTGCCCAACCTGTCGGTCGCCGAGAACATCATGCTCGGCCGCGAGCCGCGGCGCTTTGGCGCCATCGACTGGAAGCGCGTGCGCAGCGAGGCCACGGTCGCCTTGGCCGACCTCGGCCTCGACATCGACCCCGCCTCACAACTGGGCACCCATTCCCTCGCCGTGCAGCAGCTGGTCGCCATCGCGCGGGCACTGTCGACCGAGGTGAAGGTGCTCGTGCTCGATGAGCCGACCTCCAGCCTCGACCTCGACGAGGTGGCGGAGCTATTCCGGGTGATCCGGGAGCTCAAGCAGCGCGGCGTCGCCATTCTCTTCGTCTCGCATTTTCTCGACCAGGTCTATGAGATCTGCGACCGCATCACCGTGCTCCGCAGCGGCAGCCTCGTGGGCGAGTACAAGATCCAGGAGCTGCTGCGCATCGACCTCGTGCAGAAGATGCTCGGGCGCTCCCCCGGTGAGATTGCGACGCGGGCGCCGGCAGCGCCGACAGAGAAGAAGTCGCAGACCGTTCTCAGCGGCGCGGGGCTCACCGTCAGGCCCGGCATCGCCAACGCGACTATCGAACTCGTCGAGGGCGAGGTGCTCGGCCTGGCGGGCCTGCTCGGCTCCGGCCGCACCGAGCTCGCCCGCGCGCTCACCGCCGTCGACCGGCTCGACGGTGGCACGCTCCTCGTCACCGCTACGGGCGGTTCCCCCAGGACGCCGCGCGAGGCGATCTTCCACCGCGTCGTCTACTCGCCAGAGAACCGCCGCACCGACGGGATCATCGACCGGCTCAGTGTCGAAGAGAACATCGGCCTCGCGCTGCAGGCGCAGTACGGGGTGTTTCGGCGCATCCCGCGTGCCCGCATGCGCGAGCTCGCCGCCAGCTGGGTCGAGGCGCTCGGCATACGCCCCGCCGATCTCAGCCGGCCGGCCGGCCAGCTCTCCGGCGGCAACCAGCAGAAGGTCATGCTCGCCCGCCTGCTCGCCCTCGCGCCCCGCGTGCTCGTGCTCGACGAACCGACCCGGGGCATCGACGTCGGGGCGAAGGTCGACGTGCAGAACCTCGTCGGCGAGTTGGCCGACAGCGGCCTTTCGGTAGTCTTCATCTCAGCGGAACTCGAAGAGGTGCTCCGTGTCGGGCACCGCGTCGCAATCCTGCGCGACGGTGCCATCGTCGACACGCTCCCCTCTGACGGCCTCACGGTCGATTCCCTTTTGGCGCTTGTCGCGAAGCCAGACGAGAACGCCGAGTGAGGGACGAACAGTGAGCACCGAGGACAAGCCTGCTCGCAACGCGAACATCTTCGATGTCGCGCGGCTGGCCGGGGTGTCCCATCAAACGGTCTCGCGAGTGCTCAACAACCTGCCCAACGTTCGGCCCGCGACCCGCGCGCGCGTCGAGCAGGCCATCTCGCAGCTGCGGTACAGCCCCTCCCCCGCGGCCCGTGCGCTCGTTCCTCGCCGCACCCGCACGATCGGACTGGTGACCCCCGGGGTCTCGGACTACGGCCCGACGTCCATCGCGATGCACTTCACCGTTGCCGCGCGCACGGCCCGCTACAGCGTCGACACGGTAAGTGCCCTGGATGCGGATGCCAACGGCATCCGCTGGGTCATCGAGTCCCTGTTGCGGCAGCGGGTCGACGCCATCGTCATCATCGTCGTCGACAGCGAGGTGCTCGAGTTCATCCGCGGCCTCGAGCTGACCATCCCGCTCGTCGCGGTCGCGGCCGGCCCCAAGCGCGGGCCCCACGTGGTCTCGATCGACCAGTACCGCGGCGCGCGGTCTGCGGTGCGGCACCTGGCCGAGCTCGGGCACACGCGCATCCACCACCTCGCCGGGCCGGCCACGGCACCCGACGCCATCGAGCGCGTGCGCGGCTGGCGCGACGAGCTCGCGGCCCAGCGGCTGGATGTGCCCGACCTGCTGCAAGGGGACTGGACCGCCGCGAGCGGCTACGAACTCGGCCACGCCATGCAGCTGGAGCCGGGCATCGCGGCCTTCGCCTCCAACGACCAGATGGCGATCGGCCTGCTCGCCGCGCTGCGCGAGCGCGACCTGCGGGTGCCCGACGACATCAGCGTCGTCGGCTTCGACGACGTGCCAGAGGCGCCATTCCTCTTTCCGCCGCTGACGACGATCCGGCAGGACTTCGCCGCCCTTGGCGCCCTCATCATGCAGAAGGTGCTCGTCGCCGTCGAGGAGCCCGACAGCGCCACCGAAGACACCCCGCTCTCGACCAAGCTGATCGTGCGGGCGTCGTCGGCGGCGCCGCAGTAGGCTCGCGCGCCCCCTTGCTCCTCACGAGCCGATTTCGGACTCGCGCGCCGGTTGGCGAGCCGGCATCTTGTCCGAAACCGGGTCGTAGCAGTCCCTCCACGGCGAATCACCTCCCCCAGGAGCGCCGCCGACCCGCAACAACGGACCCGACCGGGGCACCATGCCCTCATGTCATCCACACCTGTCCTGTTCCTCTCCCGCGAGGCCGCCCGACTCGGCTCCGACCGGCAGCTTCGCCGGCGCCACGCCGATGGATCGCTCACCCGAGTAGCGACGGGTGTCTACGTCGACACGGAGGAGTGGGCCGCGCTCGACGCAGACGGCCAGTACCGCACGACCATTCGGGCGCACGTCATCCGGTCTGAACCGAACGCACAGTTTTCGCACGATGCCGCCGCCGCGGAATGGCGGCTCCCGTCGATAGGTCCGTGGCCGCGCAGTGCGCATCAGGTGATCGGATCGTCAGCCGGGGGTACCTCGCGGGTCGGAATCCGGCGCCATGCCATCGGCCTCGACCCACACGCTGTCGAGCTCAACGGCATCGTTGTCACCTCACTGGCCCGAACGGTCGTCGATATGGCAGCCTCGACGCCTTTCGTGCGGGCTGTGGCAATGGCAGACCGTGCGCTGCAACTCGCGCCAGAGGGGCTCGACTTCGACAGGGCGATCATGTCGCGCGAGACCTCTCGGGGAATGGTGCGGGCGGCCTCGGTTATCGAGTTCTCTTCGGCCCTTGCCGGCTCTCCCGGCGAGTCCTTCGCGCGGGTGCAATTCATGGCACTGGGCTATCCGCCACCAGAGCTGCAGGTCACGTTCTTCGACGATGAGGGATTCGCGGGCGAGGTGGACTTCTACTTTCGCGAGCTAGACCTCATCGTGGAGTTCGACGGTCGTTCGAAATACGGCCCACTGAGGCAGCATCAGCAGGGACTCTCCCTCGAGCAGATACTTCTCAAGGAGAAGGCTCGGGAGGATCGCCTTCGTCGCTTGGTGCGCTCATTCGCGAGGATCAACTGGACCATGACGGCAGATCGTCGGGCCCTCGCGAATCACCTGCGCCCCCACGGACTCGTGGAACGCGGACGCTCGCGCAAGCTACTTCGCGAGCCGATCTCGGACACGTGATCGGCATTGCGAACACGGAAAAGGTCCGAAATCGGCTCGCGAGAGCGGATTGCCGGATTGGCCCTACAACCCCTGCGCCAGCCGGTAGTAGGCCGCGTTCCACTTGACCTCGCGGGCGAAGCCGCGGGCCGTGGTGTCCTCGTCGATGACCAGCAGCTCGGCGCGGGCGATCTCGGAGAAGTCCTCCCACGCCTCGACGCCGACCGCGGTGGTGAGCACCGTGTGGTGCGCGGCCCCGGCGGTGAGCCAGGCGGCGGCCGAGGTCGCGAAGTCGGGAGCCGGCTTCCAGACCGCGCGGGCGACCGGCAGGTTCGGCAGCTGCTCGGGCAGCGGCACGACCTCGACCACGTTGGCGGTGAGCCTGAAGCGCTCGCGCATGTCGCTGAGGGCGACGACGACGCCGGCCCCGGCATCCGTGTCGAAAACGAGGCGCACCGGGTCTTCGCGACCGCCGATGCCGAGCGGGTGGATCTCCAACGACGGCCGCGAGGTCGTCAGCGTCGGGCAGATCTCGAGCATGTGCGCGCCGAGAATGAGCTCGTTGCCGGGCTCGAGGTCGTAGGTGTAGTCCTCCATGAGCGACGCGCCACCGGGCAGGCCGGCACCCATCACCTTGGCGATGCGCACGAGCACGGCCGTCTTCCAGTCGCCCTCGGCGCCGAAGCCGTAGCCGTCGGCCATGAGGCGCTGCACGGCGAGGCCGGGCAGCTGGCGCAGTCCGCCGAGGTCTTCGAAGGTGGTGGTGAAGGCGCCGAAGTCGCCCGCCTCGAGGAACGACCGCAGGCCGAGCTCGATGCGCGCGCCGTAGCGCAGCGACTCGCGCTTCTCGCCGCCGGAGCGCAGAGCGGGCACAACATCGTAGAGGTCGTCGTACTCGGCGACGAGGGCATCGACGTCGGCGTCCGACGCGGCATCCACCGCCTCGACCAGGTCGTTGACGCCCCAGGTGTTGACGCTGACGCCGAAGCGGATCTCGGCCTCTGTCTTGTCACCCTCGGTCACGGCGACGTTGCGCATGTTGTCGCCGAAGCGAGCGAGCTTGAGGTTCTGCACGGCGGCCCAACCGGCGGCCGCGCGGGTCCAGACGCCGATCGACGCCGTGACGGCGGGGTTCGACACGTGGCCGGCGACGGTCTTGCGCGGCACGCTCATGCGGGTCTGGATGTAGCCGAACTCACGGTCGC
>JAAFHU010000027.1 GCA_013297645.1 Actinomycetota bacterium
CGTGGTGTTCTCCAGGTGCCACGAGCCGGTGTGCTCCGCGGCCGCGCGCAGGGCGAGCACCTCGGCGTGCGCCGTGGGGTCGTTGCGCAGCTCCCGCTCGTTGCGCCCCGACCCAATCGGGCTGCCCGACGCGTCGAGCACGAGCGCCGCGACCGGAACGTCACCGTGCTCGGAGGCCAGCCTCGCGCTCTCGAGGGCCTGCAGCATCCACTCGGTGTATTGGGCAGTCACGATAGCCTGAGCCTATGCGAGTCCACGTTGCCGATCACCCTCTCGTCGCCCACAAGATCACGCTGCTGCGTGACGAGCGAACCAACTCTGCGACCTTCCGGGCGCTCGCAGAAGAGCTCGTCATCCTCATCGGCTACGAGGCGACCAAACAGCTGAAGACCGAGACGGTCGACGTGACGACACCGGTCACACAGACGACCGGACAGCGGTTGAGCGAGCCCCTGCCACTCGTCGTGCCGATTCTGCGCGCGGGACTCGGACTTCTCGAGGGGATGCTGCGCCTGCTTCCCAGCGCCGAGGTCGGCTTTCTCGGCATGGTACGCAACGAGGAGACGCTCGAGCCCACCGTCTACTCCGAGCGCCTGCCGAAAGACATCAAGGGCCGCCAGGCGATCATCATCGACCCGATGCTCGCGACCGGCGGCTCACTCATCGTCGGACTCAACTACCTCTTCGACCGCGGAGTGGACCAGGTGACCGCCGTCTGCCTCATCGGCGCCCCCGAGGGAATCGCCGCCGTCGAGGCCGCCATGGAGGGTCGCGACGTCACGCTCGTGCTCGCGTCGCTCGACGAGAAGCTCAACGAGGTCGGGTACATCGTGCCCGGGCTTGGAGATGCGGGCGATCGACTATACGGGGGCGTGTAGTGGCGACAATTGCACAGATCGCCGCTGAGCTCGGCCTCTCGAAGTCGACTGTCTCGCGCGCCCTCCGCGGAATCCCGAGCATCTCACAGGAGACGGTGGCCCTCGTTCGCGAGGCGGCGTCACGGCTGGACTACGTGCCATCGGTTGCCGCCGCAGGACTGTCGACCGGACGTAATCACGCGGTCGGCGTCGTCGTTCCCTCGCTCGACCGATGGTTCTACAGCTCGGTGGTCAGCGGCATCGACCGCACCCTCGCCGCGCTCGGTTACGATGTGGTGCTCTTCGACCTGGACCACAGTCACGACGGCGGCAAGCGTCCCTTCGCCCGCTCGCTGCTGCGTCGCCGAGTAGACGCCGTCATTGTCATCGCGACCGTCTTCACGCCAGACGAGTTCGCAGAACTCGCGCTTCTCGACATCCCCATGATTGCCGTGGGTCCGCCAGCTGTCGGACTTCGCACGATCGGGGTAGACGACGGAGCGATCATGGCGGCCGCCACCAACCACCTGATCGATCTGGGCCATCGCTCGCTCGGGCTCGTCGGAGGCTACGACTCGCAGAGTCTCACCGTCTACAGCGCGTCGGAGCGCGAGCATGCCTTCACGAGAAGTGCCCTGCGCTCAGGGGTCGTCGTCGATCCGACCTGGATGTTGTCGGGGGCCTACCAAAGTGGCGTCGCCCAGCAGGTGGTTGCGCAGCTGTACGCGAGCAGCTCCTGGCCGACCGGACTGGTCTGCGCCTCCGACGAAATGGCCATCGGAGCCCTGTACGCCCTCAGCAGGGCTGGCTTGCAGGTGCCTCACGATGTCTCCGTCATCGGCATTGACGGTCATATCTATGCGGAGGCCTACGACCTCACCACCTGCACCCAGGATGTTCAGGAGCAGGGATCGCGGGCGGCCCGCCAAATCGTCGCCGAGATCGAGGGCGCCCCCGCTCCGGAGAATTTCGAGCCAGCGGGCTTCGAGCTGGTGGTTCGCGGTACAACCGCACCCCCGCCGCAGGTTCGCTAGGCCACAGCGCCCTGCGAACCCACGGCGGGTTGCGTGCCACTGGCTATCCGCGGAACCACACCGTCGACTCGCCAGGGACATCTCCGGTGTGGAGCGGCACGCTGCACAGCAGCTCCGCTCCGGCGGGCCGGACAACCGGCTCGGTGCCGAAGTTGGTGAAGCTGTTCCAGCCGTTGTCCCGTGAGAACCACACAACGTCGTCAGGGTGCTCGTGCCAGGTGAGGGTCTCGGTCGACTGGAGCTGGCGCCGCGTACGCAGCGCTGCGCGGTAGAGCTCGAGAGTGGAACCCTCGACCCCGTCTTGCGCATCAACCGCATAGTTCGAGAACCAGGCGGGGATCGGCAGATGGGGGGTGCCAATGGTGAAGCCGAGAGATGGCAGCTCCGAATTCCACGGAAGCGGGATGCGACAGCCATCACGTCCCTTGCGCGCGCCGTTGTCGCGCAACCAGATTGGATCCTGCAGCGCCTCAGCCGGCAAGTCAGCTACCTCGAGCAGGCCCAACTCCTCGCCCTGGTAGAGGTACACGGATCCGGGGAGCGCCAGCAGCAGCATCGCCGCCGCACGCGCGCGGCGGGCTCCCTGCTCAATGTCCACCGCGGGGTGGGTGCCGCCGCTGAGCAGCCAGGCCTCGAGGTCGGTACCGTCGGGAAGGCCGTACCGACTCGCATGACGCACCACGTCATGATTCGACAGAGTCCAGGTTGACGACGACGACGAGCCCTCAGCGACATCAAGACAGCGTGTAATGGTCTCGCGAAAGGCCTGGGCGTCCCAGCGAGTCTGAAGCAGGTCGAAGTTGAAGGCCTGGCCCAGCTCGTCGGCCGTCGCGTACTGTGCCCGTCGCTCGGCGAGCACGCCTGCTTCAGCCACGGCAACGCGGGGCGGGGAGTACTCGTTGAACACCGACCGCCACGCGCGGTACACCTCGTGCACCTCGTCACGGTCAAACAGCGGATGCGAGCCGTCGGTGGGAAGGTCTTCCATCACCCCGATCGATGGCACCGGCTTGTAGGGCTCGCTGAGGTCTTTCTTGAGACCGTGTGCCACGTCGACCCGGAAGCCGTCAACGCCCCGATCCGACCAGAAGCGCAGCGTGAAGAGGAAGTCATTATTGACCTCGTCGTTGTCCCAGTTGAAGTCCGGCTGCTCGGGGGCGAAGAGGTGCAGGTACCACTGGCCGGGGCTGCCGTCGGCTTTCGTCGTCCTCGTCCAGGCCGAAGGCGCGAAATGGCTCGGCCAGTCGTTGGGCGGCAGCTCGCCGCTGTCCCCTAGCCCGTCGCGGAAGATGTACCGGTCGCGCTCCGACGAGCCGGGATCCGCCGCGAGCGCGGCCCGAAACCACTCGTGCCGATCGGAGCTGTGATTCGGTACGAGATCGACGAAGATCTTGAGGCCCGCCTCGTGCAGCGCGCCCACCATCTCATCGAAGTCGTCGAGCGATCCGAGCCGCGGATCCACGTTGCGGTAGTCGTCGACGTCGTACCCCCCGTCGGCGAGCGCTGAGGGATAGAACGGGCACAGCCACACTGCGTCCACCCCGAGCTCACGAAGATAGGGGATTCGCGAGATGATGCCCTGCACGTCTCCGAGCCCATCGCCGTCGGAATCCGAGAACGACCGCGGGTACACCTGGTAGACGACGGCCTGGCGCCACCAGTGGGGATCATCGACGATCACACCGGGGAGGGAACCGCTCACTTGACTGCTCCCGCCGAGATTCCTGCGATGATCCGACGCTGCATGAGGAAGTAGAAGACCACAATCGGGATCATTGACAGCAGCAGTCCCGCCATGGCGAGTCCGTAGTCCGAGGTGTACTTGCCGTAGAAGACGAAGGTCTTCAGGGGCAGTGTCTTTTGATCCGTGTCGATGAGCACGACCGACGGCAGCAGGAAGTCGTTCCAGATCCAGAGCGAGTTGATGATGGAGACGGTCGCGGTGACCGGCCCCAGCATCGGCAGGATGATGGTACGAAAGGTGCGGAACGGCGATGCGCCATCGATAGCCGCGGCCTCATCGAGCGAATACGGAATGTTCGAGATGAAGCCGTGGTACAGGAAGGTCGAGAGCGCAACGCCGAATCCGACGTAAAAGAACGCGAGCGAGAACTGGTTGCTGGGTAGGTTGAGCCCCCGCTCGCCAAAGAGCCCGACGAAGGGGATCATCAGGGCCTGGAAGGGCACGACCATCGAGGCGACCAGAACAAGGAAGGTCACCGCCGAGAACTTCGTGCGCGATCGCGCAAGGTAGTACGCAAGCATCGACGAGGTCGCCACAATCGCAACGACGGCGATGATCGTGACGAGAAGCGAGTTTCCCAACGCCTGCCAGTAGTCCATCTTGCGAATGGCCTCGGTGAAGTTGCTCCACTGCCATTCGGTCGGAAGCCCCAGCGGATCGTTGCGCACCGCGCGCTTGTCCTTGACGGAGTTGAGCAGCACCATCACGAAGGGAAGTGCGTAGACCACCGCGAGAACGCTCGCGACCAGGAAGAAGAAGAGGTTTATTCTTTTGGCGCGTTTCATCGCTCGATCTCGAATCTCTTGGAAACAATGACTTGGGTGATCGCGGCGATGCTGATGACCACGAACATGATCACCGCCTGGGTTTGGCCGGAGGCGAAGTTGCCGAATCCGAATGCCTCTTTGAAGACATGCATCGAGATCAGCTCGGTCGTGCGATAGGGGTTGCCACCGGTGAGCGCGAGGTTGAGGTCGTAGCCCATGAACGCATTTCGCATGGTGAGGAACAGCGAGATGGTGAAGGCCTGGGCCATGAGCGGCAGCTTCATGTAGACGAGAGTCTGAAGTGCGTTCGTGCCATCGATAAGCGACGCCTCGAGCAGCTCGGGCTCGATGCTCATGAGGGCCGTGACGTAGATGATCATCATGTAGCCCGACATCTGCCAGACCGTGACGATCACCATCGCCCAGAATGCCGTGTTGGTGTCGAGGAGCCAGTTGTCCTGGAATATCGGGATGCCGCTGGACTCAGCGAGCACCGGCAGGGCCTGGCCGAAGAGGAACTGCCAGATCAGTCCGAGGATCACGCCGCCGATAAGGTTCGGTATGAAGAAGGTGGTGCGGAGGGCGCCCACGCCGCGCAGCGGGATCGTGACCAGCAGTGCCAGTCCGAAGGCCACGACGTTGACTAGCACGAGGGATGCTCCGACGTAGGCGAGCGTGAGGGTCAGCGATGACCAGAAGGGCTGGTCCTGAAAGACGGCGGCGTAGTTGTCGAAGCCGACCACCTTGGTGACGTCAAAGCCGTCCCAGTCGGTGAAGGTGAAGTACACCCCTCGGACGAACGGCACTACGAGGACGAGGGCGAAGATGGCTAGCGGTATCAACGCAAAGACTGCGAACCGCTGCACCTCCTGGCGGCGAGATCTCATCGACACGTTGAACTCCATTGTTGTAGTGGGCGGGTGACCCGGGGCGCGGGCCCCGGGTCACCCGGTGAGGTACCTGACCGAGGCCAGGTGGTTGGTTACTGCTTTTGACTACTGAACCCAGGCCGCTTCGAGCTCTGCGGCGAAGGTTGCACGGTCGATCACGCCGTCGTAGTACTTCTGGGCGGATGCTCCGTAGACCTCCTGGAGGCCCGACGGGTAGGCGCTGTTGACCCACTGCAGGGTCTTGCCCGCGGCGATGTATTCAGCGATCTTCTGCGCCATGAAGGTGGACGGCTGCACGGTGAATCCGTCGTAGACCGGAATGAAGTTCATTCCGCCGTCCTCGACCGGACCCGACCAGAACGCCTGGCCCTCGGGGGTGGTCAGGAACCAGGTCAGAACCTTGACGGCCGCATCCTGCTGCTCCTGCGTCGCCTGCTCGGCGTCGATCATCGCGTAGAACGGAACGCCGACCGAGATCGAGTCGTTGCCGTAGTCGCCCGCCTTGTCGCTGGCCGGCACCGGCATGATGCCGAAGTCGCCATCGGGGGTGGTGGTGAGCAGGTTCGGCTCTGCCCAGTTGCCCATGAACCAGAAGCCGGCGTCGCCGACGGCAAGATTCTCGACACCCAGGTCGTAATCGGTGTCCGCGATGGTCGCGGTGTCGATGCTGTTCGCCTTGAGCAGGTCGAAGGTGTCGAGCCAGTTGGTGAACACCGGGTCGGACAGGAGGTCCTTGTCGCCGGCCTTGAGCTCGTCAAGGATCGCGAGGCGACCCTCAACCGTGTCCGCAGCGTCGGTGTGGTAGATGTTCGTGAAGTGCGCACCCAACGACCACCACAGGCCCGAGAAGTGCACCGGTGCAACTCCCGAGTCGGCGACGGCGGCGAAAGCGTCCTCGAGGTCGCTACGCGTCGCGATGGCGTCCGGGTCGACGCCGGCGGCGTCAAGGACGGCCTTGTTGTAGAGCAGGCCGAAGGCCTCGGCGGTGATCGGGATACCCGCCTGCTTGCCGTCGATGTTCGCGACGTCGAGCGTGCCGTCAGCGGCGAGCTCGGCGAGCGGCTGGCCGGTCCAGTCCATCACCTTGTCGGCGAGGTCGGGGATCTCCTGCAGCGCGGTCATGATCGTGGGTGCCTTGCCGGCCTCGTACATCGGCGTAACGGTCTGGAGGAAGGGCTGGTCTTGGGGCGACTCGATGATCGAGACGTTGACGCAGTCCGTGTTGGTCGCGTTGTACTCGTCGATCGCAGCGGTGAACTGGTCCTGGATCTCGACCTTGATGGTGCCGAGCCAGCTGATGTCGGTCGTCTTCTCGCACGCTGCGGACGACGAGGATCCGGTGGTGCAGCCAGCGAGCATTGTCGCGGCCACGACCGCGGTCAATGTGAAGCCAGCCGCGACTGCCTTCCGGTTTCGAATAACTGCCATAGTCATTTCCTTTCGGGATGTGATTGGAGCAGGTGCTCCGACGCTTTGGGTAAAGCAGGGCGACATTAGCAGCCGCGCAACCGGTTGCACCAGTGGAATTTGCTCGAGATTATGTTGTCAATTCCAGCAAATTAGACAATTTTATGGAGTTTTGCCCGGAGATCCGGGCGTGGACGGTCGCATCGAACAGCCTTTTGGAAACCGGTTGTGAAGAAAAATCGTCTGAGCGACACGCCGAAATAGGTGAGCGAATCGCCCCTGGTCGCTACCTCGAGAGGGCACTGGGGCGCGCAGAAAGTTGACTTTCTTGAGGTGCATGAAAGATAGTTGAGCCATGACCGCCACCACGACCACCCTTGCCTCTGCTGAGGTTGGGACGTCTGGCGTCATGTGTTGTCGAATGTGTGCCTAGGGATAATCTCCCGTCGGGCTCCACTCTCAATCCTTGAGTGAGATCCCCGATCGCCCTCCTTTCATTACGGATCGCGATCCACCTCGATAAACAAAAACCCCGAAGGAATCACACCCTCATCATCAGAGGCCCTTCACCCCAGTCCCAAGGATTAACCACCATGTCTCTCGCCACCATTGACCTTGCCCAGCCGTCCGACTTTGCTGCTGCGGCACCCCGCCCGAGCACCGAGTCGCGCCTTCGCGCGGTACCGGCCGGCACCGAGGCCCGCGGCTTCGTGCTCTACGTCGGCGTCGACGAGCTGAAAGCCCTCGAGGCCGGAACCGACCTGGGCTCGATCGTCGCTCAGCTCAAGGCCCTCGCCGCGCAGCTCGTGCCCACCTCGGAGACCTACGCCGCGGTCGCCCTCGCGCCCCAGGGTGCCGGCGGACGCGACGTGGATGTCGTGCGCCTCGCCCTGCAGGACCCCGCCGCGCTCGCGAAGCACCGCAACACCCCCGAGCCCGAGGCCCCCGTCAAGGGCGGCGTCATCATCGACATCTCGCGCAAGCGCCTGCTGCTCGACGGCGAGACGGCCGCACTCACCTACAAGGAGTTCGAGCTGCTGCAGTACCTCGTGCTGCGCGAGGGCCGCACCATCGACCGCCACGAGATCATCGGTGCGCTCTGGGGCGAGGGTGACGACGACATCCCCAACGAGCGCACGATCGACGTGCACGTGCGGCGCCTGCGCTCCAAGCTCGGCGCCTACGAGGACATCGTGCGCACCGTGCGCGGCGTCGGCTACCGCTTCGACCGCCACGCCGACGTGTCGATCCGCCAGGCCACGACCCCCAGCCCCGACTTCTTCTAGCCTCACGCGACAGGCCCTCCACTGCGGTGGAGGGGCGTGTCGCGTGTCGGGAACAACATCGGCCTCCGCGTGGTTACTTGCAGCATGACAACAATTGGATTCATCGGAGCAGGAAACATCGGCAGCCAGGTCGCGCGAGCGGCAGTCGCACGAGGCTATGACGTGGTGCTCAGCAACTCCCGCGGGCCCGAGACGCTCGCGGCGCTCATCGAGGAGCTCGGCCCGAAGGCGAGCGCCGCAACTCCCGCCGAGGCGGCGGAGGCGGGCGACGTCGTCGTCGTGACCGTGCCGCTCAAGGCGCTCGACACTGTCCCCGTCGAGCCGCTCGCCGGCAAAGTGGTCATCGACACCAACAACTACTACTTCGAGCGCGACGGGCACATCGAGTCGCTCGACAGCAAGCAGGCCACGGTGAGCGGGTTGCTGCAGCAGCACCTGCCGACCAGCCGCGTCGCCAAGGGCTTCAACCACATCGGCTCGGCGGAGATCACCACCACGGGCTCGCCGGCCGGCACCCCCGACCGCCGCGCCCTCGCCACCGCGAGCGACTTCGACGACGCCGCACAGCTCGTCACCGACCTCTATGACGAGTTCGGCTTCGACACCGTCAATGTCGGGCCGCTGAGCGAGAGCTGGCGCATCGAGCGCGACACCCCCGGCTACGGCATTAGGCAGAACCGCGAGCAGCTGGTCGACAACCTGGCTAAGGCGCAGCGGTAGCCACGACGACGGTCGCCCAGCGGTCCTCGTCCTCCTCGACGTGGGTGCGCAGGCCGCCCGCCTCGAAGAGGGCGACCGCGTGCGGCGCCTGCTGCTCGCTCACCTCGGTGAGCAGCGTGCCGCCGGGGGCGAGCCACCGCGCCGCCTCGGCGGCGACCCGGCGCACGATGGCGAGGCCGTCGGCTCCCCCGTCGAGAGTGGCGGCCGGTTCGTAGAGTCGCGCCTCGCGTGGGAGCAGGGCGATCTCATCCGTCGGCACGTACGGGGCGATGAGAGTGATGAGGTGAACGCGACCGCGGAGTGCCGCTGGCAGCGGGTCGAACAGGTCGCCGAGGTAGACGCTGCCCTCGACGTTGCTCCGGGCGCACTCCACGGCCACCGGGTCGATGTCGGAGGCGTGCAACTCGGCCGCGCCGATCGCCGCCCCGACAGCACCCGACCCGCAGCACAGGTCGAGCAGAACCCGCGGCTGAAGAGCACGGCCCAACTGCACCAGGAAATCGGTACGCCGGCGCGGCACGAAGACACCAGGGGCAACAACGAAGCGGATGCCGCCGAGCTCGGCCCACCCCACCACGATCTCGAGGGGCGCGCCCCCGACCCGCTGCGCAACCATGCGCTCCACCTCGTCGGGCGTGGTCGCCGTCGCGAGGATGACGGCCGCCTCGTCCTCGGCGAAGACGCAGCCCGCGGCGCGCAGCCGCTCGACGATGGAGTCGGTCATGACTCCAGTGTGGACTAGAACAGCAGATCGATGCCGAACACCGCGAATCCGACGGCCACGGCGCCGAACAGCACAGAGATCGGCAGAAGCACCTTCCACGAGCGGCCCAGCCCGCGGTAGCCGTCGAGCGCAGCGAGCGCCTTGCTGAACTCGCGGTATCGGCCTACCCGTCGCGAGTCGGCGGCATTGACCACGAAGCGGTCATCCTGGAGTTCGATGCGTCCCACCGGCTGGGACCCCCGCGATGCGAGCCAGCTGTCAGCACCAGTCATGGAAAGCGAGATCGGGGTTATCGACGTCATGCTCTGATGTTCGCAGCCGAGTGGGAGGAAAGATTGGGGTTGCTTTTCGGCAGAAACAGGGGGGTGATCAGGCTCTCAGCAAAAAGGCAGAAAAATAACGTTTCGATAACTAGCGCCCGTTACCTTTCCGTTATACAGTCTCTATCAGCGGAAGTTGTTTGCTGTGGCAACTAAAGCGGAATGTGATTGCAGGACACTCTTGGTGCAAGGGAGAGGGTCGGTTTCTTGCCTTGGAAACCGACCCTCAATCCTTTTAAGGATCAAATGAGTCGATTCCCTACCACCGCGAATTTCAGCGAAGTCATTGCGCGTGCATAGAGTTGTGCCGTGAGTGACAAGGCGCTGGCGGTGGATGCCTGGGAGGCGCTGTTTCGCGCGCAGGTCTCGGTGCTGCGCCAGCTCAACGTCGAGTTCCCGACCGACCTCCTCTCATTCAACGAGTACGACGTGCTCTTCAACCTCTCGCGGCAGCCGGGACGAAAACTGCGCCTGCGCGATCTCAACAGGCACCTGCTGCTCACCCAGCCGAGCGTGAGCCGCCTCGTCGACCGGCTCGTCGACCAGAAGCTCGTGGTGAAGGAGAGCGACCCGGGCGACGGCCGCGGAACGATCGTCTGCCTCACCGACGCCGGGCACGAGCTGTTTCGCCGGGTCGCGGTCGTGCACGCCGAGTCCATCGCGCGACGAGTGGGCGGCGCCCTCGACGCCGCAGAGCTGCAGCAGCTGACCGCGCTCACCGACAAGCTCCGGCTCGGCCCCACGTCATGACCTCCGTCGTCTGGCTGCGCGACGATCTGCGGGTGGCCGACAACCCCGCGCTGCGGGCGGCAGCCGAGCGGGGCAGCGACGTGGTCGTGCTGTATGTGCTCGATGAGGTGTCTGCCGGCATCCGCCCGCTCGGTGGAGCGAGCCGGTGGTGGCTGCACCACAGCCTCGAGAGGCTGCGCGAATCGCTCGGCGGGGCGCTGACGGTGCGCGCGGGTTCGGCGTCGACCGTGCTGCCCGCTGTCGTGGCCGAGGCCGGCGCCGACGCCGTGTTCTGGAACCGGCGCTACACCAACGGCCGAGAGGCGGATGCCGCCCTCAAGACCTCCCTGCGCGCCGCCGGCATCGAAGTGCAGAGCTTCCAGTCCGCCCTGCTCTTCGAGCCGTGGACGGTGACGACTGCCGAGGGCAACCCCTACAAGGTGTTCACCCCCTTCTGGAAGGCCTGCCTCGAGCGGGGAGTGTCGCGAGGGCCCCTCGACGCGCCGCCTCTCTCCGCGACGGCCCTGCCGTCAGACGAGCTCGACCTGCTCCCCCGCAACCCCGACTGGGCCGGCGGCCTGCGCGAGGCGTGGACGCCCGGCGAGCAGGGCGCGCTCGACGCGCTCGAGCGATTCGCCGAGGGCGGGCTCGCGAACTACCATCTGCGCGACCAGCCCGGCGTCGAGGCGACCAGCCACCTCAGCCCCCACCTGCGCTTCGGCGAGGTATCGCCGTTCCAGGTCTTCCACCGCGTGGAGCACGGACCGCTGAGCGGCGCTGCGCGCGCGAACGCCGCCAAGTTTCTCAGCGAGGTGGGGTGGCGCGAGTTCAACGCGAACATCCTGTTCCATTTCCCGGCGCTGGCGACGAAGAACTTCCGGCGCGAGTTCGACGCCTTCGGCTGGGGCACCGACTACGACGAGCAGTTGGCGGCGTGGCAGCAGGGCCGCACCGGAATCCCGCTGGTGGACGCCGGCATGCGCGAGCTCTGGCGCACCGGCTACATGCACAATCGGGTGCGCATGGTTGCGGCAAGCTTTCTCATCAAGAACCTGCTGATCGACTGGCGGGTGGGCGAGCAGTGGTTCTGGGACTGCCTCGTCGACGCTGACGAGGCGAGCAACGCGGGCAACTGGCAGTGGGTCGCCGGCAGCGGCGCGGACGCCGCCCCCTACTTTCGCGTCTTCAACCCCGAGCTGCAGCGCGAGAAGTTCGACCCCGACGGCGCCTACGTGCGGCGCTGGGTGCCAGAGTGGAACACCCCCGGCTACCCGGCGCCGATCGTCGACCTCAAGGCCTCGCGCGCCGAGGCACTCGCGGCCTACGAGGCGGTCAAGGCTTCGCGCTGACTTCCTTCTTCTTCGGCGTCGCGACCTTCGCCTCCGCGAGCTGCGCCGCCTCGAGCGCCTCAGCCTCCTCGCCGCCGATTGCCTCACCACGGGCGATGAGTCCGGCCACGTCAGACAGCGGGATCTGCTTGAGGAACAGCGACAGTACGAATGCGATGGCAATGAAGGGCAGCAGGTACCAGAAGACCGGGGCGAGCGCGTCGGCGTAGGCGGTCACGACGCCGTCGCGCAAGGCGTCGGGCAGGCTGTTGAGTGTCTGCGGGTCGAGCGTCGCTGTCGCGTTTCCGGCCGCCGCCGGGTCAAAGCCGGCACCGGTGAAGACCTCGGTGAGGTTGTCGGTGAGGCGGGTGGTGAAGATGGTTCCGAACACGGCGACGCCGAGCGACGCACCCACCTCGCGGAAGTAGTTGTTCGTGCTCGTCGCGGTGCCGATCATCGACGCGTCCACCGAGTTCTGCACGACGAGCACCACGACCTGCATGATGAGGCCCAGGCCGGCGCCGAAGACGAAGAGGAATACGCAGATCAGCCAGATTGGCGTCGTCGCGGTCAGCGTTGTCATCGAGATCATGGCGGCGGCGGTGATCACGGTGCCGAGGATCGGGAACAGCTTGTAGCTGCCGGTCTTCGAGATGACGATCCCCGAGGCGATCGAGGTGCCGATCAGCCCGACCATCATCGGCAGCATCAACAGGCCGGATGCCGCGGCCGACGTGCCCGATGACATCTGCAAGAAGGTGGGCACGAATCCGATCGCGGCGAACATGCCGAGGCCGAGGGTGAGGCCGATGGCGGTGGCGTTGACGAAGATCGGGTTCTTGAACAGCGAGAGCGGGATAATCGGGTCCTTCGCGCGCGCCTCGGTGAGCACGAAGAGCAGGGCGGCCAGCAGCATCCCGCCGCCGAAGAGCCAGGTCTCGACGGAGTCCCAGCCGTACTGCTTGTCGCCGCCGAAGTCGGTGAAGAAGATGAGGCAGGTCGTGAAGGCTGACAGGAAGACCACACCGAGGATGTCGATCGGCTGCGTCGCTTTCTTGTTGGGCAGTTTGAGGGTGAACCAGGCGACCGCGAAGGCGGCGATGCCGATGGGGATGTTGATGTAGAACGCCCACTGCCAGGTGAGGTGGTCGACGAAGAAGCCGCCGAGCAGCGGGCCGCCGACGGCAGAGAGCCCGAAGATGCCGCCGAGCGGGCCGAGGTACTTGCCGCGCTCGGAGGCCGGCACGATGTCGGCGATGATCGCCTGCGACAAGATCATCAGGCCTCCGCCACCGAGACCCTGGAGGGCGCGGAAGATGATCAGCTGGGTGAAGTCGCCCGCGATCGCGCAGCCGACGCTCGCGACGGTGAACAGCGCGATGGCCACGAGGAAGAGGTTGCGCCGCCCGAGCACGTCGCCGAACTTGCCGTAGATCGGCATGACGATCGTGGTGGCGAGCAGGTAGGCGGTGGTCAGCCAGACCTGGTGCTCGACGCCCCCGAGCTGGCCGACGATGGTGGGCATCGCGGTCGAGACGATGGTCTGGTCGAGGCTCGAGAGCAGCATGCCGGCGATGAGCGCGGCGAAGATGATCCAAATGCGGCGCTTCGTGAGAAGCAGCGGCCCCTCGGCGGTGGCGGTGGTCATGGGTGATCCTTTCGATCAATCGGTGTCGCCAGCACGTCGCGGATGGCGGCGAGCGATGTCAGGAGGGCGGAGTGCAAGTCGACGGACGTGTCGGATGTCACGAGCTGCTCGACCGACGAGCGGGCTAGCGCACCGAAGACGGCGATCGCGGCGCGAACATGGGGGTCGCTCGTTGGCACATCCTCCCGGGCGGCGACCAGCTCGGCGAGCTGCTGCTCGCGCTCCCGGTTCATGCCGAGCGCCCGGGCGAGCAGGCGGGGCTCGCGGTCGATCGCACGCATGAAGTCCGTGTGCTCGGCGACCCCGATGTCCATGGCCTTGGCGAACTCGGCGCTGATGTCGACCAGGTCGTCGACGACGACTGTCCAGCCGCGGGATCCGCGGGCGAGGAACTGCTCGGCCGCGCGCTGCATCGCGTCACTCTCGTCGACACCGAGGACGCACTCCTCTTTCGATGGAAAGTAGTTGAAGAAGGTGCGGCGCGAGACGCCCGCCTCGTCGCACAGCTGCTCGATCGTGAAGCCGCTGAGGCCGTGCTCGGCGGTCAGGCGGCGAGAGATAGAGGTGAGGCGCGACGCTGTCGCCGCCATGCGCTCAGTGCGCCCCGAGGTGGTTGCACTCTGGGACATAGAGTGCAGTATTGCACTCTAGCCGGGTCAGTGCAACTTCGGTCGGGCGCCCATCGCCGATACGGCGTCGGCCGCGAGGCGCGCGCCCGCGGCGGCGGCGGCGGCGGCGTCATCGCCGTCCAGCAGGGCGGCGAGAAAGCCGGCCGTGAAGGCGTCGCCGGCGCCGGTCGGGTCGACGATCGTGGCGGCCGCCGCGGGCACGAGTGAGCCGTTGACGAGCACGCCCTCGCGATCCATCGTCACCGCCACAATCGGGAAGTCGACGTTGCCGAGCACCCGCGACTCCTCGAGGTTGGGCACGAGGATGGTCGCGCCGGCGATCGCCTCGAGAAAGCGCTCCACCCCGTAGTCGAGCAGGAAGCCCGCGCTGCCGGGGTCGACGCAGACCTCGAGGCCGGCCGCCCGGGCGCGCTCGATGAGGGCGGAGACCGGGGCGGCATCCTCGCGCTTGAAGAGGCTGTAGCCGGTGAGGTGCAGGGCGTCGAAGCCGGTCACGTCGATCGCCGTCAGGTCGACGGAGTCGTTGGCCCCGCGCGACGTGAGCATCGTGCGGGTATCGCCCTCGACGAGGATGACGATCGCTCCCGTCGGCAGCGTCGGGTGGCCCTGCAGTCGCGGCACGACCCCGTACTGCTCGAAGACCGCGCTGTGCCGCGCGACATCGGCCTGCGCGACCATGCCCACGAACTCCACCTCGACGCCGAGGTGTCCGAGCCAGCTCGCGGTGTTGCCCGCGGAGCCGCCGGGGGTCGAGCGGATGTCGCTCACCGTGTCGGTATCAGGGCGGATCGGCCCGTGCGGCACGACGATCACATCGTCGATGACGTCACCGACGACGAGGACTCTAGGCATGAAGTGCGGCCCACGCGGTCGCGATGTCGCCCGCGACGCGCACGTTGTTGCGGGCCAGGTCGAGGTTGACCTCGAGGCTGCGCCCGCCCGAGAGCTCGACGATCTTGAGCAGCAGGAACGGCGTCACGGCCTTGCCGGTGACGCCCGCCTCGTCCGCGAGACGCAAAGCATCGATGAGGATGCGGTCGTGCTCCTCGCGCTCCCACGCCTGGTCCGCGGGCACCGGGTTGGCGACGACAATGCCCTGCCCGTGGCCGAGGCCGTCCTGGGCCTTCATGACCGCCGCCACCTCTGCGGCGGTGTCGACCGACCAGTCGAGGGTGAACGCGCTCTCGCGCAGCCAGAAGCTGGGGAAGACCTTCGTGCCGTAGCCGATCACCGGAACGCTGAGCGTCTCGAGGCGCTCGAGCGTCGCCGCGATGTCGAGCACCGACTTGACGCCCGCGCTGACGACGGTGATCGGGGTGACGGCGAGCGTCGAGAGGTCGGCCGACTCGTCGAAGGACTCGCTGGCCCCGCGGTGCACTCCCCCGAGGCCGCCGGTGGCGAAGACCCGCACTCCTGCGAGGGCCGCCAGGTGGCTGGTCGCGGCGACGGTCGTTGCTGCGCTCGTCTTGGTCGCGGCGATGATGGGGAGGTCGCGAACGGAGGCCTTGGCGAGGTCGTCCTCGGCGATGCGGCGGACGCCCTCGGCATCCAGCCCGATCTGCGGAACACCGTCGAGCACCGCGATGGTGGCGGGCGTGACGCCCTTGTCGCGCAGGATCTGCTCGAATTCGAGGGCGGCCTCGTGATTTCGGGGGCGCGGCAGGCCGTGCGAGATGATCGTCGACTCGAGGGCGACGACGGGGCGGTGCGAGGCGAGGGCCTCGGCGACTTCAGCGGAGACTACGAAAGGTGTGGACATCCGTTCCAGCGTACCTACCCGCGGTAGTCGCCGAATCGCGCCCAGAGGCCGAGGCTACGCTTCTACCCATTCGTATGCGATCTGGGCAACGTTGATCGTCTTTCCCTGATCGGTGCCTACTGCAGCCATCTTCGTGAGAAGGAAGCTCATTTGAACCTGAGCGTCTTGAACAGTGTTCATTGCGCCGGTGGCGCCGTAGAACGATTGGCTGATGGTGAATACGTCACCGGTCACCAGCTTGACGTGGATTCGGGCCATGGGCGTGGATCCTCTCGATTGGCTCGAAGTTAGCAGAGCTGCGCCCTTCGACCAAGGCTGAATTGCTCATCCAGTCCGGCAATCGCGAGGATCTCTCCCCTGTCGGCGATACCCAGCGAACGTGGAGAATCGCGCCCCGAGGCCCGTGATACCGGGGAATACCGCTTCCCTCCACTATGGGTAGACATGTGTGTCTGTGCCGGAACGCCCAGCTTGCGGGGCCACGGTGGTTTCAGGTCGCAACGCTGGGTCCTGTGAGATTCATCTCGCGGCTTGTACCCGTGTGCCGCCGAGACTCACGCACCGTTTGCGACTGCCACTCAGTGGCGAGCGGGTAGTCCCGCGTCCCCGACCGCGGGGCTACTCCGCCACCGGGCTCGACGCCAGAGTGGGCTACGACGCGAGAGTTCCCAGTCCTTCGACGCCCGCCTTGGCGTAGGCACCACGCTGCCGCTCGGCCCCGGTGCCGTCGAAGACCAGCCGGTCGAGTTGCGCCCGGATGAAGGCGCGGTCGGCGTTGCCGACCCGGATGTGGTCGACGAGGGCCTCGACCGCGGCCTCGGCGGGCACGAGGGATCCGTCCCACACGAGCTGGTCGCTGAGCCCGTCGCGGGCAGCGTGCCACAGGGCGGCGTCGAGCAGCTCGGGGTCGACCGAGGGCATCGGCTCCGCATCGTCGTCGACCGCACGCTCGACGATCCCGCGGGCGAGCGCCGCCAGCAGCACGGAGTCGGCCGCGTCGAGCTGCGCGTCGAAGACCCGGAACTCGACCGTCGGATAGTGCTCCGAGAGCCGGGCGTTCCATGCGACCGTCTCGACGTCGACCGTGCCGCCGACCCCGACGAGGGCGGCCAGGCGACGGTCGTAGTCCTCGGCATCGCGGAATACCGGAGGGCATCCACCGGTCACCCAGCGGCGCATCATGATGGTGCGCCAGCTGGCGAAGCCGGTGTCGACGCCGCGCCAGAAGGGCGAGTTGCCCGACAGCGCGAGCAGGGTCGGCAGCCACGGGCGGATGCGCCCGAGCACCCTGACCCCCACCTCGCGATCGGGCACGGCGACGTGCACGTGCAGGCCGCTCACCTGGTGGTCGGCGATGACTTCGCGAAACCCGGAGCGAACGCGGTCGTAGCGCGGGTCGTCGGTGAGGGTGGGCTGCGGTGCTGCCTGGAACGGCATCCCGCCGCTGTACACGACGAGCCCCTCGGCGTGCGCCGCGGCAGCGAGGTGCACCCGAAAGGCCGAGAGCTCGGCGAGCGCCCGCGGCAGGTCGCTGAACACGGGCGAGGCGTGCTCCACTTGCGAGGCGAGAAACTCATGGGCGGCCGAGGTGCCCGGCGGCAGCGCCGCGGCGAGGCGGTCGAGCACGACCTCGGCGCGCGGCTGCTGCTCGAGGGTCACCGGGTCGACGAGCATGAACTCCTCTTCGAGGCGCAAGGTGCGCGGGCCGCTGGTCGCGAGCGGTGTCGGTGGCAGCGCGGTGCGTGTGCTCATGCCAGCACGCTACGTCGGCACCCGCGGCCACGGCAGGGGCTTGTGCAAATCGGGAATAGATCGCAAGGCTCGACGTGCGCTATATCGTTAGAAGTCGAACGGTTAGCAAATACGGGTATTCAGCTATATCGTTAGCTGTCGCCCACTATCGCAAGGAGCCCATCATGAGCGGAACATTCACCCCGGCCGACGGCTGGCCCGGCACTGCCATGTGGGACGCCTTCGAGAAGCTGCGCGGCCAGTTCGAGCAGAAGGCCGGCACCCGCATGGGCCGCGGCGACGTGCGCGCGGCGGTTCTCGCCCTGCTCGCCGAGAAGCCGATGCACGGCTACCAGCTCATCCAGGAGATCGAGGACCGCAGCGGCGGCAGCTGGAAGCCCAGCCCGGGCTCGGTCTACCCCACGCTGCAGCTCCTCGCCGACGAGGGCCTCATCAGCGCGACCGAGTCGAACGGCCGCAAGACCTACGCGCTCACCCCCGAGGGCCAGGAACTGGTGGATGCCGGGGCCGGCAACCCCGCCCCCTGGGCCGCCGAGAACTCCCGCGGCTTCAACCGCACCACCGCCCTGCCCAAGGCCGGCCTCGAGCTGGCCCAGGCCGCGGCGCAGGTCGGACGCTCCGGCAGCGCCGCGCAGGTCGCCGAGGCGACGGCGGTGCTCGACGAGGCGAGGCGTAAGCTCTACTCGATCCTCGCCCAGGGCTGACGGGGGTGCCGTCACCACGGCAGGGAGTTCAGATGACAGGCGTCGGCAGCATGCGTGCGCGCCGGCGCCGCATCCTGCGGTTCGCGTCGCGGTACCTCGTGCAGGCCTGGTGGTACGAGTTGGTGCTGCCCCGCTTCGGGCTCGCCCGCCTCAGCGCTCGCGGTCGAGCCGCCCGTCTGCAGACCATCGCACGCCGCTTCCACGTGCTCGCCGTCGACCTCGGCGGGCTCATGATCAAGGTGGGGCAGTTCATGTCCTCGCGGCTCGACATCCTGCCGCCCGAGATCACGCGCGAGCTGGCCGGGCTGCAAGACGAGGTGCCCGCGGTTCCCTTCGACGCGATCCGCGCGCTCGCTGAAACCGAGCTCGGCGTGCCGCTCGAGACGGCCTACTCGTTCTTCGACCCGACCCCGCTGGCCGCCGCCTCACTCGGCCAGGCCCACCGCGCCCGGCTCTCGTCGATGGATGCCGACCAGACGGGCCTGCTCGACGTCATCGTCAAGGTGCAGCGCCCTGGCATCGAGGTGATCGTCGAGGTCGACCTCGAGGCCCTGCGCAAGGTGGCGGGCTGGCTGAGCCGCGTGCGGCTGGTCTCCGACCGGGTCGACGCCCCCGCGCTGCTCGAGGAGTTCGCCGTCACCAGCCTTGAGGAGATCGACTACCTGCACGAGGCCACGAGCGCGGAGCGCTTCGCCGGCAACTTCGCCGACGACCCCCGCGTGGCGGTGCCCGAGCTGGTGTGGGAGCGCAGCACCCGCCGCGTGCTGACCCTGCAAGACGTCACCGCCATCAAGGTCAGCGACCTCGATGCGCTGCGGGCGGCGGGCATCGAGCCCTCCGTCGTCGCCGCCGAGTTCGCGTCGGTCATGTTCGACCAGCTGTTCGTGCACGGCTTCTTCCACGCCGACCCGCACCCGGGCAACATCTTCGTGACCCCCGATGCGAGCGAGCGCGGCTGGCACTTCACCTTCATCGACTTCGGCATGATGGGCGAGGTTCCAGCCACTCTGCGCCAGGGCCTGCGCGGCCTGCTCATCTCGGCCGCGGGCCGCGACGGCCGGGGAATGGTCACGGGCATCCGCGAGATCGGCGTGCTGCTGCCCAACGCCGACACCGCCGAGCTCGAGCGCGCGATGACGAAGGCCTTCGCCCGCTTCGGCGGCATGGGCGTCAGCGAGCTGCGCGACATCGATCCCAAGGAGTACCTCGCCTTCGCCAACGAGTTCGGCGAGCTGGTGCGGTCGCTGCCCTTCCAGCTGCCAGAGAACTTCCTGCTCATCGGCCGGGCCATGTCGATGGTCTCGGGCATGTGCAGCACGCTCGACCCCGACTTCAATATCTGGGATGCCGTCGAGCCCTACAGCGCCCAGCTGATCCGCGCGGAGGGCGGCAACCTCGTCAAGGATGTCGCGACCCGCGCCCTCGCCGCGGCCTCCACCCTCGTGCGCCTGCCGCAGCGGCTCGACGACCTCGTGACCCGCATCGAGGACGGCGACCTGGCCGTGCAGAACCCGCGCCTCGAGCGCCGCATCGGGCAGCTGGAGCGCACGGGGAGGAGGCTGGTGTCTGCGGTGCTGTTCGGGGTGCTGCTCGTCGGCGGCATCCTGCTGCGTTCCCAGGATCAGGTGCTGGGAACGGTGCTGATGGCGGTGTCGGCGCTGCCCCTGCTGCACGCACTCTTCGCGGGTCTAGTCGACCGGCGCTAGCTCTGCCGCGAGGCGCTGAACCCGGGCGTCGATCTCGTCGCGCAGCGGGCGAATGGTCTCGACGTCCCAGTTCCCCGGATCCGGCAGCTCCCAGACGATGAGACGGCCGGTGGGGTCGATGGGGAGCTTCAGCCCCGGTTTCATGGCGACGACCACCTGCGCCTCGCGCAGGTCGCCCTCGGTCACGGCGCGCGGGGAGCGGTGGGAGGTGTCGATGCCCAACTCGGCGAGAGAGGCGGCGCCGGCGGCGTTGATGGCCGACGATGGCGCTATGCCCGCGGAGCGCACCTCGAAGCGGTCCCCGGCCCGGTGGTCCATCAGGGCTGCGCCCAGCTGGGAGCGCCCCGCGTTGTGCTGGCAGAGGAAGAGCACGATCGGCCTCATGCGGTCACCACCTGGCGGTGCGCGCGCGACCAGGCCTGGGTGGCGACCTGCACGGCGTCCCACGGGGACCCCAGGGGCGGCGTGTACGACAGGTCGAGATCGCTGACCCCGGCCACGGTCATGCCGGCGAAGATCGCGGTGGCGTAGGTGTCGACGCGCTTCGCCGTCTCTGTGCCGAGCCGGCCCACGAGCTGCGCTCCGAGCAGCAGCCCGTCGCGGCTGTCTCCCGTCACGCGAATGCTGATCGGCTGCGCTCCCGGGTAGTACGCCTTGTGGTCGTCGGCGACCGCGGTCGTGCTCGTCGGGCTGTATCCAGCGACGAGGGCCTCGTGCTCGCGCAGGCCGGTGCGGCTGGCGACGAGGCCGAAGACCTTAACCACCTGGGTGCCGACCGATCCGGCGAACCGCGCGTCGCCCCCGACGGCGTTCTCGCCGGCGACTCGACCCTGCTTGTGGGCGGTCGTGCCCAGCGGCAGGTAGGTCTCGCCCAGCAGTCGGTGGTGGGTGATGACGCCGTCGCCCGCGCTGTAGACGTGCGGCAGGCCGGTGCGCATGGCCTCGTCGACGACGACCGCGCCGCCAGCGCCGATACGCGCGCCGGCGCGCAGGAGCAGATCGGTATTCGGCCGCACGCCGACGACGAGCAGAACGAGGTCGGCCGTGCGCGTAAAGCCCGGTCCGCTGACGGTGAGCCCGTCGGACGCCTTCTCGATGCGCGTCACCGTTGTGTCGACGAGCACCTCGACCCCGTGGGCATCGAGCTCGGCGTGCACGAGAGCACCAAGCTCGGCGTCGAGGGTCGAGAGCACCTCCGGGCCGCGCTGCAGCTGGGTCACGGCCAGGCCGCGGGCGGTGAAGGCCTCGGCCATCTCGAGGCCGACGTAGCCG